>NZXL01000048.1:0-30239 GCA_002697705.1 Methanobacteriota archaeon
TTCTATCTTTTGCTTTATTCATTGGGCCTTCACCTAATTCCCCAATCTTATCTGGATGGAACTTAACAACCAATTTTCTGTATGCTTTTTTAACCTCAGCATCAGTTGCTGCGAATTGTGAATCCATCGCTTCCAAAGTACCGCCCAATAACGAGGTTAAGGTTAGAGTTTGTCAAGATAGCGCTCATTTGCCTCCATGAATATCAATAACTGGATGATTTAGTGCAGTATGATGGCGAGAGTATTGGTGACTGGCTTTGAGCCGTTCTCTAATCATTCTACTAATATTTCAGGAGATTTGGTAAAAACTCTAGATAAACATTTGATCGTTAGTGACCCTTGGAGTGAAATTAGAGGATATGAGATCAATGATATTGAGATCACATTAGACACAGAAATTCTATCAGTTGATGTATTTGGTGCCAAATTAACATCTGAAATGCTGTCATTTGGTGGGCAATGGGATGCTATTATTCACCTTGGCTTATGCCAATCTTGTCAAGTTCCAAGAATTGAATTAATGGCTCAGAATATCTTAGATATGAAAATTAAAGATAATTCTGGTCGCCAATTACGGCAACATAGTATCGGTTCTATTGAACATAAGTCCACAGTTAATTCTAATTTGATTTTTACCAATAATGAAACTATCAATGCTGAGATCTCTTTTGATGCTGGTAAGTTTGTATGTAATGAAACATATTACAATACACTTTCCAAAATACATCATATAACTACTGAAGGTGATAGGACACCATGCTTATTTTTACACTTACCTGATTATGATAAATTCAGCGTACATTCGGCTAAAGAATTACTCCTAAATATGATTGGAAGGATATTGTATAAACCAGTCATATCAGTGGCTGCAGGAGCGATTCTTAAAGACCAAAAAATGCTTGTAGCAAGGCGTAATGATGGAGAAAATTTGGGACTTTGGGAATTTCCAGGTGGGAAATTTGAGTGGGGCGAAAATCAATCAGAAGCGATTATTAGAGAACTCAAGGAAGAATTCAATTGGAATGTAAAAAGTATCAAGAGTTTTGGCAAATGGTTTCATAAAACAGAACATTTTGATATTGATTTGAATATCGAGATTTGTCAATTTATTGACCAAATACCCAATCTAGATAAAAAAGAAAATTGGACTTCACATGATGAGGTGAAATGGATTGTTGATGAAGATGAAGTCGGCGAATATATTGGAATAGATAGATTGGTTGCCAAAGAATTATTCAAAGAATTGTCAAATCCAAGTAGTAGCTTCACCGGATTTATCCATGGCTAATTCATCATCTATTGAACGAGGAATACTATCTCTACCCTTGTGCCAAGTGGCAGCCTCAATCCAGTCTTTGAGATTTTTTCCCTTTAGCCGAATAGTTATCAATCCGCCCAAAGGATTCTCACCAGGTATATTGAAAGCAATTTTCGCTGAAATCGCCGCTTGACGTAAGATGTGAAATTCAGTGTCATCTGATGATAAATTACGGCTCATTGAATCTAAAGCAGTATCGAGTATCTGTTGCTTGTGTAATAACATCAAAAATTCATTCATCGATAAGTTTTCATCTCGAATAATCTGGTTTTCTGCTGCTCCTAATTCGGGATGCTTTATTTGACTTCCATTATTGAACTCTGGAAAAATTTTCCTGATGCATTCAGTGACCTTTTCGGGAGAATCAGCACCAGATAGTATACTTTCTACAGTTACTTGAATCCCTTCATCCTTGCCACTCAGCTTTAGAATTGGGCCAGTCATGGTTCGGCGTGATTGAATCTACTCTTCAATCTGTCTTTTTGATAAAAATTTAGGCGAAGTATGAAAGCCAATATTCAGTTCTTGTGTCATGAGTGGGAAAATGAGTCCAATATTAGCGACTGTAATCCCCATTTTTAATGAATCAAAATATATTGAAAAATGTATTGAATCACTANTAGTTCAAACTCTAGATGCTTCAAAGCACATGATATTAGTCCTAGATGGCGGTTCTACCGATGGTTCTATTGAANTTGTTAAGAAAATGATTACATNATCTAATCAGAAAGGNGGTCCAGAGATTATTTTACATAATAANCCNGGNAAATATGTAGCTGAAGCAAGAAATCTNGCTCTGNAANTATTACCAGATAGCNTAGATTTGATNGTGGAATTGATCGGTCACTGTACNGTTCCTGNNGANCATTTGTCNAAAAGNNTGGAAGTATGGCAAAACATAACTAATNATTCAAGTTCTAAAGTTGCAGGATTGGGAGTTAGAGTCTTACCAAGNGATGGTNAGAAAACAATGGTTGAAACATGGATAGAGGCTACNTTATCTTCNACTTTAGGTAGTGGTTCNGGGCAATTTGATAATTTTTCCGAAACAGGTGAAACAAGGACTCCAGCATTCTGTATGCATTCTCGCGAAGCAATTNAANAAATAGGTGGTTGGGATACAGATTTCATAACAAGTCAAGATAGTGACNTNTCAATGCGATTACAAGATTCAGGTTTCANACTNTATCGAACTAATGATACACATGTNAAGATGGTTAAGAGAACAAATTTNTCCAGTTGGNTTAAAATGGGCTACAGATATGGATTTTGGCGAACNAAGATNATCAANAAACATCCTTCAAGNCATAGTAAGAGAGAATTTTTACCATGGNTTGGATTAATTTTNTCATTAATTTTACTACTAACTTCNANTCAATATTGGTATATGCCTTCTTTGATTTACGCTTTAGNAATANTAAGCGAAGGTTTGAGNTTTACGATAAAGTGGCGNAAAATTTCTTTACTAATNGGAGTNCCATTAAGCCTTTTAGCATTACATATAACATTCTCAATAGGCNTAATCGGNGGTTTGGTCAGAAAAGGTCGAGCATCAAATGACAGGTGATATCTACAACACATCAGGTGGGAACATACTTGAGTGATGTGTAACAGAGGATGGGTGAATACGATGGCTAACGACTCACTCAGTTCTCGAAGCGTCGGGTTTTTGCCTTTGGTTATACTAGCATTTATTCACGTCTTTGTCACCCCACTTAGAGAGGTTTTCAAGATTGAGCCATTACTAATGATTCCTTATTATGCCGTAGGTGGAGGTATTGGATTTTTCATTTACCGTAAATCATTCCTCGTCAAAGACTATGAGTATAGACGTACTAAGGTAATGAAGAAAATGAAAAAAGTTTACCAGGCCGAAGAAGACGGAGTATGGCAAACTAATGCTCAAGTCGATTCAGAATTATCTGATGAAGGTAAAGCAAAACTTCTACAAAATATCGGNGANATCAATACTGAATCTCCCGAAATAGTGGTTGGAGAAGATGAAAAAGTAGAGGTTCAATTTCTAAATGAGGCCAGCCATGTAGTAGAGGCCACTAGAAGAGTTTCTGGCAAATCATCATTTGATGATGAAGCAATTGATTCAACCATTGGTTCCACAAGGAAGTCAAGTCCAATGGATTCCTTTTTAGATTGGATCGNTGGTCTTTTTGGAAATAAAAATATCAGTGAAGAACGAGAAGAAAGAAGAATTGATGCACTAACTGCAGCTTCTAACGCCGCTCCAGTCGTTGTTTCTAGACCAAACTCACCCCTTCAAACTACTAGGCGAGATGTTGATTCCACACTNAAGGCAACATCCATGACAGATGAAGGTGAAAAAGAAGTTTCACTCGATACAAGAAATACTGCAGAATATAACCAATCTTCAAATAATGCACAAGTTACATACTCGATGGACAAAGATGCTTACTCTTGGGACAAAGAAATTCAGGCTACCAATTCTCAAAGTCTCGAATCAATGGCAATGCTCCCAAGTAATCAAAATCAANCNAATCAACAAATTTCAAATCCNGTAAAGNTNCAGAAAACTTGCAGAGGCTGTGGAGCTGTAACTCCNCCAAATGAGCGNTTTTGTCTAAATTGTGGACTTGATATTTTACCTTGATTTATCACTCAATCTCCGTGATGTTCAAAGGGCATCGAGTTTACCGATGGTTTGCTCGGTGGAATTATGTCGCAGAAACGGGACTACTATGAAGTGCTAGGAGTTACCAAAGAAGCGACAGAAAAGGACTTGAAAAATGCTTTTAGAAGTCTTGCTAGAAAGTANCATCCCGATAGAAGTACAGAGGATGATGCTGAAGATAAATTCAAAGAGATCCAAGAAGCATATGCAGTTCTTTCGGATGATGAAAAGCGACAAATGTATGACCGATTCGGTCATGATGGGCCATCCGGTTCACCATTTGGAGGATTTAGTGGCGGCGGTTTCAATATTAATCTAGAAGATATACTTGGAGGCGATTTCTTCTCCAGTTTCTTTGGAGGCACCTCTAGACGTTCATCACCAAAACGTGGCAATGATATTCTGATTAGACACAGTATAAGCATAGAATCGGTATTGAACGGAACTTCAGAAGAATTAGAGATTGAATTACCGGTTAAATGTGGTGATTGCGATGGTACTGGAGGNGAAAATGGAGAAACTCAAACTTGCTCTGATTGTGGTGGACAAGGAAGAGTAAGAGCAAGACAACAAATAGGTCCTTTCGTACAAGATGTTGTTAGAGAATGTTCCTCCTGTGGGGGAAATGGTCGAATAATAAAATCCAAGTGCAAGACTTGCAGAGGTTCTGGACGTAATCTAGAAGAGACCAAACTACGTTTCAATATTCCATTAGGAGCAGAAGATGGCACTCGATTGAGAATGCGAGGAAAAGGAGAACCTCCCACCAATGCTAATGGAGTGAATGGAGATTTGTTTATCGAACTAGAAATNGAACAACATCCATGGTTTGAGCGTTCAAATGCAGATCTGATAATGTCACTGCCACTAGGTTACTCGGATTTGATATTGGGCACTCAAGTCACCCTTCCACANATTGATGGTGAGGAATTAGTGATCAAAGTACCGGCTCAAACTAACTCTGGAGAGACATTGGAAATAAGAAAGAGAGGTTTGCCTAGGACAAGAGGTTCAGGAAGAGGCGATGTTGTGGTTTTAGTTAAATTACATATGCCAAAGAAAATCAGCAAAAATGTCAAGAAATCTCTAGATGAATTAAGAGAGGATTTAGCTCCTAAAGACATTGTATCTCGGGTTGAAGAAGATGCTGAACAACGTCGTAAGTAGTAATTCACTCTTCTGAATCAGAATTTCTCCAAAGTGTACTTGGAATTCTTGCAGCGAATGGTTCACCATCTACACGGCCATTCAATTCAATATCAACGCATTTTGAACTTCCCTCGATTTCCACTGTAACAAAGACAATATTTCCAGAAACCATAGAGTCAAGGAAAATTTCTTCACCGTTTGAAAGGAAACGTGGGTGGACACTAGTAATATTCCATGCTTGACCTTCTGGTGCATCCATCCTCAATGCAGCCATTTCCCAGTTTCCTTCGATAATATTTATTCCAATGATGATTGGCCAGGAAGAATTATTTTTAGATAATCTTTCATCTAATTTCCATGCCACCATTGCTAAACCTTCAGTCCTGTGTTCGACATCGTATTCCCCCCATATTTCACAAGCAGACTTCCATTCTAGTGTAGAGATTGAGTCAAGTGCACGTCTCAAAAACTTCCTACTTTGTTTTGGTGTAGTTCTACCTTCATCTAAACTTCTCCTGAGCCATTCCAAACGCTTTTTCTTATTTGAAAGGGAATTTGCAAAGTTAAGGTTTTTCTTATACAAGATTAATACAATAATTCCTGGGACTAAGAATAATGCTCCCATGAACCAACGGGCGATTGAGCCCCATTTCTTTGCATTTTCATCAGGTGGGAACCAAGGCTCTTCACCTTCGTCGACCAATTCATATTGGCTTGTTATGGAATATTGCTTTGAATCAACATTTTCTCCCCAAGAATTATTGTATATTGATGAATTGATAATGCTAATTCTAAGAAAGTGTGTGCCTCTTTCTAATTCTAGAGCCACTTGAATATCTCCTGATGAGATAGTTCTAACCTTAGTTTCCTTATCCTCCCATGTTTCCTGATTCTTTTGAATCAATTCAACCTCACAATCTTCAATATCTCCTTCGATAGTAAATTTGACAAAGTGAATAGAGTCTTCCCAACCAGTAATTTCTATTTTGTAAACATCGGAGTGGTCAAAGATAGGNAGGGTGAATTCTCCATTTTGNGNATTCATTTCTAAGTCTATTGTCGGCCATGATGAGTTATCTGATTCGAGATATATTGGTGGTAGAGAAGGTGCTTCAACCCCTTGTCCAAAATCAGAAAAATCTTCAACTGATATTTGAACCAAGAACACTTCTGCTGAGACATCTATACGTACAGCACTCACATTTGGATAAACATATAAATTTGAAATAATATTTTGTTGTAATGTAAAGGAATCAGATTGAACCCATTGCCCACCCATCAATTGNGATGAAGAAATATCCACTCCTGAGTAGGGTGAATTTAGAGATAATCTTTTGGAATCNGAAACATCGANTAGTANAGNATTGAAATNGTGCCCATATACTTGAGAAGATACATTAGTTGGTAATACATACAATTCTTGTGATTTGAATAAAGTTTGTTGCAATGCCCATATTGTGTCAATAGATTGTGATTCGACTTTGACTAGAGCACGACCATCATCATCAAATTGCCAATAACTTGAGCCTAATTCTTGGTTGGGAATCAGTTGACTTGGTGAACTAATATTGTTGCTTAGTAATTTTTCCTCAGATTGATTTTGGAAATATACCTCTATCATAATATCAGAACTTGAATGGGCCAAAGATAATTCCAAAGTATCGCCTTTTGAAACATCTATTGCAAAGTATTCCGATTGTCCCTCATCAAGAACTCCTGTGATAAATGATGAACTGGAAAATTCTCCATTAGGTATTGATGCAAGGTTTCCTCTCGAATAATCTATACAAACCGTTACGTCCAAACATACTTCACCAGAAATAGTCGGTGCCAGTTGTGCAGGTGAAGGGCGTACTGATACAAAATCATCATTTGTCTGATGAATGATTGATAGGCCAATTTCTTCATCAATAGAACTTTCAATAGTCAATTCCATTGTCCCATCAGCACTCGCAAATCCATTCATTGAATTACTAGAACTATCAATCAAAGTTCCGTTTAACTTTAGATTACCAGTGCAACCTTGACAATCCAGATTAACACTATACCAGTTATTTTCTTTGATCTGCCANCTATCAGTATAAGTTTGACCATTTTCGATATTCAACCCAGTGATTCTACCATCATTAACAATAACTTCAGGATCATTGGATTGCCCTGAAACTTGCACCATTAGTAATGAAAGCATAATTACAATAAATATTGTCGTATACTTCAACNNAGAACTCATAGAAGACCCTCGTTAAACAATCCTAAGGCATTCAATGTTTCAACTTAGGCATTCAAAACTTCAAACCCTTCAATAATATGAGGTTGCAGGATTATGTATGGCGCAGGAGTTAGGCCGAGTTGTTTTTTCTCGCGACCGCTACGCGCGTTCGTGGAGTTTGGGCGATAGAAGCAATCCAAAGGTCAAAACTCCTATACTAATTCAACTACGAGGAGACCCAGAACTAGACGAATACTTGGCTCCATTCAAATCTTTTACAGATGATAAGATTCCTGCAACAATAACTCTCGAATCTAAATTGAATTTATCTCCTCCAGACTTTTCCATTAAGGCGCCAAATTGGCAGACATCTATTGGGCACGTATTACCACCTTCGTTGGAAGAAGCAGATGCCGGAGAGCCTGCCGGAATTGGTCCTCTTCTTCCTGTATCTTGGCAAAGGTTGTCACATGATGAGGCATTGGTCGACCCTGATTTAAATCCAGGAATTGTGGTTTTGGTAGATGCNGCACAACTTGCAGCCCAGCCAGAGAGGTTAGTCAAAGCAATACAAGTTCTCAAACACCGGTTTCCCGGTTCACTGCTTTGGACTCCCGGGATTGGAGGTCCTGATAATGCAGCAGTACTGTGTTGGTTTGGAGTCGATATTTTCGATCTATCTCGTTCTAGAATGTGCAGTTCTGCTGGAGTTATACTTTCAGTCAATGGTCCAAGGATGCCAGTTGAATCGATGAATGAATCTTCGGGTATGGAGGTTCAAATCGAGCAATGGAGACAATCTATAGCATCGATAAAATCCCACTTGTCAAGCGGTAATCTTCGTTCCCTCGTAGATAAGCAATCATTGAATAGTCCTAAACTAGTTGAACACCTAAGACTCCATGATAAGAGTTGTACTGGCCAAGAGGGATTATTATCGAGTCATGTAGATAAGGAAAAGCAACTTGACTGTAGCAGTCATTCAAGTTTAAATGACCCTATTGTTGGTGATTGGTGTGAATTTATNTCAAACAGTTATCAAGCCCCAGAGGGATTGGATAAAGTTTTGATTTTACTACCATGCTCTGCCCGCAAACCATATCGTTTCTCGAAATCCCACGGTCGTTTTATTAGATCTATCAACAATAATTCTTGTCACGAAGTAATGGTTACTTCNCCACTGGGTTTGGTTCCTAGAGACTTAGAGGAAGTATGGCCAGCATCTCATTATGATATTCCAGTAACCGGTGATTGGACTAGTGATGAATTACTTAGAACACAAAATACTCTTCTTTNCTTACTCAAACGACATAACTACCAATTAGTGATTAACCATTCAAGTATGGAATTATCTACGGGTGATGTCGAACTTATTGAAACTAGGAATGGAATGACGGCTGGAAAACATGAGGCTTTGGAAAACCTTTCAAACACTGTTAAAGAAGCACTTGACCGATTTGAAGTTCCCAATAGGAGAAACAATCGAGCATTAATGGATACATTTGCCAGTGTTTCAAGAAAGCAAATGAAAAATGATAATTGGCTCGATGGGGTTTCAGTAAGAGGCAAACCTCCATTTTGGAGACTGGAGAAGGATAACAAACAAATCGCCATATGGTCAATAGACCGTAGAGGATTTTCTTTTTCNAAAGCAGCAATTCCAGTGCTTCATGAGAATAAATCTCTNTCCAAAATGGAACTCAAATCTGGAATGAAATGGAAAGGTGACATTTTTTATTCAAATATCGATAGTTTTGATTCAGATATTAAGGCGGGTAATGATATTCTGGTCTATCAAGATGGATTACCAGTAGGCTTGGCAAGAGCTGTAGCACCGGCTTGGGAATGGCCCATAACAGGTGGTCGTTTGGCAAAATCCCATCAGAGAATCTGAAATTTTGACTATTCTATTGAATTACTTGCTCCTTCGCTTATGCGGAGTGATTAAGAAGGGGAGGCAAGTCGCCAACTTGCTTTGAGTGGTTATTATGGCACGTATGTACAAATCAAGAAAGGGAAAGAGTGGCTCAACTAAGCCATTTGTCTCAGAAGCTCCAGAGTGGTCCAATACTGATGTAAAAGAGGTCACCTCTCTAATAGTTGAATTGGGTAAAGCCGGCCATACCACTTCTGAAATTGGAATTATTCTTAGAGATCAACATTCAGTTCCTGATGTTAGATTAGTAGTCGGAAAAAGAATTGGAGCAATATTGGCTGAGAATGATATTGGTGGAACTTACCCTGAAGATATGATGAATCTTATGAGGCAAGCTGTGGCTATTATCAATCATCTTGGCAGTGGTAATCACAAGGATCTTCACAATAAGCGTTCATTGGAAATTACAGAATCTAAGATTCGCCGTTTAGCAAATTATTACAAGTCTGAAGGTAAACTTCCTTCCGATTGGCGATACAAGCGCGATGAACTAAGACTGATGGTCGAGTGATTGCCAATTAATTCTCTACCCTTTTGGGAGAGGTTGATGAATGAGAGCCATTGTGGTATAGTTGAGCCCAATGAATGATTTACTTGAATCTGCACCATTTGAAGATGCTAAAGAGTATCTTCAATCGATATGTGAGATGATTAAATCAACCTCTATGGTTTATCTAAATGCGCCTTGTGACTTAGAGGGTGTTTTGGCTATAGCTCACCTTGAAGCAGCATGTATTGATTCTGAAATTAGATATAGCCGCAGACTTGTAAAATCTAAGCAACATACACCTCACGGTGAAAAGCAAGAAGTTGATATCAAGAAAGACGGTCTTACTATTTCTATTCAACCATTTGAGGAAACGTGGAAATGTTCTGATTTGAAAATCGAAGATTATGTTCTGATTTTACCACTATCAGTAAGTGTTCGAATGGGTTCGAAGAAGAGTGAAAAGATGGGTGCATTAGATGTTGTTTCTCAATGTGCTGCAATCGCTGCTAAAATCGCACCTAACGGGGCTAGAGTTAGGCGCTTACGACCATTTACAATCAGTGGACAATGGTTGAGAGATTCATTAGACAATACATTTGACCCAATACATTCATCGATTAGGGATATTCTTAGAGATGAAGGTTCAGTCAGTGTAGTTCCTTTGCCTGAAGTTTCAGTTCCTGCACAAGGAATGATTCCAAATCTTTCCCAAACCATGCTCAAAAGATTGAGGAAGCGTTGGGATAAAATGGATTTTGATTCGAGAAGTCAAGCAATTAGTGAACTCGCACTACCTTCTTTGAGTGATAATGTGATATCTACTTCCAGGCTGGAAGAATTATTTTGGCACCGTTTAGTGATTAGAGGTGAAGAGCAGGATATTTACAGTCAAATTCACTTGACTAAGAGTGATTGGCCTACTGAAGAGGGTCAGACTAAAGCACACTCAAGTACTATTCTAAGAGGATTGATTTCCCAAGGTAAACTTGGTAATTAGTATACGATGCCTTCAAACCATGTCGCCTACTCGGCTTGTCATGGCAATTGAGAGACTATTGACTGGAAGTATTCGTGATCAAGTTCAGGATTTGATGTCAACTGAGGATTTGGTAATCGATGCATTCCGTGATCTTGTAAAGGACGAACTTAAGTCCCATATCCGTTCCAAAGTAGAAGAAGATCCTGAATTGAAGCAGGAAATTAAGGAAGCAGTGGCCTATTATTTCCATACCAAAGCACGTACAATTTATGCAGAACTCAAGGCTACTAGAGCTGCAACAAGGTTGGGTCTAAGACTTCTGCCAGATGATTTGCAAGGGGAAGTTGGAGAAGCGATTGTTTCTCTTTTCGAAAAGGAATTAGGTGCACTATTAGAGAAGGCACTCTGATTTGGATTTTTTAATACACTATATTTTTCGAACTTTTTTCTAACTTATAGTAGTGTAAGTTATGAGGCATGAATGTTCCGTGCATCATGTGGTAGCGATGTTTGGTCGGGCAACAACCATTCTCTTGGTTTTTATTTGTGCTTCTTTGATGCCATTATCTACAACAGTTGTTAATTCAGCTGCAGCAGAACCAGTGCAAGTTTGTTGTGACACAGCATCAAGTGTTGACTTGTACCTTATCGAAGGATCAAGTGGAGATTTAACTCCATTTTCTCAGAAATTAGACTCTGAATCATCTTCAGTCTCAATTTCTAATTCGATAACTTCTGAAGAACAAATAGGTACTTGGAGTATGGGCAAAGTTTGGCCGGGGGAGGTCCCTGAATCAACATGGTCGTTTGCAATTCACTACAAAGTCACTGATGCAGGTGGTGCGCAAGTTAACGCCACTGCAACAGTGAAAATTGGTTCACTATCGTTTTCAGCCTCCACAGATATTGGTTCAACCGTTTTGCCTCAAGGTGATGGTGTGCTAAATTTTGATATTCCAGTTGACAGTACTTCTTTGTCAGCATCGAGTGATATCGAATTAATTTTAACAGCAAGAACGATTGTATTTAGCGTTCCAGAAAGTGGTGCAAAGTTAGAATTCTTATGGGGCTCTTCCGACCATGAGTCAAAAATTTCTGCTGAAATACCTCTACTAGACTTAACCATTGAAGAGCCGATAATAGATGGTAGCGACATTTACCTACCAGTAAAAATCGACTCACCATTTGGTCTTGACACTTTGGCCTATTCTAGTTCAATTGAACTACGGGTCAATAATATCTTGATTTCAGGAAATCCTGTTGAAACTCAAAGTGGCGATTCTATAATAATTACATGGACTTGGCAAGGTGCTGCTGGTGGAGAGGAAACAATCCAGGTTTCTATTAGGTTATCTTTACAATCTTCGGGTCCATTATTATCTGGTCAATCTGATTTCTTGGTAGAAACATTCGATGGTGGAGGCGGAACAGGAACATTTTATCCACAAGAAGAACCACTTAGAACTAGTGGTGTTGGAAGTCCACTAGCAGTCGAACAAATAGTTGAATTATCAATTTCCAAAGGTAAGTTGAAACTATCTCGCTTAACCACTTTGGAAATAGATGGCGAAATGGCTTTTTGGATGAGGTGGGGTATGGACCACATCGGAGATGTGAATATCGCTCCAAATTCAGTATTGAGGGGTTGGAATCCTGGCTCGATTACCGATGAGGAACGAATCAATAAAAACATTGAATCAGTAGAATTAGAACAATTTCAAAGAGAAATGGCGAATCGATATAGGACATATATGACCGATGCTAATGGTATGCAGATAGATAGTGGAGAACTTATTGGAGATCAAAGCGATTTTGACACTATCTCAATTTCTGTAGACTTGATGGGTGAAACCAGTGTTGTTTACCATCCACTAAAACTACAGTTTTCTACTCTACAAACCATTGATAAAGATGCCAATTTTGTTTTGATGCGAACATTTACATCATCCAGTTCTGATACTATTTGGCAAGATTATTCATTGAAAATTGAAGCGACATCTTCAGGAATGACTTCTTTTGCAGGTGCTGAACTATTAGAATCTGAAGATCTAATCTTCAAGCACTCAAGAATGCCTTGGGGCGAAAAGATAACCGTAGAAGGAGACTCAGTTAGTCCTTCGGAAGATTTCACAATTACCATTCAACCAACGAATTCGATTTTCTATGGCCCGACAACACTTGTGGCTTTAACAGGTGTAATATTATTGCTTGGATTATTGTTTTGCTTGCGCATTACAAGAAATCGACATCGCAGATTCTTAATGTTTGAATTAGTTTTGATTCCTCTTGTAATGTTAATTTACTATTTCTCTTATCCTCCAGTATTTATCGGAGGTGCAGCAATTGCAGTGGTATCTTTGTGGTTTATCACCTGTTTAGTAAGCCCTAGACGTCATCCAGAAAGCCCTGCTGCAGCTAATCCGGTAGAAAATTCATTACCAACTATAGGTTGTCCAGCTTGCCAAACAGTAAATCTGGTTACCAGTGACATAAGGCCTCTTCGAGTTGCTTGCACTGGTTGTTCTAGAACAATAAAGATCGTCGGTTGAATCAAAGTTTTAGAGACTTCAATGATTTAACAATCGCTCGTGATTCTTTGTAATCACTTGGAGAGAAGTATCCTGAAAATTCACCATTTTCATCCACTGAAACCACAGCTTGAGGGCTACGCTTTCTAATTTTTTTGAGTACTTCTTTTATCGAGTCTGAATTATTAACTTCCATGAAATCCATTTCCATTATATCCCCACATTTAGAGGAACTCATATCCATTTCTTTGTCAATGGCTTGAAGGAATTGTTTGTAACCCATCACACCCTTGACTTTCGAATCATCATCGAGAACAATAAGAATTCCACCAGGGACCGATAATAGACGTTTAGCCCCTTCTCTAAGTGTATCCTCTACGCCGACTGTGATATGCTCATCGTTTAGATTGAGTTCAGAGATGGTCTTGGTATCTTGTGTCATCAACAGGCGCTATATGAACAGGGTTTTGATAGTTACCCTAATCGTGGGTGAACATTATAGTTGAATTATCAATAAGTATTCCATAACCAATACGCTCGATTTGAACCATTGTTCCTGATTTATAATTATGATTTTCCAATACGCCATCTATTGTTATAATTTCTCCATTTTCAGGATAGATCAATTTTGCTTGATGACTGTCGCTTTCAGAAATCCAATGAACGATTGGTCTTTTATCACTTCTTGATTTGGAAATAAACTTGGCTGAATTCCCGTCTAAATCAAAATCTGCAAATTCTTTAAGTCTCAATTTTGGCTTATTTGAATCTTCTTTTTCGATTAAAACAGTGTGATTGGAAACATCAAAGGTACGTATTCCCATAGATTCGTGATTGGGATGTACTGAAGTTGTTACAGAATTCTGATGTTCGCCTCTAATCTGTAATTTGACTGGATTACGGATGAAAGATATCCTTGGAGCCTCGTCATCGATTTGTTTTGTGTTATGGGAATAAAGGGTCGCTAAAGGAACAGAAATATCTTTTTGTGTTACACCTAACTCAATCCAAAATTGTCTTAGTGCTTCAGAAGTTATTCCCCTATTTTTCAATGCCGAAATTGTTGGTAATCGTGGGTCACTCCAGCCTTCAAACAAACCAGCCTCAATATCTCTACGCATTTGCGAGGTTGAAAATCCACCCCATTCGTGAACTTTTACACGTCCCCAATACATTGTTTCGGGATAATCCCAACCAAAGTGCTTGTAGAGTAATGTCTGCTTTCTTGTGGAATCCATCAAATCTTTACCACGAATGATGTGTGTTACTCCTTGAAGATGATCTTCAACAGCACTTTGGAAATCCAGTAGTGGCCACACTCGATATTTAGAGCCAATTTCTTTTCGTGGATGTGGATTTGTTTCAGTATCTTGCATTCTTAGGGCTGGCCAGTCACGAAGTGCAGGATTCTTTAGTTCCATGCCCGTTTTAACTCTGACAACAGCATCTCCTGGTTTGAATGTACCATCAAGCATTTTACCCCAGAGTTTCATATTGAAATCACCATCTTGAGTTCTACATGGGCATTCGGTTTTAGACACACGTAACTCTCTAAATGATTCTGCACTACAAGTGCAGACATATCCAAAATCATTTGACAGCATCTTTTCAGCGTGCTCATAGTAATGTTCCATACGGTCACTTGCAATTACTATACGGTGTGGCGCAAAACCAAGAAGCCATTCTGCTTCCTTAGGAATTTGTTGGTATGCTTCGATCAATGGTGGTTTAACTGAAGTATCTGTATCATCAAATCTCAGAATAAGTTCTCCATCGAATTTTTCTGCATAGGAGCCGTTGATGACAATTCCTCTAGCATGTCCAAAAGAAAGAGGTCCGTTGGGGTTGGGAGCAAATCTCAAAACAACTTTGCCCTTTTCGGCATTTGGTAATTCGGGAAGACCCACTCTTCTTTCCTTTTTCTGTCGCTCTTCAAGAAGATGAGGTGCCTCATTTTCTAAAATGCCTCTAAGATGCTCTATACCTTGGATGCCTGCTAAATTATTTGCCTCAGCAACTGCTTTAGCAATCATTGGACTGATTGTTTTACCATGTGGTCGTAAATCAGCATTCATCCCCATTATTCTACCTATTACTGAACCAGGACTGGCTTTACCTTCATATTCGATGGCATTTTGAATAGCCGTGTGTCTAATCAGATTCATCGTTGCATCATCAGGAGTCCAAGACATGGGATTCATGCAATCCTAATGCTGATACTTCATGAAATGCATGGACAAAAAAGTAGAAATTCAGAATAAAGTTGTCTGATTTTTTGGAGCGAAGTTTCTTTTTGGCAATTCATTATCATGAATTTTATTCCACTCACGTTCTACTGTAGCCCAACTCCAACGGAGTTGTGGATGAGGCGTATCACGTAGTAATTCTGGAATTATTTTCTTTGTATTAGGGTCACTTGGATAGCCAGAGCCCACTGAGAATCCTAATTGTTCAGAGATTTCTTTTATGCATTCATCTCTTTTCTCTTTTGCCAAGATACTGGCCATTCCAACAAATGGATCATTTTCATCTGCTTTATGCTCGCTTGATATTGATGACTTTGGCCATGGCCATGAGATTAACTGGTTAGCTATTCTATCACTGAACCTTTGCGGCTTAACATCACAAGCATCATTTAGAATAATTACTGATTTTTTGATATCATCAGGAAAGGCATTTATTGCTTCTGCAAATAATTCAGTTTCCAGTACATTTAATCCTTGATTTCCCGAAGATGAATCAATTCGCTCTGGTGGGCATACAATAATGCTGTGATACCAAGGCTTATTTTCAGAATTTGTCATAAACCAATCCAGCAACTCTTGCCTTTTTTTTGAACTTAGAAATTTAGAATCCTTAACGCCGTTTTCAATTAAATTATCATGCTCGTCGATAGGCATTGCTACAGCACAGACTACCAATGGGCCAATAACTGGACCCCTTCCTGCTTCATCAGCCCCTATTTTCCACATGTTATCTTCTCAAAAATCTAAATCATCATCAATCTGCTTTGGTAGTGGAACTGATTTTTGTTCACTCTCCATCACTGATTTATTTTTATTTGAAATATTATTTGGATCCCTTCGTGTTGTGAGGCTTGTTTCTTCAGGCTTCATCTCTAGAGATTGATTTTGACTGATTGGCTTTGCGATACCTTCGTTAGATATCTGCTCTAGCAACTCATCTGCTGATTCAATAATACTGCTTTTATCATGGACATCTAATACCAATGCTGCAGCTTCCCTCAATCTTTCATCTACTGGTTGCGAGGCTTGTTTGCTTGGTCCGGCAAATTTCTTGAAGGTGTTTTCAAATCTCTTTGATGATATTGCAGGAGATTCAATCACTTTTTCTTCAACATCATTTTTTTGTTCAAATTTACCCATCCAATCTTCTACCTGTTCAGGGGTTTGTTTTTGGTATAATGAATTTCTAAGGGCTGCATCTTCTATCCTTTGTTTTCTATCTTTCAAAGAACGATTTAGTATCATGGCGGACAGTATTACTGCCAAAATTACAAAACCCCAGGATTTAGCAATGGCTTTCACATCAGAGGCTAATTTTGTAAAACTAAAGTCATCGTCTTCATCAATATTTTCGCGCCATGATTCACCTAAGTAGTCAGCAGAAGATGTGAACATAAATGGTTGATCAGGGGCGAATCTTGAACGTATTGTAGTATACAACTCCATAGTTCCGTTACTAGTTTGGTCATCAGGAATTTCCGCCCATGCTCTAATTGTAAAATTAGAACCTAAAGGCAATTCATTAATTTCAAATGAACGGGGGAATTCAACTCCATCTTCTATAATTGCATCACTAGGTGGGATAAATGTCATTTGTGTGGAATGAGAACACTCCAGTTGTACGACTAGACCATCTATTGCATTACCATTATTTTTCAAGGTCATTGCAATTGAAAGTCTTCCTTTAGCATCTATTTCTTCAACCAATGTTTCCAAAGTCCAATTTATTTGTGGCGCTATAACGACAGGATTACTAATTTGAGAGAGAACTTCTTGGCTTCCGGCAAGAAGTAATTGAAAGTCGATATTATCATTTTCAAATGCCATTGCATCCTGATTTGCAGTTACAGTAATAATTTCACTTGTGGTAATTTGATTTGGTAGTAGATTGTAGGAAAGTGATGTTTCTTCAAACTGTAAAAACGACGGTAAATCACTAATTTTTATTTCGAAATTATCCATGGCATTACCAGTATTAGTGATTCTAAATTGTGATTGACACTGTTGCCCAGGTAATAACTCAAGGCATTCTTCATTAATCAATTCGAAACTTCCATCACGTACCCACACAATATCAGCGCTAACATCAACAACATATTTCTTTGAAATATCTCCAAGCGGATACATGTGTACTCTCACATCAAAATGACCTGTATAATCTGGTGGTGCTTGTATTCCAACTTCGAAAGTTCGGCCCTGATTAGGTTGTATTTCTATTCCCTCTTTCGCACCAAAAAGAGCTGCAGTCCAGCCATTGAATTCCAATCTATCGGATATTTCCATATTTGCAATCGGCTGCCCTAATTCATCTATGGCCTCTAGAGCAATACTGATTCTATTATTTACATTACCAACATTTCGAACAGTGAGACTTATTCTATCATTTTCACCCGGGTCTAATGTTAAATTATCACCAATATAATCCACTGAAATATTTCTGTAAGCACTCATTAAGAGGTCAAATGACCATTGACATTGAGCATAATCTAATCCAGATGATGCAATCAGTGTAAATCTAGGACCTGTTTCAAATAAGGGTGAACCATCAATTACAGATGGAATTTCAATCCATAAATAGACATATGATAATTGACCAGGAGATAAGGTTTCTATTGCATTATTTCCATTTGTTTGATTCATTGTCCAGCCCCAATTCCATGATGATTGAGTTGATATGCTAAATGTTACATCATCTGAAAGNAATGCATTATTTGTNATGTTAACTGCTAGGTTGGTNCGGATTTCAGGGTCTACTACAAACTGAGAAATTCCACTAACACCAAATTCCAAGTCAGATTGAGGCATAATTTCTACATCGATTTCGATATTATGATATTCATCAGAAATTACATCGTTGGTAATATTCAATTTCAAGATACTTGAAGCATAATCTGCGTTTAAATCGCCAGTTATGCTGAATTTAACTTGTCTAAGTCCATTAGGGTCCAAAGTATATTGCAAAGGTAGTCCAGTGACACTCAANTCATCACCTATTGAAAGTAGTCCAAGAGTATATGTCTGAGTATAATCTCTTATGTTGTGAAGAGTAATTGGTATCTCCAATGTTTCATTACAGTGTATGATAATTTTATCTTGAGAATTAACTCCAACAAAATCACTTCTTGATTGAGTATCAGCGGAAGCATGAACAATTGGTGCAAAAATTGTCACCAATAACATTAGGACAACCCCTCTGCTCATAGATAGTGCAATGAGTAAGTCTCTTGAAACACTCGCATGTTTTGTTCCAAAAAATCTCAAACTGGGTCTGAAATAGATTCTGCCAAATTAGTCAGTGAGAATTCTGCTCCACTGATTGGAACTCGAAGGTCAAACTTTTCTGAAATAAGAGGGTCAATTTCTCCAAAACATCCAACATGAAGTCCATCAATAATCACTTTTGCAGAACGTCCTGTCAGCCATGGCCCTTCACCATCTGGTAATTTCTCAATTTGATAGTTTTGTGCCCCAATATCACGCAAAAATGCTTGAACACGACCNCTTACTGCNGCAAATCCTCCACTTCTTTCAGCAACTAAAAAGGCGACTCTATCTGAGTTCTTATGATCTCTAACCACCGTTCCAAGTTCATACACACTTTGAGGTAGGTTGTGGTGTTGGTTTGTCGCTAGTAAACGCAACAAACCTGGTGTCAGGTATTGCCTTAGTAAAGTGTGGTCGATAGTAATTGGATTGGTAATTCTTGTAATCTCGCCAACAGGTGCCAATCTAATGAAATTAAACTGGTCATCATCATTTGATAATGTAAGTGATTGAATTTGCATGAAACCTAGGCCTTGCATTGAATCTCTAATTCTTCTTCGCAAATGACCATCACTACGAGGAATTGCAGTCATTGGTGCTTTAGGTATATCTGAACCTAAGTCTTCATAGCCATGACCAATTGCAATTTCTTCCACTAAATCTACTGGGTGAAGAATGTCAAATCTCCATCTTGGCATTTCTATGGTGACAGATTCTTCCTTATCTCTAGAAATAAAATTACCACCCATTCGATTGATTGCTTTAGAGATCTCATCATCTGTTAAACATCTTCCCAAAAGGCCATTCAGTAAATCAGTTGGGACGTCGTGTTGAATCGCAGACCCATTAGGGTATTGTTTGACAATTCCGTCAAAAGATGTAACTTCAACAGATTCAATCTCTCCGCCTCTTTCACATAATTGTGATGCTATCAGCATCAAACTCGCTTCACAGGAACGGTGGTCCCACCCTGTCACATCAATGAAGAAATCCCTTGTCTGCTTGTTAACAGTGGTATGGTTCCCATTAATTATTGGTGGGAAAGATAAAATTGAATCATTTGAATCCGTGATGACTGGGAATTTATCAAATCCTTCTAAGAGATGAGCATAATCTATTCCCTTTGGGTGTAGTTCCAATATTTGGTTAATACTCATTTCTTCATCCATTGCTAGAGGTATGAACTTTTTATCTCCTGAAACCGCTTTGACTCTAAATGGTGGCTTCAATGTACTGAGATCATGAACTCCAATAGAGGCTCTTCTTCGACCTCGGCCTAATGCGAAGTGTAGTTTTTCTTGGTGATCCATTAGTGACTTGATGAAAGCATCAATCTCCACATCATCATCCAACTTTACTCCTCGAACCACACCTGCGAGAATAACTGGTCGGATATGTTCTAATTCTTTATCGACAGATATTTTGATATCTCCTTGTTTTACATTCAAACTTGGATTTGCTTTCTGGCCATGAATAAAATTTCGAATTGCTCTAGAGAGTGTTTCTCCAGAAAGTAAATCTGGACGGTTTGGGAATATTTCAATATCTAGAACTTCAGTAGTACAGTTATCAATATCTGTACCTAGAAGTGGTAATTCATTAGATAAAACTTCAACATCATTNACCAAGTTATGTTTAGCAAGTAGGCTNGTAATCAAACTTTGCTCGACAGAAATAGTTGGCATAATAATCACTCATCTAGCAAACCAATGTGGCAATGGTCGTTCATATCCAGCCAATCTCAAACCACTTACTGCTGCAGTTTCATGGTCTAAGGCACGAAGGTGTTGTCTATTTAATCCATCAATCGATTCTAAACCTANNTCTCTAAGAATACTTGACAAACCTCTATTCAAACCTTGTATCCAAACAGCCAAATCCATGGCATCAATCATGGGGACTTCACAACATGTAACTTTAATTCCAGTAGCAGAAAGAATAGCTAAATCTTGAGCATCAGCGGAGAATCCAAGCAATATTCCTGATTCAGTGTCAGTGCCTTCGAGGTTTGCCTTGTTACTTCTACCAATTAGTGGTAAACTAGCTGCCTCTGAAATTCCCGTATTGTCTTCAATTTTACAAATTGCTAAATCCGCATTGTGATATGATGCTTGAGTATGAAGTGAATTTATTCTTCCAATTCCTTCAATAATGCCATATGGTTTTTGTCTTCCAGCCATTGACCTAAGGGCAACTAACAGACCATCTATTTCTTCTGAACCCATACTTGGTAAAGATGTGAAATCGAGAATTAATCCACCAGATTGACTAACGCTAATAGACACATCTGCCAAGTTTTCAGTATCAATAATTAACAAGTCGTTATTTCTTGGATTATGGCGAGTCATAAATGGCTGTTTATTTAGGCAATCTACCAATTCGATATCAGCATCTTTCGGTAATTTCAATTCCTTGGCATCATCGATTGAAGGAATCATCGGAAGTGGTAGAGCAATAGGTGTATTTTCATCACCTCTTTCGCCAATTAAGGCGACTGTATCACATGTGNTATAGTGCATTTTTCGTCCTTCATCTCCNGGGACTAATCCAATTCCNGAAAGGTCTCCACTCGAAACCAAATTTTCTCGATTTTGATTTGAAATCGCATCATTTGCTTCTAAACACATTGCATCTTTTGGAATTTCATGTTTCTTATCATCTAGTTTTTTGTTGATTTCTTTTTGTTCAGCAGCCGTTAGTGGTCTTAATGCCACACCTTCAGGCGGATTAGGGCATCGCCCATTGATAATTATTCGGCCACCGGTCATACCTGCACCCGGATCGCTACCAACATCACCGTCTACTACGATTAATCCACCAGACATACCGCCTCCAACTCTTGAGCCGGTATTGCCTCTAATGGAAAGTAATCCTCCAGTCATACATGCGCCAGCATCACTTCCTGCACCGTCAAGAATACTGATTCTTCCTGATTTCATAGCGAAACCAGCATAGTTACCAGAACTTTGCTCACATGTTATTGTATTTCCATTATTTCCTGCTCCAAGAAATGAACCGCTATCTCCCTGAATCGTAAAATTACCACCATTGCCGAATGCGGCAATCCAAGAACCTAGAACTCCTAAAGCTCTCAATTTCGAACCTTTGGGTAAACCAGGACAAAGNCCCAATTCGCCATTTTTNGGCACAGGTTCNCCTGAATTAGTCCACCCAATACGCAANATTGCATTTTGTTGAGCCGCTGCTTCAAGCCTCGAACCAAGTTTGGAATTAATGCTGAACGAGCGCTCGACAATATCCAAAACATCCGCCATGAGACTATGTCGGAGTATCTTGAACATATACTTTCTTTGAACAAATTATGAATTATGTTGTTTTTTACCAACAAATTTCTAACGATTTGTTAATAGAGGGACTTCAAGGACAGGTAATTGGTGAGGGCATGACAATCAAAGTGGCTATCAACGGATATGGAACAATTGGTAAGAGGGTCGCAGATGCTGTGGACGCGCAGGATGATATGGAAATCGTTGGAGTGACTAAGACTAGACCAGCATTTGGTTGTGACTTAGCAGTTAGAAAAGGCTATCCGATTTATTGTACATTTGACGAGCAAGATAGAATAGATGCATTTGGTAAAGCAGGATACGAATGTCATGGTGGTTTGTCAGATTTACTCTCTATAGCAGACATAGTTGTTGATTGTTCGCCAGGTAAAGTGGGCGCCTCAAACAAGGAAAAGTATCAATCTGCAGGAGTAAAATGGATTTTCCAAGGTGGAGAGAAACATGCAATGACTGAATTATCTTATACTTCATCAGCAAATCATCAAGAGAACCTAAATGCCCAAGGTACNCGTGTTGTTTCTTGTAANACTACAGGACTCTCAAGAACTTTGGTTCCTCTTTACAATCACTGTGGTGAGTTAAGTGTTGAATGTACAATGATTCGTCGGGCAGCAGATCCAGGTGACTCAACTAAGGGACCAATTAACGCAATAAAACCAGTACTGAAAGTACCATCTCATCATGGACCTGATGTAATGACAGTCAAGCCTCAAATTTCGATAAATTCCATGGCAGTAGCCGTTCCAACGACTATAATGCATGTCCATGTTATAGTAGCAACATTNCCAGAAGGGCATGGATTAACTACCGATAAAGTCCTTTCAATGTGGGATTCTCAACCAAGAATCATNTTGATGAATGGTGGAGAAACTGGAATAACTACTACAGCGGAAGTTATGGAATTCGCTAGGGACATCGGTCGTAAGTGGGGAGATCTTCATGAAATATTTGTTTGGAAAGATGGTGTTAAGTTGGAGGGGAATACTCTTTATTATTTCCAAGCAATACATCAAGAGTCGGATGTTATTCCTGAAAATGTAGATGCCATTAGAGCATTGATGGGTGTTGAATCTGATTGGAATAAATCAGTTAGTAAGACCGATTTAGCAATATCGAAATACAACAATATTTAGTGAGCATTTTTTGTTCATTATAGGGTTGTTTTCAAAAACCTCACAGGAGTCCGAGATGTTATGGTGAATCATCGGCGTGTTCTGTTGATGCTGGCACTATTACTTCTAACCTCATTTTCACCAGCATTGATATCTACTGATAAAACTCCTTTTTCTGAGTCCTTAGAACTTGTTGAACCAGAATATTCGGAACAACAAAAGTTGGAAATGGCCACTATGAATTGGCATAGAGCAGCATCAATGAGTTTGGATGGCATAGAGGAAAGCATGATTTCAGGTATTGTTCACCTTTCAGCAGGCTCATTCGACCCACTGTCATCAAGTGGTCCAAAAGTTTCTGGATTTTTACATGACGACTTCGATTATCTTAATACTGGATTTGCAATTCTCCAGTTAGAATATTTTTCAAGTAGTAATTTAGAAGAGTTACAGACTCAATATGGCTTCACAGTTCTAGATTACCTTGGTGAAGCAACTATGCTGATAAGACTCCCAGAAAATNCCGCACAGACCTTTGATGAAATGAGTGAAAACTCTCATGTTCGTTGGTTGGGTAATATGCATCCAGGCTGGAGAGTTAATAGTGGAATTTTTGAGCATCAAACACTCAATAGTTTAATGCTAGTTCCATCTGATGATTTATCCGTCGGTGGGTTTGAAAAATTAGTTTTAGATTTGACCAATTTTGGTGCCGATGATGCTTGGTGTGGAATTGGTGCTTGCCAAGTCACATTGTCAGGTTCTAATTTAGTTGATTTCATTGACCAAGTCTCTTCTGACGGAAGAATAATTTGGATTGAACAGGGACATGGTCTTGAACTTCATAATGCGGTTGCAGGGGCCATTTCTGGCGTGGTTAATGTTGCGAATTCTGCAACATTTACACTCGATGGTTCTGGTGAAATGTTAGCGATTGCAGATACAGGATTGGATAGAGATCATCCTGATATTTCCGGACGTGTTTCAGCAATTTATACACAGTTTGGATTAGATTCATCTCCAATTGATAGTAATACTGGTCACGGAACTCACGTCACTTTAACTGCTATTGGAGACGGTACAGGTGATTCATCTGTCAAAGGTATGGCGCCTGAAGCATTGGTTACAATGTATGCTCTTGAACATGACCCGACTGGAGTTTTTGGTCGACAGGGTTCAATATACAATCTACTTCTAGATGCTAAGCAAAAGACCGCTAGAATTGCTATCAATGCATGGGGTCTCAATGGTAACTTCGGAGAGTATACCGCCGATTCACGTTCTGTAGACCAATTTGTATGGGATGAACCAGCAATGTTACCTATATTCTCTGTTGGCGACAGAGGTTCCAGTGGCGCCTCACAAATTTCNCCACCAGGTACTGCAAAGAATGTTCTTTCTGTTGGAGCCAGTACAACTGGTACAGGTTCATCAGCCGCAGCAGGTACAGTATCTTCAATTTCTAGTCAAGGCCCGACTCTCGATGGTAGAATCAAGCCTGATTTAGTTGCCCCTGGGATAGAAATTTGCTCAGGTAGGGCGGAAGAGGCAAAATCTCCATCAGGTCTAACCTGTGGTACAGGAGTTCATGGCGATGGAGACCCGCTTTACATGTCTTTATCTGGAACTTCTCAAGCAACTGCGGTTACTGGTGGCATTGCCTCCTTGACAAGGGAATTTTTACGTGAACAAATTGGTATTAGTTCACCTTCCGCATCGTTGATTAAGGCTGCTTTAATCAATGGCGCTACAGACCTAGGGACGCCAGATATTCCTAANAACTTAGAAGGATGGGGTCAGATAAATCTTGAACAAACTATTCTACCCAAAGATGGTAGCACTATTCTATCGACATATTTTGATGATAAGAAATCGCTTCGTTCTGGATTTGGCCTGCTTTATGATTTGAATTTAGATCCAAGTCATGGTATTGATATCACTTTGGCATGGACAGATGAAGCAGGAAGTGCTAATTCAGCACAAAGTCAATCTAAATTAGTTAATGATTTAGATTTGATTCTTATCGACCCATCTGGTAATCAATGGCTGGGCAATGATTTTTCTTCAGGTTTCTCCACTCAGGGTGGAACAGCTGATGACTTAAACAATGTAGAAAGAATCAAAATAGCATCTGGTACACTTTCTAATTCTGGTAATTGGTTGGTTAAAGTAATGCATCGTGGCGGTAATGAACAAGATTTTAGCATTGTAATTACAGGCGATATGAGCATTCAACCTAAATCAGATTTGACCACTTTTAATGAATCAATTTACCTTTCTTCTCAAAATCCTTTGCAAAATGATGTAGTTTCTGTTAGAGTTGCATGGATGAATCAAGGTACTCTAGATACTTCAGGATTCCATTGGATTTTAGAAGATTTGACAGAGGGGACAATCTTGATGCAAGGAGATTCACTGGGTGTAGATTCCAGTGAGGTGGAATCAGTAATAACCACCCGTTCGTTTTCCACAACTGGAATTCATACACTAAAATTAAGTCTTGATACCGACAACGTAATTCAAGAAATGAATGATGAGTCTTCAGGCATCGATAATAATATTATCACGATGGATATTGAAGTTACTTCTCTCGGTGTTAGAGTAATAGCTTTGAATGAAGATGGTACTGAACCGATTACTACTGAGGACAGAGCTGCTTCTGCTATCAAGATATTTGATGTTCGTAATGAAACGGGGATAGATATTCCAATCAGGATTAAGAATGAGGGTACTGGCACTCAAAGTATTACTCTTTCAGTAACAAATGTAATGGAGCAACATCCGATTTACAATTATTTTATCAGCCCAGAAGATGTATGGACTAAACAATATTCGGAGAATGGTCCATTTTCATTAAATGGCCAAGGTTCAACTGGTGATTACAAAGATGTAGTTCTACATTTTGAAGATGAATATGCTAATTTAGACGATCCAAATAATCCAAGATATGCCCGCTTTGGAACATTTTATGTCGATGTCACAGTTCAATATCAAGGCCTTCCTTCAGTATCTCATTCTCAACGTTTGACTATTGAAATTGGACAAGTTGATGATGTAAAGGTTGTATCGGCAGGTACTGCAGGTCTTGCTGCTAAGCCTGGTGAATCTGTAGCATTTTCAATTTCTGCTCAAAATGTAGGTAATTCTGCAGCACAATATTCGGTATCTTGCGAATCTGAAAATCGTTGGCAAATAATGCTGGGCAACTCAAATTCATCTACTTTAGATTTCGAGCCGCTAGATATTTCCTCATATCTTTCTATGCCTGTTCGAATTTATGTTCCACCCGTTGCAGATGGTTTGCCAGCAGTAGGGGCAACAGATGAAATTTCGTGTTATGTTACTTCAACGACTGACCTAACTCTAAATTATAGTGAAGTAGTTACTGTTTCGGTCTTAGAAAAAGAGGATTTTCAAGCACACCTTCTCGATGATGGTGCTCCTGTAGGTACAAACCTCATTACTAGAGATGTACTTGTCGATAGTGGCGAAGTAAAGTTCCTCGATTATGAAATCATGAATTTGGGCAACTCTATTTTGGAGATGGAAATAAGCATTCAACCATCGAATCCAAGTTGGTTCTTGAAGGTCTTTTCAGATTCGGAAAATGATTCTAGGAAGGTTTCAATTATTATCCAACCAGGGGACAGTCAAACAGTCCAATTCCAAATTAATGTTCCAACAGCATCCTTGGAAGGAGATTCAAACTCATTTACAATTCGGGCTGAAATTTCCGACTTTAATTATGTTACAAATACAACGCGTATTCTAGTTGAAGAGGATGTATCTTTAGAATTGACGGGCCCTGAATTTTTATCGGCTTCAATCTCTTCTGACTTCTCGTACAATGACCTAATGATCTCCAATACAGGTAACTCAGTCTTAAATCTCAATTGGTCTTATTCACTACCTCCAGATGACTGGCTTGTAGGATTCTCTAATCCAGTGAAGGTGATTAATCCTAGAGAAGAGGCAACAGTATCCATTGGTCTAGTTCCACCATTGAATGAAGATATTTCATCTAGTTCTTTTTCACTTACAGTTACTGTTTCTGCTGATAGTAATGGGCGGATAGTTACAGAGAGCCTCCAATTTGATGTCAAAGTAGAGGAATCAAATTTCGGAA
Source organism: Methanobacteriota archaeon (assembly GCA_002697705.1). Taxonomy (GTDB): domain Archaea; phylum Thermoplasmatota; class Poseidoniia; order Poseidoniales; family Poseidoniaceae; genus MGIIa-L1. The sequence continues at coordinate 27,313 of NZXL01000048.1, forward strand.
ATCTTACGAGTAATTCTAATTCTTTACAGGATTTTGTTGGAATAGAGATTGGAACTNAGGAGTCGCAAATTATTACTTTTAGAAATGATGGTAATACTATTCTTGACGGCGATGTATCAGCATCAATGATCGATTCAGAAGGAATGGAAGTCTCGGGTTGGAATATCGATGTCCAACCATCAAAAATTTCAGGGTTAATCCCCGGTGACTCCATTGAGTTAGAAGTAATAGTTGAGCCTAAGGATGATGCGCAAAAAGGTTCTTGTCAAGTTTTGATCAATGTCACATCAGATTCTAAAGTAGTCGCTCAAATGACTCTTTCATCAAGTATTCAATCATCTAAAGGTAATAGTGGATTATTCAATTCTGTCCCATGGTATGTTTCGGTCTTGATTTTGGCAACTCTGCTAGTTTCAGGAGTTATTTTTGCTAGAAGAATGAAGCGTAGTGGTTCAGTATCCAATGATGATTCACAATTGGTTTCAGCAGATAATTATGTCAATCCTGANTATATTTCTGATCGCCGTGATCAAGCACTAGATATCGGAGATTCAGTAAATGAAATCACAAGTGGAGAAGTCTCTGCTGATGAAATTGCAGCTGCTCTTGCACAATCTTTGGAACTGCCGTCCTTCGCAACTACTCCAACAATTCCAAAGGGTATGCCTCCTAAAATGAATATCCCTGCTGGAATGCCTCCACAATTGAAGGCCCCTCCTGCTTTGCCATTACCAAAAGTAGCCCCNCCATTGCCACAAGCACCGTCTCTAACACGTCCATTGCCCCCAACTGGCCTTCCGCCAGGGTGGAGTGTCGAACAATGGAATGCATATGGTCATATGTGGCTTGAGAAGAACAATAAGTGAGTGCGTATCTTCAAATCTAAGTAGTTTCACGACCACACATGAGCAGTATTGTATTATTTGGACCACCTGGTGCTGGCAAAGGCACACAAGCGGAGAGAATAACAATTTCAACAGGTCTACCTCAAGTATCAACTGGTGATATGTTAAGATCTGCTGTTAAGCAACAGACTCCTACAGGCATCGAGGCAAAGGGGTATATGGAGGCAGGATTACTTGTTCCCGATTCNATTATCATCGACTTGATACGTGACAGAATCTTATTGCCTGATGCCAAGAATGGAGTTATGTTTGATGGATTTCCTAGGACTATTCCACAAGCTGAAGCCCTTTCAGAGATTACAGATGTATCGCATGTAATTGCTATTGAAGTTCCAGATGAGCGAATAGTTGACCGAATTTGCGGTAGGTATTCATGTGGAAATTGTGGTTTGGTTTTCCATGATACATTCAACCCAGTTCCAACTTCTGGTTGCGAGTGTGGTGATTTTGTCGAGAAAAGGCGTGCAGACGATAATAAAGAAACAGTTCAGTCACGACTAGCAGCATATCATGAACAAACCTCNCCATTGGCTGAATGGTATGAAAATAGAGGTATTTTCCACCGAGTCGACGGGGATAGAGAAATCAATTCCATCAGTGATGATATTTTATTAGCACTGGAAAAGTAGGTTTTATCATGGGCAAAAGACGTAAGCGTTCTGGTAACCTTAAGGGTCAGAGAATTACTAATGCCCTAGAGGCTCAAAATTCTCTAATTCATTTATTGAAACATACTGAACCGAAGGATTCGACTCTAGCACGATCATCAGTGAGACAAATTTTGGCCTTAAGCCGTAAACATAGAATCTCTTTGCCAAGCGAAGCAAAAAACCTCCTTTGTCGTAAATGTGAAACTCCTTTTTCTCATGGTTCTAATGTTAGGACAAGAATAAAGGATGGATTGAAAATAGTTACTTGTTTAAGTTGCCAAAATATTAGGCGATATGTTTTGAAATAAATTAAGGTTTGATTATAATGTCGAAAAATATCCCTCAATCTATAAAAAAAATTGCTAATTCGAGAGAATTTCCACCAAGTGTCAGAATTGGTAAATCTGGTATTACTGAAAACTTGATCGAAGAAATAGATGCCCAACTCTCAACCAAAGACATAGTGAAGATAAAAATCAATAGAGGTTTATTTGAACGCTCTCAAGTAAATGATGTTTGGAAACATCTTGCTGAAGAGACAAATTCAACTATTGTTTCTGCACGAGGAAATGTCTGTGTTTTGTGGCGATAGTCATTTTTCATCATTAACTTCTAGAATAAAAGCGAATACTCAATAATATCCTTTCATTGGAAGGTATTATTGGGATGGCTATGTTCAATATTACGAAGCGTTACAGCAAGTCTAGAACAATCGCATTTTTGCTTTTAATTTTCGTAGGAAGTATGGTCATTGCTGGTCATTCAATGGCTGCAGGTGGTGCAGGCGGAACTGACGTTCATATAGAGATGGGAGAAGATTTGACACTAAAAGATGGAGTGAAATCAGAAGCAATAGTTGTTGGCTTATTCATTTTACTAGCAGTTTATGCGTTAATAATAACCGAGGCGGTTCATAGAACACTTGCTGCTGCACTAGGGGGTTTAGTTGCTGTTATCGCTTTAAATCACTACACAGAAGAATCAGCTCTCACTCTTAGAGCTGTTACAACAATGATCGATTGGGAGACGATAGGTCTACTGTTAGGTATGATGGTGATGGTAGGNGTNATTTCGCATACTGGGGTTTTCGAATGGTTTGCTGTCGAGGCATACAAGAAAAGCGGTGGTTCAATATGGAGCCTAGTTGTCATTTTATGTTCTGTAACTGCAGTTTTATCGGCGTTTTTAGACAATGTCACCACTATTCTCTTACTTACTCCTGTAACAATCCAGCTTGCTAAAGTTCTAGACTTGAAGCCCATTCCNTTATTGATATCTGAAGTATTATTCTCGAACATTGGTGGAGCTGCAACTATGATAGGNGATCCNCCAAANATTATGATNGGTTCAGGATTATCAGANTCAGCGATAA
>NZXL01000048.1:30244-30846 GCA_002697705.1 Methanobacteriota archaeon
ACTGAGTATTCACATCTAGCTNGCTGANGGTGTTAATTTTAATGATTTNATAATTGAGATGGCACCTGGTATACTGATGACAATTGTCCCGGCATTCATGTTTATTCGTTGGTTCTATGCTGAAGAATTCTCGGGTAAGAGAATTAGAGATGTTGCTGAGTTGGAATCCAAATATGGAATTAAAGATTCCAAGATGCTAACTACTAGTGGAATTATTCTAGGTTTAGTTATCTTAGGTTTCTTTTTACATCCAATAACTCATATGCCAGTATCATGGATCGCTTTGGGAGGTTCAGTTTTGATGCTTCTTGCTACTAACAGGCATGAGTTAGATGAACCGTTGGAAGAAGTTGAATGGACCACATTACTGTTTTTCGCTGGTTTGTTTGTACTTGTTCATTCACTTCAACATTTGGGAGTTATCAATTTCATAGGTGAATATGTACAGAAAGCGATTGAGGCGTTTCCACAAGGCCAAGATGGTTTAGTTAGGTTAACTGCTGCGATTTTAATCATCCTCTGGGTTTCTGCTATTGCGTCGGCATTTATCGATAATATACCTTATACTGCTACCATGATCCCTATAGTGCTACAGATTTCAG
>NZXL01000011.1 GCA_002697705.1 Methanobacteriota archaeon
CCAAGACGAGTTTGAAGATGATTCGATATCTTCTTGGCTTGGATTTAGACAAATAGTTGTTCCACTTGGTCCACGAAGTGACCATTCATCGCCGTTTATTTCGACATATCCAGCGATATTTACTAGATTTCCTGATTGATAACTCCATGTTGATTCAGCACCCCAGTCGAGTCTTGTAATGTCTACAGGATGATTTCTATCAACTAAAATTTCCGGCCCTTGTACAGACATAACCCAATTCAGTTCTCTTTGATTATAAGCGACAGTTCCAGTTACTTGAATCTTAGATGATGATTCAATCCATTCTCCAACATTTGATCTAATGTTGAGTTTGATTTGATGCTCAGAATTACCATACGATGGATGGTCTCTAAGGTCTGCAGTAACAAACATTTCATCAGGTGGAATAGATTCACCAATGTATCCAGTTAGGGTAATTACTTCATCGACATATTTTTCAGGTTCTATCGCTACATCAACAATTGCTAGTTCTATAATATCAGGTAAGTCATCCTGACTCCATTCCATTGCCCCTGAGCCAGTTGCTCGCATGAAGATATTGCCTTGGAATTCTGCAACTTCACCAGTTATTACAACATTTGTTCCAATAGGTGGTATTTCAGCAGGACGACTCCATCTGACTTCAACTACTGCAGTACCGTCGCTAATTATGACGTGAGTTTCCCAATCACCAGAGTTCCAGGGGTCTTCTCTCCACGAAATGACTTTCCCTTCAACTTTGACGACTTCATTATTGAATTCGACTAATTCATCCATTGGAATAATTTCTGGTTCTCGAACCATTGCATAGTAATTCATAGCAGCGACAAGAAGTACTGCGAGAGCAAACATAACCCACAATTTTTGCCCGCGTGTCTCAGGATTATCATCAGTAATCTTGTCCATCATACTCTTCAGCATGTCCGCCATAATTACCTCGAAACGAACGCGACGCATATTGTTTTGGCTTGATTAAGTATAATAAAATCATGAATATACGCGTCTTTTTTAACTGAAGAACTGGAGCGGTGTATGGGATGGACATGCGTGACAGAGTCATACGGGATGAAATCCATAGAGATATTCTAGTTCCCAGTAGTCACGCTACAATAATAGATACCAAGGAGTTTCAAAGACTTCGTTCCATCCAACAATTATCGACTTGCGAATACGTATTTCCAGCAGCAACTCACAATAGATTTTCTCATTCTTTAGGGGCCTATTACTTGGCTAAGCAATTGACGATTGCTCTAGAAGAGGTGCAACCTAACACTATCTCGAAAGATGATGCTGAGTTGGTTCATCTTGCTGCATTGTTACATGACATCGGACATCCGCCTTATTCACATCTCTTGGAAACACCTGAGGTTTTTGCAACTTATCATTCTCACGAACATTGGGGGCGACTACTACTAGAGTCTACTGAAACAGAAATTGGCAAAGCTCTAAGACAGGTTATCGGAGAAGATAGAATGAATCGCTTATTCGCTCTCATGGATGGGCAGAATGAATGTGATGGAATATCCATACCTCCATTCATGAAAGAGATAGTTTCCTCCCAACTAGATGTTGATAGGATGGACTACCTTGTTCGTGACCAAGCAAATACTGGTGCTCAAATTGGTGGCTTTGATATCGCTAGAGTTTTCCGAGCATTGAGGGTTGGAGAAAATGGACATTTCTTTGTCAAGAATTGGGGTCTACCTGCAATAGAGGCATATCTAGTAACCAGATATCATATGTACAACCAAGTTTACTTTCACAAAGTCAACATGCTAACTCAAAACTATCTTGTAAAAATGCTATCAAGGGCCAGAGAATTAGCCGTTGGTGGGGAATTGGAAATCACAGGAAGACTACGATTAATGCTTCTCAAAGATGACTTGACTCCAGTAGAGTATGCCGAAATTAATGATTCACACGTCAAAGTTGCTTTACCTGATTGGGCTAATCATGATGACGAAATACTCTCATTATATGCTGAAAAATTACTTTCTCGAAAAGATTTTCATAAATCAATCAGGATCGATTCGTTGACTATAGAGATGGTCGATATAATCAAAACAAGGTTAGAACAAGTTGTATCTTCTAAGGGATTCAATCCAGATATCCATGTTCTATACGCTAAAATTTCAAAGAGAGGTTACATGCCTTATGAACAGGGAATTATTTTGGAAGACGGCAGGGATGCGGCCGAACACTCATCGATGATTCGCTCTTTGTCGCAACCAAATGAGAGGGCGCTAATATTCGTGCCTGAAACTATTAGGGACGAGGTTGAAGCAATGGTTAGAGACTGGATTAAACCAGGTCAATCTTCTCTATCTCAATTCGATTGACGANGATAAGGTTCAACAGTAAGTGCTTCTACGCCCAACATACGGGCCTGTAGCTTAGTTGGTTGGAGCACCCGGCTCATAACCGGGGGGTCAGGGGTTCAAGTCCCTTCGGGCCCACTTTTTTTCTTTCAGTTAAATTGTCAAAACAACCATACATGCGATTTTCTCTTCCATATATCCACAATGGTTATGAGTGGTGCTTGAGTGGCATGGATAATAGGTGAGACTGTGTCATTGTTCAAGCGTGCGTCCTTTCTTTTAGCTTTATACATGTTTTCGATGTTATCCGTAGCCGCTCCAGCAGCTGCTCAAATACCAACTGCGGCTATTTCCGTAACGTGTGCACCGATCAATATTAACGTTGAAGTCAAACCTGGTTCAACATACTCAGGTTTCACTACTTGTACTGCAAGTAACCCTACTCAATACCAAGAGAAAATCAGTATTATTGTAACAAGTGATAATCTTGCTACAGCCGCTCCTGGTGACATGTATATTGGTGGAGGCCAAGATGTAGATTTCCAAATTTCGGTTAGGGCTACACCATATATGGCAATGCAAAGCCGTACTTTGTCTGTGTCAGCAACTGTTCAGGAGATACAAAGCGCACCTCCGCCCAATTCAGCATCTTCACAAAACAACATGATTGTCAACATTCTACAATATTCTCTTGTTCAAGTTGAAGCAGTTGAACCATTCGTTCAATTGATGCCTAAGACTGACAAGAACTTCGAATTCAAGGTATATAANTTAGGTAATCANAAGGATTTCATGAANGTAGGTGTNACNGAATCTTATCGTGAAGAACTNGAAGAAGCAGGTTTCACAATTAACTTGCCTTCGGTCAAGGTTCAAATCGATGCGATTCCAACCCCTACCAATGTTAGAGTTCAAGCAAGAACTCCTAAGACACAGGGTTGGAGCGATGCATACCACGTTCTAGATTTCTATGCTGAATCAGAGTTTGCTTGTAACAACGGTGGTTGTATTAGAGAATCACAAATGATTACAGTTTATGTCCGTGGAGTTTATCTGCCAGGTTTCGAACTTATTCCAGCACTTTCNATGGTTGCTCTAGCAGCAGCAGTTGCAGGACGTAGATACTTGTCTGATGAAGACGAGGAAGGCGAAGAGCAGTGGCGTGAAGCAGCTCCTGGCATTTGACGCATAGCGTAAATCAATAAAATCGATGATTTATGACGCCAGCAGGCGCTTAATTCATAACACAAGTCATTAGACCAGTACTTGGAGACGGCAACTATGGCTGGATTACTTGATAAGGCAAAAGGAACAAATGATGCAGAAGAGAAGGTAGTGGAAACGGAAAGTGAAAAATCCGGATTATTATCTAAAGGAGCATCTAAGGTTGTCACTACTACTACTGTAACTACTACAGAAACATTGGTTGACGGATCTGTTAGCGACACAGCTCGTATCATTGGAATGGTCGGCTGGGCCGTAATTCTAGTAGGTGCAATACTTTCTCTACAAGGCGGCGGTTTTGGACTGGTNGTTGTACTTATTGTACTTGCAGTCGGTCTTGGTTCAATAATCCAATCTCAGCGAATGACTGGTAATGTTTCTCAACCAAAGATGATCGCATCTGTAATAGTTGCATTGATAATAGCGATTGGTCCATATGCTGCAGTTGTAATTGTTCCATCAAATGCTTCAATGGCAGTCACAGAACTCACTATAGATGAGACTGATAATGAAATATCTTTCCTTGTCAGAGGAAGTTTCGCAGAAGCATCCGCTGAGATTTTTGTAGATGGAAACNCAGTGTGGTCTGGTGATAAGGACATGGATAATGATGTCGCTAGATTTAAGGTACCGATATCAACAATATTTGATGGCAATGCTTTGGATTATCGCGCACAATCAGTTAAGGATTACAAGATTACAGTTTCATCATCAGATGGTCAAGAGAAGTCAATACCTATTGACGATGACATGATGACAAGAGAAGTTCTAAACTCTGCTGCTAGAATTTCTGAAGTTCTAGAATCATGTACATCATGTAATAATGGTAATTCTGGAACTTACACTGATGGAATTACCGTAGAAGCAATTGTTGGTTTGTTCTCTCCAAGTGAAGAACCACAAGATGATGGTGGGCACAGTGTCACAAATCTTGCACTAATTCCTGTATCCTCAGACTATACTTTCCAACTAAAAGTCAAGAAAGGTAGTTCTGTTAAGTACACAATGAATACCGTTTCAGTAGATGGCTTAGATGCAACTTGGTCTAGTTCAATGAGTGGCTCTCAAAGTGGCAAGACAAGCGGTTGGCTTGGAATGCCAGGTACTGCTACAAATCAACTTAATACCGAGTATCTGCAAAGGGATGATTTCTATGATGGAGATGGATGTTATACATTTGAAATAACTGTAACTAATNCCTTTGTTCCTTCAGGTGGAAGCACAACAGTATCTTCATCAGATTCATGGAATCTTGATTGGCATGAAACNGATTCACANCTGAATGGTGAAATGACTACCTGTTGATTAATATCAATCTATTTAGATTGATTCTTCTTCAGCGTCATCTTGTTCGTCAGACTCATCTAATATCTCATCGTCATATTGCTTTTCTTCTGAGTCTTCTTCAGTATTAGATAGGTTTGCAGCACTTCGTTTTGTAAATACTACTGTTCCTATCAGTATGAATACTAATATTGCCCCATAGAGGATAATAGGTGCATCTTCTGTATCGTCTGCTTCCTTGAAGGAGATCTCGCTTGAGGTTGCTCCAGATGAAGATGTTAGTGTACTAGCAAGTGAATTGAATCCTGTTGGTACTAGAGCCTTACAAGTTAGTGCCTTGCTCCCTGAAGCATTTGCCCACCATGTAGTTGGGATTTTCTTTGTTTCATCAACATCAAGAGATACTAGTAAAGTGGTAGTATCTGCAAGGTCGTCTCCTTCATAGCATCTAATGTTAGTCTTAACTGGAGCATCTCCTGTATTACTGACCGTGACCATGACTCCAAGTCCTTTGTTAGCAGTTCCTGAAGTATCTTCTGCAACAACAGAATCTATCGAAACAAATGGTAAGTCAATAGATACTTCGTGATATGGNGTAGTTGGTGCAGGGTCAATTAAGACATCATAACCCTCGCTCCAAGTAGTAATTCCTCCATTTAGAGTGATCAATACTTCAGAATCTTCCGCACCATATACTCCATTTCCATCAACCCACTCTACAATTCTTCTAGATTCTGAAGTGCCTAAATCTATGCGTCCATTTTCATCCAGAATATTGTCTCCAGTATCGCCACTCCAACCGATTCCTTCGAAGTGAACAGTTGCACCTGCATCCATTAGATTGGTTTGTATGACTCTCTGTGAAAGCAATCTAATCCAAGAATCAGTAGTTCCGCCAGTTCCAGTCATTGTATTAACATCATAGTTGATAATTGCGTCATCATGTAAAATAATATCTTCATCTGTTCTACTCCCGATAATAGAACTTGTTTCAGCAGTTAGTGATGTTCCATTTTTCACATTTATTGGGGCGCTACCTATCAATGTACTATTTTTGAAATTACATTCTCCAGAACATGAAACATTTGCACCCTGTAGTTCACCGCCCATTGAATTCATTGCACCCTCGACGTTGATCCCAAATGATGGCTCTCCTTTCCAAGCAATACTCGAACCGGAGTGAGTAATATCCTCGGCTCTAATCGTTTGAATAACTCCATTTACATCCCGAGATTGTATTGTTGAAATTTCTGGTAGAATGAACGAATAAATCTCGAAAGTAATATTAAATGGAGTTCCGTTAAANGTCATATCAATTTCAACTTTATCTTGACNAGAAATATTAGTCTTGACATCCCCTATGGTAATGTTACAGTACTGAGTGGTAAACAAGTCGAAGTTAATTATCAATTGTCCTTCACCTGCTAGGCTTCCAAAATCAGCATTGATAACACTTTCATCGTCAACTCTCAATACGGCATTGAGATTTTCTCCAATCAGTTTACCATTCAAGTCCAATACTCCACCCTCTTCAACTAAAATCGAAGATTGGTCGGCAACAGTTATGTCTCCATTAACTGTTAAAACCGCACCATTAGAAATTATAACATCGCCATCTAATGGTCCGTCTGAAGCCCATATCTCACTACTGGAGATCGTTATTGTCGAACCATCTGTTTGAGGATTCGAAGAAACGGTAGTTAGTGCAGAAAGGCTAGTAAGCATTAGCAGAATTGTGATAAGTATTACTCTTCGCATGATATATACTCGAAGTGACCATTCATCAATGCTTCTCCTACAAGTGGGGAAAAATCCACATTAATACGGAACATCTTTCCAGCCAATGGCATATCCAATCAGATTAAATGAACGATGAAGTACAGGNGTAATCAAAACTAGAACAAGCATTGGCAAAATTAAATCAGTAGATGATAATAACGAATTTCCAAGGAATAATTGGCCCCATAGAAATACCATTATTGCGAATGGTAGTGTGTCTAGAAGTGGTGCTTTGGAAGAAATTTCTCCTTCTCTTTTCATACCACGCCTTCGCTTTACAAATGAACCAGTACTATCACCGACTAGGCAAGCAAACCCAAGGAATGTTCCGAGGATAAAAGCCGAAACCATATCTCCACCAATATCGAACCATGACCCTTCAAATCCAGTTAATGGATGTGCGAAAATACCAGAATCGACGTTGGATGAATTTGGGACATCGCCCATTAATGATACGATGACCATACACAGGACTCCTGAAGTCATTGAACCTCCTAATAGTCCATTCCATGTTTTACCATCACCGAGAATTCTGTTACCATCTTTCCAATTTCTCCCACCATCGATAGGCCAAGGACCATAGCCAGTTTTGGGGAGCCATTTGCCCCACATCATAGCGAAAGTATTAGCTAAAAATCCTGGTAGATACAACCACAAAGTCATCAAACATAGAGATAAAAACCCCATGTCTAAAGCAACATCATTTACACTATCCATGGACTGGCCTATGTTGTAAGGCATTTAACATTTGAGACCTCAAGAATTTTCAAATGACGCGATAGATTATCAAGTGCTTAGTAGAAGCGCAATCATGGGAGATAAGTCTGTACTTGTAATCGGGGGAGGGGGTCGAGAACACTCTCTTTGTTTGGAACTGAACACCTCTCACAATGTCAAACAAGTACACTGCTGCCCAGGTAATGCTGGAACAGAGATGATAGCAACAAATCACAATATAGCACTCTCTGATGTGAAATCAGTAGTCTCTCTAGTGAAAAATTTACAGGTTGATTTAGTCGTAGTTGGTCCAGAAGCACCTCTGTGTGATGGTTTGGCTGATGAATTAAATTCTATAGGAATCCCTTGTTTTGGACCCTCAAAGGAACTAGCAAATCTTGAAGGCTCTAAACTATATGCAAAAGAAATAATGAGTAAGGTAGGAGTTCCAACCGCCAGTTATCACATTTTATCTGAAGATTCTGACATAGATTATGCCCTCGATGATTTTTCGGATAATCCATGGGTAGTGAAAAGAGATGTTTTAGCTGGAGGTAAAGGCGTAGTAGTGACTTCTGATAGAGAGGAAGCAAAAAATTTCATTCTNTCATCAATTAATTCCGATGGAAAAGTTCTNCTCGAAGAATTTCTACCAGGTGAAGAAGCAAGTATGCTCGTAGTTATGGATGGAAGTGACTTTGTTTGCTTACCAGCCAGCCAAGACCATAAAAGAGCATACGATGGGGATTTAGGTCCAAATACTGGTGGCATGGGGGCATACTGTCCAGCTCCAGTAGTCACTGCTGAAGTAAAATCAAAAGCGATATCAAGAATAGTAAAACCCATGCATGATTACCTATCATCTTTGGATATACCTTATCGTGGAGTACTTTACGTTGGATTAATGATTACTGATTCTGGCGACCCTAATGTTGTAGAATTCAATGTCCGATTTGGTGACCCAGAATGCCAAATCACCCTTCCTTTGATAGAATCGGATCTCTTTGAATTACTTTACAGTGCATCAACAGATAAATTATCCACAATCGAAGTTCAATTTTCTAACATGCATACATTGACTGTTGTTTTAGCAGCAGAAGGATATCCGTCAAACCCCGTAAAAGGAAGAATAATCACTGGTTTACTAGATTCAAAGGTCGAAGGCGCCTGGATAAATCATGCCGGTACCGGATTAAATCAAAACAGCGAGATAATATCGACAGGTGGAAGAGTCTTATCTTGTAGTGCAAAAGGTGAATCTCTAAATGATGCAGCCGAGCGAGCCTATCAATTATTGAACATGATTGAACTTGAAGGGTCACACTACAGGACNGACATCGGATTTAGGGCGCTNTAATTTTTTTAATNCGGCGGACTCTAAGGTNCAAAAAATNATCCTGATTTAACCNCCAAAATCAAAGNACTGCGTCTAAAGTGCTATATGTCTGNGTGCGTCATCATTAAAAGATGACCCAAAGTGGCGAAGTCGCTTCAGCCTTCAGGCTGTCGCGAAAACAAGACAGAGGGAAAAAAAATGGAAGAAAAAATAGGTAGTCCGCGAACAGCGCCGGCACCACTGTTAGGTTGGCTAATTGCCCCCCTTGCAGTATTGCTGGCAATCGCAGCCATCAAGGTCGCAGGCATTAGCTTCGATCTGAATTTAGACAACATGATGCCGATGCTAGTAATCGTCGTCGCAGGAATTTTGGGTACGGTTCCACGTATCCTAAGAAACAACGANATGATTCCTTTTGGTCCTTCTACACTTTCCCTCGCAACACTCGGTGTTGCCATGGTTGGACATCAAGCAATCACTCACCTTTCTGATTTAGGTGCATTTACTGCTCTTCAATTCTTAGTTGTCACATTTGTTGTTTACTTCTTTGACTCAAGGGCCCGCTATGAATGGTCTACAGTGACCATTTTCACAGCGATTGGTATCAACATTGGTATGGTTGCTTCAAATTTCTACAATGGTGAATTAACAACTATTTTTGAGAGATCTGAAGGAGGTTTCGTATCAACACTTAATCTACAAAGACAAGCACTGGGTTACATCTTTTTCAGTTACTTGATGATATTCCTATTGTTGGGATTACTAGTTGCTGTTTTGTCTAGAGGCATTCTAAATGCTGAGAGCGAAGAAGGATGGTTTGGAAAGATTAAGTCCGCTCAAGGGCTTTGGAACAAATCAACACTTCCTCTTCAAATCGCAATATTAGTTTGGATTCTAGCACATATGGCTAGCCTTTGGCACTTTGATTCAGTTGAGATGTACGATAAACTTGGAATTACTACTGAAGCAGATTACCATGGTCACTTTGGATTTTGGGCTGCTTTCTTCACAGGTATTGTAGCATTTATTGTTGCAGGAATGGTTTCTGAGAGATGGCATACAAGGGCTATGCTTCTTGGTTCCATGTGGGGTCTATACCAAGTTTCNTCTTGGTATGAAAAGGGCATGTGGCAAGCAGAACAACTCGAAGGTACATGGGGTGCTCTGATTTGGTTAGGTCTTACTTTCTTTATCTGTGTAGGAATTTACATGATTTCAACCCACGAAAAGTGGGGNGGATGGTCTAACAAAGAAGACCACGAAATGAGCGGAGCTAGAAAATTCTGGAACGCTCACTGGNCAAGTATCATGATTGGTATGGCATTCTTCTTTGGTTTGGTAATCCGTATGCAATGGTATGTTGTTCCTTCAATGAATGCTTATGGAACAGGTAACTGGGACATGACCGGTGGTTCTGACCCTTGGTACATGAAGAGGGTTGTCGATTATATTTTAGCTAACGAAGCACATCTAATCATGGATGCTGACAGGGCTTATCCACTAGGTGGAGTCAACCCAAGGCCTCCATTGTTTACATGGTCAATTGCTATTCTTGCTATGATACTTGAACCAATGNTGGGTGATGATGCGGTATGGTATGCAATGCTAGGTCTTCCGGCTGTATACGGTGCTTTGACAATTTTCCCAATTGCAACTATTGCTAAAGACCACTTCGGTAAGTCCACTGCAGTTGTAGCAGCATGGCTTATCTCTTTCATGCCTGCTCACGTAAGCCACTCAACTTGGGCTCTTGCAGATCACGACGCTTTTGTTATGTTATTCATCTCGTTAGGTTTCATGTACTGGATGAAGGCGATGAAGTATTCAGGTTCAGATAGAATCACTAGAAAATCATCACCTAAGATCTCCTCAATTCTAGCATCGTTCGGTACAGTCGCTCGAGAGCGTCAGGCAGCTATGTCCTTTGCAATTCTTGCAGGTGTTTCCTTTGGAGTAGCATCATTAGGATGGAAAGGGTTTGTTGTAGGGCCGAGCATATTGTTCCTGGCTTATTTCGTACAAGTCGCTTTGAATATGTTCAGAAGAAGAGACTCAACGACAATAAATACACTATTTTTGACAATGTTAGGGGTAAATCTACTAATGGCAATACCATTCTATGGACATCCTCAGTTCGATTTGATCTTCAATGGAACAGGCTTACAACCATTCATGTTTGTATTAGGTTTCTCAATTGTAATCGCATATATTACAACAGGATTTAGAGACAAGCCTTGGTTGTTGGTACTTGGAACTCTAACAGTTGCTGCAATGGTATTCTTTACGATTCTATGGGCGCTAAAGCAACTTGAATGGTCTAATGCATGGGACGTTCTATTCACTGGTAGTGGATATTTCACCAAGACTAAGATTTTTGGAACAGTCGCTGAAGCAAATGCTCCAGATAGAGGTCAACTATTTGCTCAACTTGGACCAATAGTTCTAGTTCTTGCATTGACGATGGGTATCTACAGTATTTGGTCCTCTCTAAGGACTAGAAATCAATCACACCTNGTTTTCGGAATTTGGATTTTCGCNGCTACGTACATGGCATGGACTGCTGCAAGATTCATGTTTAATGCAACTCCTGCAGTCGCAGTTCTTGGTGCATGGGGAATAACTGCTCTATGGCGTAGAGCCAATTGGGCAGGACTTCAAAAGGCATGGAAGAAACATGGAATCCGTACACCAGCGGACAGAATTTCCGGTGCTAGGAAGGCTGTATGGAGAACACCTTCATTCTCAGCAATTTTGCTGATTATTGTTCTACTTGGCGGTCAACAGTTTACCTATGGTCTAGACGCTGCAATACCAAGTTCAGTAGAGTCTGAAGACGAACTTGACGAATCTATATTCAACATGATTCCTGATGCGTTCCGTTGGGAACTAGCAGGATTCTCTATTCTCGATAGTAGTTCATACTCAGGTAATTGGTATCTTGGTTCCTTTGGTTCAGGTTTTAATGACCAGGGCTGGAATGGAGCATATGAATGGCTTGCCAATCAGGATACGCAGGATGAATTCTCAGATAAGCCAGCATTCGTATCTTGGTGGGATTATGGATTCCAAGCACTTGATACAGGTGAACACCCTTCAGTTTCAGATAACTTCCAGTCAGGAATTCCTGCTTCTGGAAACATGCTGCTAGCAAGAAGCCAAGATGACTTAATTTCAATGTTCATCTGGCAATTGGCGCAAGGTGATATGAGTTACTCCAATTCCAATGGAGATGGATATGAATTAACTTCTGGGTTTGAAAATGTATTAGACAACCATCTTTCATCAGAACAATTAGAACTTTTCCAATCCTCTCAACAAAATGTAGATTATGATGACATGAAACAAATGATAGATGATTATTCATTCAAAGTAATTCAAACGAATCGTGAAGTTGTTATGGCAGAAGGACATCATAGAACTGATGGAATTTCCGACACTTCCGATACTTATTGGAGAATTTATGAAGATGGCGAAAGAATTCTTTGTGATGTTGTAGTTTCCACTTCATGTAGTGATGGAGATTGGTCTAGTTTCGAGGATGCTAATTTGACATTCAATAACGAAGTACGTTCTGGACAAGAATCAACATATGATACCACACATTACATCTTTGGTGAATATTGGTATACTGAAGATTTAATGTCTGAGTTTTCCTCAGTATCAACACACATTCATAGAAAGAATGCTAGACTTGCATTAGCGGTTCAATTATTATCAGATAGCCTTGATTCAGATGGAATTACCGACCTTTACCATGATTTGATTGGACTTGAAATATATAATGTTCAAGATTATGAAGGACTACCTGGAGAGANGATTAAAAGAGACCANGAAATTAGATATTTTGCAATCGATAACAGACTTTATCCAAGAGCTGGTAAGTATACACAAGACTACAATTACAACCAAGGTCAGCCAATGGGAATCTTTGGTGCTCCTACAATTCTTAGTGGGCAAGATATTTCTACATACATGGATGAAGTTTATGAAACTACAAGAGGCGGAATTCCTCAAGAACTTACTCGTGAACAAGTTGATGAAGCAATGACTGATGATTTCCTTGACCAACAAGCAGGTCTGGACGTTGACCCTCTACAAGTAGAAGATGTAAGAGTAGATCATAATCCTGCTTTCTTTGACACAATGCTATCACGTACTTATGTTGGTTATGGTGCATCATCACTAGGAGTGAATGTTGACTTAGGTAATCCTCAACCAGCACAACACTTTGGCCAATCAGGAACTCCGGGAAGTTATTTACAACAGGCTTTACCTATGCCTGGTGCAATGATGAATCATTTCGTCATCGCCAATTGGTACAATGAAGATAATAATCTTTCATTCGGTCAGACAAATACTCTTGTTAAGATCTTGAAGTATTACTCGGGTGCTGAAGTATCAGGTCAAGTNACAATGTCTGATACAGGAGAACCTATNCCTGGAGCGAGACTACTTGTCGAGAGAGACGCTTTCTCTGGCGAAGGTTCAGAAGATTTGGACAATGATACATACTGGATTCCAATAGGATTTACAGATGCTGATGATGAAGGAATGTGGTCATTTGACGCACCTGCAGGTAAGATTAGNGTAAGTGCCTTTACCGGTACTTTGAACTTTACTTCAGCAAGAGATTCAATTGTTGATGGCTCTTTTGCCCAGAACTTGAATGATGTATTGAATGAGTTTAATGAAGATAGAACAGTCAATGAAGTAACTGCAATTCTAGGAAATGTTGCTAATATGACTTGGTTAGGTGAGGTTCAAATGAATGTCACTGGCGAGCAAGCCAACAGAACCGAGTCAGTTACAGAAACTATGGACATCCAAGTATCTAGTTCAGGAATTTCTGGAATGGTGACATGGACAGGAGATGAAATATTCAATGGAGAACCTTTGGTAGATACTGATATCGTATTACGTAGTACCTTTGGAATTTCAGATGAAGTTACTTTGACTACTACAAATGGTTCTTTCACTACTGATGAAACTAGAATTATTCAAGGTACTGGAGAAGTGACATTTACTGAGAACGGTACCTTTGTTAGCGAGGGTATTGCATCTGCGATAGACTTCTCAGGTACATTTACTAGAAATGTCAACGAAGGAAGAACTTTTGTTGCTAACGGTACTTGGAATGGTGCTGGAACAATTAAGGCTTCATGGATTAATCTAGAAAGTTCTGAAATTCCAGCATGTGATGTTGATCCTAATGACAGTACTAATGTCTCTATGCCTGTCAATCAGACAGTTTGTTTGAAGGATGATTCAGGTTCGTTACCTATCTACATGATAGATGGTGTAGTCGAAGCTGATGGTAGGTTTACTTCTGAATCTAATACTATTCTTATTCAAGAGATTGAACTATCCTCTTTTGAAGGAATTGGAACATTTGAAGGAACTGGAACATTCAATGGAACCGGTCAGTTTACTGGTATTGGAGATTTCTCTGGTGATTTAGTTAAGCCAGGTTCATTCTATCAAACTGGACTAGTTCCAGGCGATTATGAGGTATTTGCACAATTAGAAAATGGTCGTGAGGTCAAATTACCTCAGATAATCAGTGTTGGACTTACTCCAAGTTATGATATTGATATGACAATACCTGGTTCAGTACTTCGTGGCAATATTACTGACAGTGAAGGNAATCCTATGGATAATATAACCTTTGAATGGAACGATTTATTGTTAGATGACGGATTTTCAGAAATCGCAACTAACTCTACGGGNGGATATAATTTCGGTCCAATTTCAACAGGAGAATACCAAGTTAGAATAGACTTAGATAATGATACATTCTTTGAAGTTAACCAAACCATATCTGTAGGTAATGTATCTAGTACATTATCCCCTATATCGGTTATTCCTGACATGTATGACATTTCGGTTCAACTAACGTCTCCAGTTAATGATTCGAATGGTGAAGATTTACTTTCATTAGATAATCGCAGCCTTGACTTGGCCTCTGAATTTGGGGCTTTAGTTACTGTTTACAGTGATGAAAATGGCGTCATTAATACTGAGTTATTACCTGGAACATACAGTCTATTTGATTCTAATTCTGAAGAATTCCTATTATTCGAATCATTTGAATTAGTCGATGAAGATTTATCTATTACTATGGACTATTCAATATCTTCAACAGTTTCAGGACAACTGATGGTATATACTGCCGACTTTGACCAAAACTGGACCACAGAAGAAGCAGAGACTAATAGTACTCCTGCAAGTAATGTTAACATTGTATTTTCTTCAGGTGATTTGACATTAGAAGCAGTTTCAGACCTTCAAGGTAATTTCACTATTAATCTTCCAGGCGATCTGAGTTTCCAGATGATTGCCTCAAGTACAGGAAACTTTGGTGGTAGTACATATTTTGCTATTGATAACTCAACGACTGTTGATTTAGGTTCAATATACTTAGAACAACTTCATACTCTCTCAGGTGTTTTGTATACTTATGATAACAACTCAACATGGGATTCATCTATGTTTAAGGATTATTTGCCAACTGTCACAGTGACTAACGCAGACGGTGTTTACTGGAATTCACAGGTTTCTGAAGCAGGTATCTTCAGTTTGGCTTTGTCTAAAGATACTTATGATGTGACAATAGATGATGAAACACTTAGTGTCTCACCATTGATTGGTCATGTGGTGACCGAAAATTTCACTACCAATTCTGTTGAACTAATTGCTAATCCTAGTTCTCAATCTGTAAAATTCAATGTATTCATTGATTCTGCTGATAATGGTTCATTTGAATATGGAATCCCTGTTAATTCTAACTTTACTGTCAGTAGTACACTTTTGAGTGACGGTGTCATCAATGTTACAGCAGCAAACTACACGACAGATGGAGAAGTATTCTTGGATTTGTTACCTGGAAAATATACCGTGATGGTTGAGAATAATCCTATAGGTTCAGAAAATGTTAGTGATTTCAATAATATGTATGTTA
The DNA here is from genome assembly GCA_002697705.1 of Methanobacteriota archaeon. Taxonomy (GTDB): domain Archaea; phylum Thermoplasmatota; class Poseidoniia; order Poseidoniales; family Poseidoniaceae; genus MGIIa-L1. Next base: position 15,617 of record NZXL01000011.1, read on the forward strand.
CAACAGATATATTTGTTTCATTAGGTGATGACCAGAAAAATCAATCGATTTATTTTGCTAATCAATGGTTGGTTGAAGGTGTTCTTAAAGATCATAACGGTGTTGAATTGAAGGCAGATTTCTCTCTATACAATGAATCAAGAAATGATTGGCATGACCTATCTAGTAGTTTAACTGGAGAATTCTCATCTTATGTTGAAGCAGGAGATTGGATTATGATTGTTTCACCAATAGTTGGTGAAAATAACACGACTCTACTTAGAATGCCATTGACAGTTAGTGATAATTCAACACTACGTACTGGAATGGACCTCCAAATGGTTAATTCAATGCAGATTAATTTACAACTATTAGAAAACTTAACCGATAACCCAATAGAAAATACTAGAGTTATTGCAGTCAGCAATGATGGATTTGGTAATGTTACNCTAAAGTCTTCGGACAACAATGGAAATATTTCTGATGACTTAATGCCAGGTTCATGGAGTTTATTCTTGGATAATGTCGGTGCAAATCGCTCGTTATCCTTAGATACATATGATTCACCATTCACTATTGCTGATGCGGTTGATGGTTCAGTTGATTTAGAGACTNTTCATGCTGATGTAACAGTCTTGATTGAAGGAACAGTTTACTGGGATTCAGATGGTGATAACGTCGATCTAGCTGATGAATGGATCGTTGGCGCTAATCTAACAGTTACTAGTATCGCATCAGGGTTTAGCGAAGTAGTTACAACAGATGAAGATGGAAATTGGGAATTATTTGTACCTATCAGAGATGTTTACAATGTCACAGTTGAAAAATTAGGTTATGGAACCGTATTCTTTGAGATGGAAAATGAAACAGGCTTTGCTGTTGAAGATTATGCAGTGANNCAAGATATNTTGATGGAAGCAGATAATGTTGATGTAAGTGGAACTATTCAAACGTCGCTATCAAATCCAGCAAGTCATCTCGACGGAGCATCAATAATGCTTTATCCAAGTTCAGAATCAGAATTCGAACCAATAAGTGTTGTAGGAACTTATCNTGATGGGACACTTTCATGGAATGAAACAATAACTCCTGGGAAGTGGACTGTTGTAGTTCAAAGTCCAAATGTCGATGAGAATGGTGGAGGAGTTGCAGTAGGATACTTGAATGCAGATATCTCCAGTGGTGGCGTCCTTGAAATGAATATGTCTACCGGTGGCTGGGTTGAAATCTCTACAAATTGGGAAGATGTTAAACTGGACAACTACCATACAGGTTCTTCAGATACTGTTGGCTACGCAATGATTCAATCAGAAGTGGAAGTGACATTCGACTTGAGCCTCGGTTCAAGTTGGAATTATACTGTTGATACTAATGGAGAAATAAGAGTTCTAATGCCATTAGGTGAAGTTCAGTTGACCTCAGAATTCTCAACAATCCAACACGAAAGAAATCTTTCTATGGACTATTCATTTACATCTACACCAACAGTTGAACAGGGAATTTTGGATATTACCATGGATTATTCTCGTAGAATTAATTCTAAGACTTCTATGGAGATCGATATAACTTCAATTGTCAATGCGACATTTAACAGTGTAGCAGAACTAAATGCAATCGAAAGTGAAGATGGTTACAAAACTATCGAGTTTGAGGTTGATACAGTTTATGAGGGTACAGAAAGTAACGATGGTTTCGTNATAACAGGCTCAGTAATGTCTAATATGGATTCTAACTTGTGGAGTATTGAATTCTACAATGGCTCGGGTTGGGCTACTTCTGCTGAAGTAACAATGGGTATTGGAGAATCCCTATCAGATGATTCAGTATCTAATACCAGCACTGTCAAAGCTAGAATCACTATGCCGAATGCAAGTTCTGCTTGGAGTTTCGATGATGGACACCAGATTACTATTAGATTAGAGAATGATGGAGGAATCTCCAGTTCACAAAACGTCAAGGTATTCATACCAGAAACTTATGGAATTGAAGTAAGTGATATAGTAGAGGAAACAGGTGTTTCACCGGGTGGTTCAAGCACTTTCTCCTTTACTATAACCAACACAGGTAATGGTAATGACAACATCAAGATTGAACACACCAATTCTCTTGGTACAGGTTGGGAAGTCTCTCCGGGATTAACTTACTTGAACATCACTAAGGGTGACTTTAGAAGTCAGACTTTCACAGTTTATGCACCTTCTGATTTCGAAGAGGGTGAGGTTCAAGCATGGATTACGGTCTCAAGTGAAGATGGAATAACCAACACCACTGTAGAAGTCGATATTTATTCGGCAAGAATTTCCCTAAGTGTTGAACAATCATCAGTCAATGAGAAGTCATACCAAAATGAAATTGGAGGCGGAGAATTAATCATCCCTGTTGAAAATTCAGGATTCAGATCTGCTGGAACAGTAATAGTTTATGCTAACAGGACTGATGATGCAGGTGTAACGCTTGAATCATTCACTCCTCAAACTATTTCTGTGGGCGCTGGACAAACGGTTGATGCGGTATTCCAATTGAACGCTACTTCAAAGATTGATCAACGTTATGCAGTTAGTGTTGATGTTCAAGGTGATGATGTTAATTTCACTTCAAAGAATGTCGAACCATTTGATTTCGACCTTCCAACAAAACTGAATGTTGAAGAAGATACATCTGTTTGGCTAATGGTGATTATCTTTGCATTAACTATTCTTGTCGCTTACGGCGGTTTGAAGGTTGCAAGAAACAAATCATCTACCAGATTCTGATTTGAGACAAGCCATTAAATGCTTAGCCCAGTCAATATGACTCAGTGGTGCTGATTTGAGTAGTTTAGATACTGTTGAACTTCTTCCTGAACCGGAAGACGACAGGATCCTTTCTGCTATTGACCCATCCGTGGTTGGTTTCCAAGACGAGTGGCGTTCTGAAGTCACTGGTTGGGCTCCAATGTTGGCAAAGCCCATCCATCGTGTAAGAGGCCGTAGATTTCTTTACACTAACATAACGTTGTTTGCAATTCTCGTTTCATTGATGCTTTGGGTTTGGCAATCTGGATATATGTTCATAGAATTGCCACCACCCAAATCTGAGTGGGCAATAGAGCAAGCTGGTTTCGAAGATGAGATTCTAAATGGATTGACCGGAGAAGGAGTCCGAGTTTGTATTGTTGATACAGGCATTGATCTCTCTCATTCAGCGTTCGAAGGAGTTCAAGTTGTGTTTAAAGATATGATTTCTAATTCTGTTAGTCCTGTGGATTATGGCGTAATTGCGCATGGAACTTTGATGGCTGGAATACTTATGTCACAATCTCACCAAATGGGGGTAGCGCCAGGAATTACTCTTGGTGTAGTAGCTGCTTTAGATGATGATGGTTCTGGTATGAATACCGCAGGTGAGCAGACAATTTCCGACGCTATCGAATGGTGTATTGAACAGTTCTCCGCCGATATTATTTCTCTGTCATTGGGAGGAGTCCAAACCGATGATATGACTAGAGAAGGCCCCAGTGTATCTTCAACAAGAAAGGCATTAGATAGGGGGATATTCGTTGTGGCAGCCGCTGGTAACGATGGTGGAAATGATGATGATGGGCGTGTTTCGGTTCCAAGCAATGTGCCATTGGCTATATCAGTGGGAGCATCTGCTGAAGGTGGAGAACTTTGGGCCAATAGTTCACAAGGTAATCAAATAACTTTTGAGGGTATTCAACGAATGCATCCAAATCAAAAGCCAGAGATTATCGCACCAGGTGTTGGAATAATAAGTACAGGGACAGAAGATTCCTGGTACTCTAGTAGCGGTACTTCAGATTCAACTGTTTTTGTTACCGGTGCGTTGGCATTGATATTAGAAGACCAACCACAATTGCGCACCTCAGTTACTCAAGATAGTACATGTATCGGCGAAGTGAAACAGTCATTACGCCAAAGTGCTAGTGATTCAATTTATCAGCATGATGATGCATTAGGCTATGGTAATTTGGACGCAGGGGCTTGGTTAGAAGAAGTTAGAGCAATGCCTAATTGTTGATTTCAAACTGTGGAATCTGATACTTTTGAGGAAATTTGATATTTTTAGATTGTAAAATTTGATATTATTAAACACATTTTGATACAATTAAACTTCCCGTAAGGGAGCAGTATTATATTCGTCCCATCAATGGGGAACTTAGAGGCCAAACAATGTCAACCAAAAAATCTGGAAAAAGTATCTCTCTAGTTATGCTATTAATTCTATCATCTTTAACTGGAATGTTAATGTTGCCTAGTTCATCTGCAGCAGGAATCAATCAAACCACTTCCGGTATCCTCAATGGTCAAGAAACTTGGTCTGGAACACATACTCTTACCGACAATGTGACCGTTGCTCCTGGTGCAAGTTTGATCGTTAGTACAGGTACTACAGTAAATATTCCATACGGAAAGCACATTGATGTACAAGGTGCGATATGTGTTGCATCTACTTCTTGTGGTGCATCATCTGATGGTAGTGCTTCGTCTAAGACCAGATTTACATGGACATTACCAACAGACTATACCATTCGTGGCCCATGCGTTGTCAGCATAGATGCTGCTTGTGGCGGTGGAATGGTAATTAGAAATACCATTGACCAATCCAAGACTGGATTGAATCATATCACATTCACAAATGCCTATGGTTTTGAAATGGGTGTAAATACATTAACTGGAGTTTCTGCAAAATATTCTGCACTGGTTTTTGATGGTTCAAATACTAACGCTAATGGATTAGAATTTGCTAATGTCAATGCAAGTAATATTCTACTAGTTGACTTGGCCAATCCTTCTATTACCGATTCAACACTTACACTTGGCATAGATGACTATTCTATTGGGAAATCCGCTGCTCTTTCAGCATATGGTGCAGGTGCAGGTATTTCGGATCCATTTACTGTATCTGGTGTGACTTTTACAGGTGATTCTGAAGGTACATGTGGAAATAACGGCAATGGTATTTCCATGGTATATATCGAGAATAGTTATTCAGATATTGATAACATAGATATCACTGATAATGGATATGGTTTATTTTTCCAACAATCTTCTGGAGAATTAAAAAATTCAGCTGTCACTGTTAACTGTGCAGCAGTAGACACAAAAGGTTTCAAGCAAACAGGAGATATTAAGCACACTTTGAAAATTGAAAACAATGTATTCACTACAACTGACGGGGCTGGAATTACGGCTTATGACCAAGCCCGAATCTCTGCATCAGGGAACACGATATCAGGTGCTGACAGTGGGTCAGGAATTGCTGTACGTTCTTCGATGGCAACTTTGGAAAACAATGTTGTAGGGCCGATTGGTGGATATAATGGTCTTTGGATATATGGTACATCTGATGTTGTAGCAATAGGAAACACATTTACAGATACGGCAAGGGAGCCAGTTGTTCATGGAGAATATCACTATCAAGATTCTGGATGGCCGTCAGTACAACCATCAGAATCAAGACTTTATATGGAAAATAATATAATTTCCAATAATTCTGGGACATGTAGTTCTCAAAAGATGTATGGAGGGGAATTCCAATGCCCTGCAATTCATATTTTCCGCAGTTCAGCTACTCTATACAATAATACAGTCACAGACAGTGTAGGTGACGCTCTTAGAATTAAAGGCGGTATTGTTAATATCCAAGGAAACGTAATGCAAACCGAGAGTTTCGGAGTAAATATCTCTCACCATGATGATAACTATGGAAATAAATACGGTTCTATCGGTTATTTTTCAGGCAATACTTTCACCAATGCAACTCAAGTTTACAACATCACAGAATCAAGAGTAACCATACAATCAGAGTACATACCTGATGCTGGTGGAAATGAAATTTATCCTATTCAACTAAGATGGTTGAATTCAGAATGTCCTGCAGTTCAAAATGAATGTCTACAAGTTCCAGATACATCTCAAATGCCACCAGTGGGTATGCCAATGTCTCTAGAATTAGTTAATAATTCGACAGTTTTATCATATGCTGGATTACAAAATTTTGATACATCAAAGATACATGTTCAAAACCAAAACTCGGCATGGGGAACTCAAGTAAGAGAGGGTGAATTGGTAAGGTTCCAAATAAAAGCCTCGAACAGTAATGTTAACGAAGCGACTGTTGTAATCAAGAACTCTACTGGTTTCCCACTTTATTCACTAACTACAGATCAGTTTGGATACACTCCTGAAGTGACATTGCCAAGTGATTTCTATTTAGACAGAAATTGGAACAATCAAGTTGGAGAACAGGGTGTAACGGTTGTCATTGACCCAGGACCACCTGCAAGCACTACAACTATGGATGAAAATACTTGTTCTGATGGTTATGACAATGATGGAGACACTCTTACTGATGCTAATGATCCAGATTGTGCATCTGGTAGAGAAATACCTTCATACAGTGTAGAGGCATATAAATTTGGAAAGGGTATCTATGAATTTGACTTCACCCTAGTTGGCCCTATTGACGACATCATCAATTTGGATAACATGCCTCCTAGCGTAACATTGACTCAACCTGAATTTACTTCTTTTGCACGTACAGTTTCACTCAGTGGTTCAGCATGGGATGGTGAAGCACCACCATATGCCTCAGACATAATTGCAATGCAGAAACAATTCGGTTATGTAGAGGAAGTCCAGATACAACCTCCTGGTTCTAGTCAATGGTATTCTGCAGTTGACACTTCAAATTCTGGTGGAATAATTACCCAAGAAATTTATCCTTTCAGTAGTTGGACATTCGATTGGGATATGTCAACATATCCTGAAGGTGAAGGCGATGTTACTTTCAAAGTACGTTCTTATGATGGTTTAGAATATTCTCCTCTTACTGTTAGAAAGTTCAAATTGAATCTCGAAGCACCATCGATAGTAATCAATACACCATCTGATGGTCAATCACATTCCCCTAGTTCTTCCAAAGGCTCTGTAGTTTCATTTAGCGGAACTGCCTCAGATCAATATTCTGGAATTCAGGGAAGCGATATTCAAAAGATATGGTTTGAGATTAGAAATGAAGCAAATGGACAAACCTCCAAGTTTAGTATTAATGCAGAAGTTGGACAATCGCTAACCGCATGGTCGTATGATTGGGATTACTCAATCTATGAAACCGGCCAGTACACATTCACAATTTGGGCAGCGGACAGTGACTTCTGCATAATCGACTACAATGCAGATACTTGTGACGCTAAAACTATCGCAGTTAATATACAAAATGATAATTCGATACCAGGAATTGTGCTAGAAAGTATGTATGAGTCTCAAGTGATTAGAGGAAGTGCTTCAACACCAATTAGTGGTTATGTGTGGGATAATGATGGTATAATTACTAGGGTGGAAATTGATATTTATCAAGGAGGAAGAAACACTGGAAACTCCCCTACTAGCATCATCATTAGGCAAGACCAAATCGATTCAGGTGAATTCAATAGTTCTTGGGATTTGACTAATGTCTGGAAAACAAATAGTCTACCACATAATTCGAATTATGAAATAGTACTGCGTTCTTTTGATGGTGAGGACTTTTCAGAAGAGGTATCGGTAACCATTACAATTGATAATTCTGTAGACAACTTAGCTCCAATTTTCGACCCATCTGGATGGGCTAATACTGTAAGTGTATATTGTGATGAGAATTCAAGAAATCTCAACCGTTGTGGAAAAGGTGCTGTATTCGATTTGAATAATTATTTCACAGACCCTGAAGGTGGTACATTGGTCTTCGAAGTATATGATGACCCTAGTACTGAAATAGATAATTTCTATGATTCATATTTCTCGATATCTGTTGATGGAATTGCAACATATAATCCTTCAGCTTCACGTTCAGACCAAATTAAAGATTGGTCTTTGATCGATGTTAAATTTAAGGCCACAGATAGCAGTGAACTGGCAACACTTTCACGCTTGGTGGATGTTGATGTTAATGCCATTAAGTTCACAGTCATTCGTGATAATATTGATTCGATTGTGACTACCTCAGATCCAGCATCGTTCTCTGGTGTTGGTTTGCCAAATAGTCTTGTAAAGGCACGATTCGATTCAAGTTCAGGTCAAGAAATCAACTCTACGAGAGTACTTTCTGATGGAAGTTGGCAAATGTTCCTTACTACAAGTCAGTTGGGTTCGGCAGACTCAAGACAGGTAGTTTTCGAAATGGATGGTCAATTATTCAGTAGTACAAATGATAATGAAAATACCCAATTCTCTTTATCCTTGACATCGGAAGAAGAAAGTTCCAACCTTCTACTTATTATCATAATAGTAGTAGTTGCACTAGCAGTTCTTGTTGGAGTAGGTGCATTCTTCTTCACTTTTGAGGAAGAACTCGATGACCTAATGGAAGAAGGTTACAGCACTGAGCAGGCCGCAGACCCATATGCTTGGGCGAAGGCCAAGAATGTCCCTGAGATTCCTGCTGCTGCTAATCAGCCAGTTCAACAAGTTCAACAACCAGTTCAACAACCAGTTCAACAAGTAGTTCAGCAAACAACCTCTTCTCAGCATCCAGGATGGCTATGGGATGAAACAACTGGTCAGTGGGTGCCTGATCCAATCTATGTTCCTGGTCAAAATTGAGGAATTAAAATGGTTTCAAATGCCAAACCTGGCGTTCAGGAGAGGATTCTTCTTCACTTGTTAGATTATTCTGATTACAAAAGTAGTGTAGAAGTTCCCTTTTCACTTTCCCAAATGGGAATTGCAAATGCTGTTGCTATTGCTCGCTCCAATGTCCCTAGGGCCATTGCGGGATTGAAAGACCAAGGTTTACTCATTGAGAGACAGGCCCACGTGAAAGGAGTATCTAGAAAGCGTAAGGCGTATTTCTTGACAGATTCTGGAATGAATGTCGCTGAAGAAACTTGGAATGAACTACGTAGTTTCCCCCTAAGATGTATTCTCGAAGACGGTCAAATCTCTAATACTAACCTTGGGGAAATAAATACAATTTTACCTTTCAGCATGCGCTCTGTGGATATAATTAGATATCTGGATGAAAATTGTATCTTAGATGTTAGAATGTTATCTGCAGACTTGATTGAAAGAGATTTATCTAAGCATGTAGAAAAACAATTGGTAACATCCCTTGGCGATTTACCACGTTTGAGGCATTTCTACGGTCGTGAAAAAGAACTTGATAACATGTGTAATCTTTTGGATGCGAGAGCGACAACTCTGATGGTTCCAGGAATAGCAGGGATTGGTAAAACCACTATGGCATCTAAATTGATTGAGCGTTTTATGCACAGACGCAACCTATTCTATCATCGATGTCAAGATTGGGAGGGTTCTCGTTCATTCTTGGAGTCAATTGCAGATTGGCTAGCAAATATTGGAGATTCCACATTTGCGGATTATATTGCAACTACACCTATCCCTAAACCTGCAGATTCAGCGAGATTACTAATTGATGCATTGGGAGGAGCCCCCTCATTGATAGTTATCGACGATTTCCATAAAATTTCTGACACCACTCTTCATCAAACCTTCCAAGCAATGGCTTTGGGATTGCTAGGTAGTGAGGAAGAAATAGGATTGGTTATGTTTTCTCGTTCATTCAAACCTGTAGTCCCTGCCAAAGATGCTGAAGGAAGAATTGCAAGTTTAGTACTGCCTTTGGATGGTTTAGATTCCGATTCAGGTCGTAAATTATTGAGTAGTTATGAGGACTTGGGAGAGGAACAATGGTTGTACATCCATGGAATTTCTCGTGGGCATCCACTCGTTCTAGAATTGATCAATCGTGGTGCGTCTGCAGGAGCATTCCATGAAACACTGGAAAATTATGTAACGGTGGAGATATTTTCCAAATTGAGTGCAGAGCAGAAGAGACTCCTTTCGGCCTTGTCTATTTATCGTGAGCCTGTTCCCTTAGATGCTCTCGCTGAACAGAATTTGGACACTGATGAGTTAGATTCTCTAGTGGAGCAAGGATTAGCCAGACAAGTTGAAACAGAAATTTATGATGTTCACGATTTAATTCGAGAATTCTTACTAAGAAGTTTAGATGACAAGATGAAAATTGAATCTCATTCTAAGTGTGCTGATTGGTATTCCAAAGCCAAGCAAACACCAGGTTTCACGGTTGAATTGATTTATCATTTGATTAATTCAAACTCTAATGAAGAGGCTGCAAAGATAATTGTCGAAGATGGTAGAGGTCTAGTAGCACTTGGGCACATGGAATTATTAGGCCTGATAGAGAACATTGAATTATCTGATATCAAACTTGAATTAAAGACAAGAATCAATCAATTACAAGGAGAAATAATGGCTTTACTTGGCCGCTTTGAACATGCTAAAGAAGTATTCAATGAAGCACAGAATGGAGCGCTTAAGTTAAAGAATATTCCAATACAAGCAGAAGTTTTGTCTGCATTAGCAGATATTGCTTTGAAGCAAGGGAATTTAGAAGATGCTCTATCAATGCATAATGAAGCATTGAAAAATTTCATTGAGATTGGCGATGCTAAGGGTGCAGCTAGAACTTACAACAACATGGGGTACTTACTCAGGAGAAAAAACGACCGTGCTAAGGCTTTGGAATCATATGGGGAAGTAGAAACAATTCTTGAACAGAACGATGATATTGAATTGATTTCAGCACAACTCATTCTAGCACGCTCTTTCCTTGATTTAGGGGAAACAGAACGTGCAAGAAAACATGCATTAGATGCATTTGAAAAGTCTGACAACTCCGAGAATCAGCAGATTCACGCACGTGCTCAAGCAGTATTGGGACGTTATCACGCAAAAATTGGAGATCTAGATGTTGCATCTCACCACTATTCCAATGCTCTAGAAGCAATGGGTGAAGAAGGTGACATTCTTTCAATGGTCGACATTACAATTTTACTGGGTGAAGTTTTACAAGATGCTGGACGGGTTGAAGAGGCTATGGAGCATTACCGTTAAGCATTAATTATTGCAGAGGCCAATGATTTACGTATGCAGATAGGGGAATTATTAACCCGATTAGGTACTGTTGCATCGGATAAGTCACGTAGAATGGAATATCTACAGAGGGCACTTTCTGTTTTTAGAGAGTTAGGTGCAAAATCAAGAATGAAGGATGTTCAAACACAAGTCCACAATGCAGTAATGGGAAGATGATTACTGCGGTCTTTCTAGTTGAACACTAGTTATACCATCTGAGTGAACAACCCATATTGTGCTAATTCCTGATAGTTGAACCTCTCCAGAATGCTGACCACTTCCTGTTCCCGAAATAGAGACTTCCAAATCGAGGCTACCAGAGTCATCTTCCAAGATAAGTAAATTATCTGTTAAACTTAGGGTGAATAGATTTTCATCCGCTTCTGTGGCTCGCCAATAAATCGATTCAGAATATTGAACATCCCCCATCCGACTTGCTTCATCTGCACGTTCTACTGCAGCTGCAATATCGTCTAAGTTTGCTTGAATTGCCTGTTCATTCCATCGTTCTCTTGTAGCTGTTTCAATGTCCCAAGCCCATAGGCTGAACATTGAAAGAAGTAGTACGCCGAGTAAAAATGTGAATATGTATCCTAGTTCGGTTGCGGCAGCACCTGTGTCTTTTCGGAGATTTGAATTATTCATCCAATCACCTCTCTTAACATCACATCTAGAGATGAAATTTGTAATGAAAATTGAATCGGTTCACCGCTGGTGTGCCATACTGCTTCAGAAGTTCCAATACTTGGGTCAGGGACCCATCCAACATAATCGGTCAGTAAGTCTAGTCTTCCAGGATACACAGCCCAATCTTCGCTTAGCTCCAAGCCATCAGAGGCATCATTAGCAATTGCAGACCCATAAGGTTCAGACCATCCCCTTCTGACTTCATAAGCAATATCAGAAGCAAGAGATTCTCGAGATGACAACTCGATATCTAATGTCAGACTCCCTCCGCCCATCACTCCTTCAGTAGCCGGATGGAGTGATGGAATAGTAGCAGCAAATCTAGGTCCTGGTCCTGAACGGTCCACAGGTTCACGGATTATTGTCGGATTGAATTCAGGATGATTTGTTACGATTGCTCCACCAGAGTATGCTACTTCCATACCAGTAATAGATGATGAAAATGAATAAGCAAGTCTAGATAGATGGAATACCCAAGATGTAGCAAGGTTGGAATGAGTCGATCCTCCTTCATGTCCAATCAAGGTAATCTTTAGACTTGCAGGGAAATTACCCTTCTTCCATGCTTCTATCACTTTGAAATCATCTTGACCACTCATTGAATCCCATGGTAATTCTACAGTTATCCAACCACTGGCCATCATATTGATACTACTACATCTCTGGGCTCCATCATGTGTTGCCTGCACAAGTCCACTATCTCCTGCTAAATGATGGACTTTGATTGGGTGTCCATCTGTGACAGTCATTTGGTAAGTTCCAGATGTAATTACTTGCATCATATTTTGAACTTGGTTGTCGATAGAACCTTCAATATCTGAATCTCCGCTGATATTCCATTCACTTGAACTGCCAGCACGAGAAATTGATAGTGAGTGCGTTTGAGAATCATTAGGGATGATAATTTCATGCAGAATTCCAGATGATGCTCCAGTATCGGAAGCAGGAATTAGATGTACTCCCTCTGTTGGATTTGCTTGATTAGACACCTTCCATGTCGCGAAAACATCACCATCAGCATCTAACATTGGAGCCCCATTAATGCCTGCCGGAGGCCATGCTACAGTTGTAGAGCCAAGTGCAGCAACAGAAGTTCCTCCTCCACGCCACGTTATTGTGACACTATCAACTCCAGGATTAGTGAATTCCATTTTTCCTTCTATGGAAGGAGAAATGAATGAATGACCTAGATGATTTCCATCTTGACTTATCAGAGTTGTTGCTCCACTCAAATTATTAATTTCAGTTTGTAAAATCAATTGTGAATTAGTGCTGGTGGTAATTCTTAATACATCAGGTTGAGGCAGTATAAATTGATAGGTAAAAGTGACACCAGTTCTAAATTCTTCACTATCTATCGCATAGTGAGTTTCAGAAATGGTTGAAGATTCTATTTGAATTTGATTTGAATCCTCGCTAATAATATGAATTCGACTTTCACCTGCATCTACAGGTATGTTCCATGTCTTTCCTGTATTATCGGTTGGAGTTGCTTGTGTTGGTGCGATAAGAGAAGTTCCACCATCGCCTTTCGAATAAATTACTACCAATTCATGCGATGAGGTTATTTCAGGTTCAATAGTTGAGGTTAAGTCTACAAAAGTAGACTCATATATTTGCAAGTCTGCAGTTTGAACAACCTCTCCTTGATCAGTTATTCTTACTTCTACCGGTCCAAGAGGNATCGCTAAACCTGTTGATATAGCGATATGNGCGCTATCAGCCCAAGCNGGTGGAGTATAGATGAATGGTCTAGATGGACCTAATCTTAGGTCATCAAAGCACACTGCTGATGTGAATGACTCCGGATGCTTGATTTCCAATGAGTCATCAAAATCCAAGACGCCTTTCATTCTAAAACTAGACTCATTTTGCCAGGTTGATGAGTACCACATGCCNCCACGGCTTACATCCCAATCTAGNGAGCCATCCAGAGGGATTAGTTCTACTTGAGTAGAATCTCCAGGCATTCCATTTTCGCTCAGTGATTCTGTTTGCTCAGCTAATATCATCATTTGTGCAGACATGTCACCTCTTTCGATAGAACCTTCCAATTCTTCGATAATTGGTACCATTGAAACTAACATTAAGCCAATAATAGAAACCACTCCGCCAAATAGAAGGACGGTAGCAACTGCAGCGGAAACAGCCTCTTCATCTCTAATCGAGTTTAACTTCATTTCTGAACCACCACTTGTTGTATGTTCACATCTAGATAAAGTGGAACTCCTTGAGTTTCAACAGAGATTCCATCGAATCCACTAGAGCGTTCAAATGGAACTAATCCAGTGAATGTATCCAATGTTCCTGAAGCACGATTTAGATAGTAATCAGAAAGCCATAATTCATTATACTGTGGAGTAATTACTGCTGCTATTTCGTTGGACATAGTAAATCGTAGATTATAGCCAAATCCAGAAAATGGAGTCAAAGTTCCTGATGATAAAATATCAATGCCAAGTGTTGAAGAGATGCCCAGTGTCCCGTTTACTTCGATATTAGTGAGTAGTATAGAGATTCGGTATTCTCCTGATGCCAATTCATCAAATTGAATATTTGGATATTGACTAATTTCCCATGGTGAGTTNGCAAAATGTTCGATTCTAGCATTATTTGCAATATTTATCTCATGCTCACCAGATTCAAGTGTTGTGATGATCTTTAATCCCGATATTGGATAAGTAATGCTACGGTGAATGGGATTATCTTCACTATCATATACAGTTATCATTTTCCAACCTGGTGTGGTTAAACCATAATTCGCAACATACTCGGTTTGAGATGCTATGAATGATTCTTCAAAGTATGACTCACTGGTGGTAATAGATACTTTACGTGCGGTTTCATTAATCGAACTAATTCCTATCGAACTATCCGATATGCTACGAATCGATATTTGGTCAGTTGAAACCAAGTCCGCAGAAATTGTCCACAACTCAACATTACTTACTCCTTGAAGCAGGGAGTTTTGCATAGATAATTTATGACGTATTCCAGTTCCATTTGGTGAATCGCCTACGACATCAATTCTATCTTCAAGCCTATCAGCAATTCCAGTTGCTTTGTTCCAGTTGGTATTATCTTCNAAATCNGATAGATATGGATTCAAAAANANCCATACNCCACCCATGATACTAACGACCATTGCAAGCATCATTATCACTCCAAGAACTTCGCTAACTCCTCGTTCATCTCGAGTGATATTATTGTCAAGNTTGGAGCGGCGAATACTTGACATGATACTCTCATGCTTCGGTATCATTTAGGCATTGACCTTGTCAAAGGTATTTTTTCAATGAATTCGAACATTTATTCATTACTCAGATTTACTTTTTATCGTGACAACATTTTGATGCAAATCACCTTTTCCATTGACAAAATGAGTTTTCTCAGGACCATCCTGTAGTGAAATATCGATATCCCCACTAAAGAAGTCACCAATGTGGTATAATATTGTAGATTCAGCCAAATGAGGTGAATTATTTTTTTCGCTTAAGTGAGTTAGTACAATGCTTCGAGTATTCTCGGTACAAACTTCTGCTAGAAATTCCCCTGTTTGTTTATTGGAAAGGTGGCCCCCACGACTTCTTATTCTTTCTTTCAAAGAATATGGATATGGGCCGTTATTTAGTAAATCTTCATCATAATTGGCTTCAATCGAAATATGTTGGCAATTGTGTACATGCTTGACCAATTCATCGGTCCATGACCCCAAATCAGTAATTACAGCGGCTCTTTCACCACGATAATTGGCTACAAATGCGACATTATCAGCCCCACTATGAGGTACTGGTACCGTCAGAATTGACAAATCATCTCCTATCTTAATTAAATCTAGAGAACCAAAATATGTGGTTTTCATAGGGTCTAAATTTAGTTCCATCGCTGTTCTCTCGTTAGCTAGAACTTGGATTCCCCACTTCTTTTGGGCAATTGCAGCCCCTCCCCCATGATCTCCATGGTGGTGACTAATCATTATACAATCAATGTCTGTTGGCGATAAGTTCATTCTTCCAAGTCGCTTTTCTAACTGCCTGCCGCTGAAACCTTGGTCAAGCAGAACACAAACACCACCGGCCTCTACTAAAGTAGAGTTTCCTCTACTTCCAGTACCAAGGTGGGTAATGCTCATTGCCATGCCAATCAATTAATGCGCATCGCGTACGGGTCTTGAATAAATCTATTTTAATTCGATAAATATTCTAATTAATAGACATATTATCATTATCGGAGTGTAAATAAATGTAAATATCTAATAAATTGTATGAACATCGCTCCATCATGCTCTTAAGTGTAGAATGAGACAATCGATTTAGCGAAGCGTATGCTTTGTAGTGTGGAATGTAAATGCGTCGAAGCCAATCTACTCTTTTGACCACTGTTGCTGTTGTTGTAAGTTTACTTTTCATGTCGCAATTCCCTGTTATTTCTCCAGTTTCCAATGTCCACCCAGACTCTACTAATTTTGAGAAACCACCTACCACTGATTCTGATGGAGATGGGATTCCAGATGTACATGAAAATATATTTTCAGAGTGGATTAATTTCACTGCAATAGATGGCCGATCAGTTTCTATGCCTGGCATGGATAAAGATGATGCATCTGATGCTTTAGTAGATAATGACAAAGATGGATTAAATGCTACTGAAGAGTATTGTTGGCCATACCCCGCAATATGTACAGACCCCGGTTTTTCACGTGGATTGACTGGAGTTGTCGATGGCGAAGGAGTTAGAAGTTATTTGGACCCAAGAAGTTCAGATACTGATGGCGATGGAATGCCTGATGGATATGAGGCATACATGTGCTTACGAATAGGCGGTTATGATTCTATTTCACAACGTTATGACTGTGATAGTTTTGACCCACTCAATGCAAGCGACATGTTAGAAGACCCTGACTCTGATGGCTTTGATGTAAATCGAGATGGTATTCTTTCACCCACCGAGTGGTACACCTCATCCGAGGAATACAGTTTCGGTTCACCAGATAATCACACTACTGAATTAGATGGTCTTTGGTGTATTGCAACTCTACCGGAGGGTTCGGTTCTTACCAATTGGCCTTACATCCCTACTGGGGCTAATGCAACTTTCCAGAATCTACTTTCTGCATGTGCTACCGATTCAACAACCCAGATTGGTGAAGATATGTGGTTGGGTACAGACCCCCTGCTCGAAGATTCAGACCGGTATAACTGGGATGGATATCTCCTGAGAAACATATACCCTTCTTTCNGTGATGGAATACCAGATGGTTGGGAAGTTCACTTTGGATTAGATCCTTTAAACCGAAGTAGTGCATTATTTGATGGTGATGATGATGGATGGGATTCAAACAGAGATGGCGTTTTATCTCCCGATGTGAGTAGAACTCCTACGGCACTGAAATTAGGAGAACAACTTTCAAATCTTGAAGAGTATCTAATCTATGAGGATGATGGAAATAATGTCATGTCAGGTTTAAAATCAGTAATTTATGACGCTCATGAAGAATCATCTTTGTATCAATACCCTATCACTTTTGGAGCACAAGGTGAAACATATAGTATTCTTAATCATGATGTTAGAGGAATAGAAGTAGTTGACAAGATTGTATATGTTACTACAAAATACGGATTGACTATTTTCGATTATGAAACAACATCCAGTGTTGATATATGGATGCCACAAGGAGTTGAGTTATTCGATTCTGAATTGGTATATGATGATGATGAATTATATGCTATAGCATTTGCTTCAANTGTTGGTTTGGGAGTTGCAAGAATACAATTAGATGGTTTTACAGACTCTCTCAGTACATGGGATTGGTCCTTATCAGAATCTATCAATTCTATAGCAACTCTTCAAATTTCTAGTTCCAATACTCATATTATCGGATTAGGTCATAATGGTTNAGGTAATGTGTTTGAAATAAGTAGTAGTGGCCTGATTGAAATAACTCATCCTATTGGAGAAGGAATTTCTAATTCATTATCACTTGTCAATGCCTCGGTTAATGATATTGAACACGGATTAATGGACGGAGACTTGACGCTATTTGTAGCTACAGATGTTGGTCTTATGCTTGTCAAAACAGATTCTGCTAGAGACTCTTCAACCCCTGAGTGGCGAGTTTTCTTCTCGGATGAAGACTTTGGAATTGATGCTTCAATCAATGAATTACGATTATTGTCATCTGGTTCGGTAGCAAACCCTGCTGAAATTAGAGATTTAATGTTGGATGGACCATCAGCATCAAACCCGCAGGTACTCTGGTTTGGAACACCATCCGGACTTCACCAACTGAAATTGGTTGATAATGTAATAATTCACAGCGGTCTTTTGGAAAATCCAGGTACTGATAAGATTCCTTCTAGAGAACTTAACGATGTTCATTCAATTTATTCTACAGGACAAGAAATAATTATTGGTTCTAATCATGGGACGTGGGCTCTTTCAGGTGATTACACTAATGTTTATCAAATCCTACAAGAAGAAACCATTCCAGGTTCAATTGTTGAACTCGCCACTATGGACATCGATGGCAACATGACTGTTTTTGGAGCATCATCCCCAGGAAAATATTCAAATTTAGAATTGATTGACCCAGGGTCTAATGATTCGGATAGTGACGGAATTCCTGATGGTTGGGAACTCGGTAATGGTTTAGACCCTACCGACCCATGGGATGGATTGCTTGATTTCGATTTCGATGGAGTAGATTTAGACCAATCTGGCGATGGTATCATCGAGCGTCTATGGACAAATATTGACGAATATCGCTATGAGGCTAGAACTCCAGAAGGGTATAATTCGACAAACCCACAAGTAGGAGACACAGATGGAGATGGTCTTAGTGATGGAGAAGAATACTTTGGCTTCTTTTATGAAAATTCTAATCTTTGGTGTCATTATAGTATCCAAATGGAATATATTTGTGATGACTTAGCTGGACAATCTGCTAATGCAACTTATCTGGCATTTTCAAATGTCGATTATGGCACAGACCCGACAAATCACGATTCAGACGGTGATGGGATGCCAGATGGGTGGGAGATTGAAAATCGAAGATGGGTCGGCTCAACATTCACNGGAGGAAATAATTGGAGCCTTGACCCTAATAGAGCNGAAGATGCAACATGGGATGCAGACCAAGANGGGNTGGTNAATCTATGTGAATACAAATGGTCATTGNTAAGANTGCAAGCAATNGATGGTCTATTATTAGAATCNCATGGTGAATCANCATCTGCAGCNTTAAATTGGTCAGTTTCCGATCCAAATAATGTTGATTCTGATGGTGATTCTTTACCAGATGGTTGGGAAGCAGTTTATGCATGTTCATGGGATTCTTCTAGAGTTGGAATCAATCCACTCAATGGGTCAGATGCTTTCAAGAACCCCGATGGTGATGGATACGACATAAATCATGATGGCGTTCTTCAATCTAATGAACAATTCGTCAATTGGCTTGAATTCCATATTAGAACAGACTTATTTAATTCCAATCAAACACTAGATGGAGTTCCTCTTCCTGATGGATTTTCTACCGACTTGTTTGAAAATATTAGCTTTTTAGGAGTGCCACAAGCAAACTTTGCTGAAAGAGCAGCAGGTTCTATTTTAGCTTCTCAATTAGATATCAGTTCAGGTTCTTGTGACCCACTAGACACAGATACTGATGATGATGGAATGCCGGATGGTTGGGAGATTTGGTTTGCCCGATGGAATCTTCTAGAAGATAAGTGGACACTAAATCCATTAGACCCGATTGATCGGTGGAGTGATGCTGATGAAGATGGAATGACAAATTGGGAAGAATATAACTCAATTGCCCCTGAATATTCAGAAACAGATGAAAATCGAACCTCACCAAAGTGGTTTGTCACTACAATTGGTAGTGCATATGCATTCCAAGCATGGGCAGGTATTCTAACCGATACTTCTTTTGGTTCTTTCATCAATGAATCTCAAGTTAATCTAACCGGTAGGACGGCAGACCCGAATAATCCAGATACAGATGGAGATGGTATAATCGATGGTTTAGAATTACTTTTCACTACTTGGAATCTTTCTGCTCAAAAGTGGACACTCAATCCACTCGACCCAAATGATGGTCTATTTGATTCTGATGAAGATGGAATCAACGACCTTCAAGAATTTGCTTTGGCCAATTCAAACCCAGACAATGGAATCGACCACCCCGAAGATGCTCCATTGATGCATATCGACGGTGATTTACTTCAGCCAACAGAGAAAGCCCAGAGAATATTCAACATTCTAATAACTAAAGAAACGCGAGGTAAAAGGATGCTTAATGATTTCAATGATTGGCAAAATGGTGAGCCTGCAAATATATTCATTTCTGTATTAATGGGAATCACCGATCCAACAAATCCGGATACTGACGGAGATGGAATGTACGATGGATTCGAATATTGGTTTGCAGAGTGGAATCTCGAAGAGAATCTATGGGGTATTAATCCGTTGATTGATGGTGATGTTCTATTAGATTCCGATGATGATAGTTTTGATTGTGATGGTGATGGGAATATTTCTCTTGATGAACGATTTTCTAATTTACGTGAATGGGAATCACGGTCATGGGGTAAATACGATGAACGAAATAATGTTCCGCAAGAAGTAGGAATCTTGAGTTTTGGAACCGATGCAATAAATGCTTACATGGAAGAAATGGGCTATACATATTTCCAAGCAAGGAATGGAGTTTACAATGATTTCATCAACAAAGGTCAAAAGAGTGCAGACCGGATGGAGAAAATAAATGAATTAGATTTTGATAACTTTAATCGTACATTAATTGGCGTTGCTGACCCAACTAGTTCGGATTCAGATGGAGACTCAATCCCTGATGGATGGGAATACTGCTATGCAATTTATGGAATGCCAGATGTTACTACTGAAAACCATTGGGCTGCAAACCCAGTAAATCCTTTCGATGTAAATTATGACGGCGACCATGATGGTTGGTATGACAGAACTTCATTCGATGTTCCTGCCACTCAGGGTGAATGGAATGATAGAGATTTCACTCCTTATCAATTCATAATCCAATCCGGTCCAGGAAGTTTACCATTCACTAACTTGATGGAGTGGAATAATCAAACTAGGCCTGATCTAAATGATTCAGACGGTGATTCGATAACATTTAACACAGAACTATCGGGTTCACAAGTTGTATCTCACGACATTGATTATAACTTATCAGACGGTCGAGAGGTGTTCAAGTATGGAACTAATCCAATGGATAATGACTCTGATGGAGATATGCTGCCTGATTGGTACGAATACTCTATGGCTTGGAATGAATCGAATGATAATTTCAGTTCCTACTTACAGATTATGGTTCAGTGGATTGATGGAGGAACTGGGAATGAATGTGTAACTACCACCACCTCATGTTTGCCACTTTCATTAAATGGAGGAGTATTATCAAGACCTGAACTTGAATTTACTTGGTTCACACTCGACCCTGCAGACCCAGTTGATGCTAATTTTGATCCTGATATGGATGGTAACTGGGATTGTTCGGGAGCGGGATGCTCTTACACACCATATACTAATTTCCAAGAATTTTATATGATTTCAGATATTGATTTAACCTCACCAAATGCGGTTAGATTAAGTCCATTGATTTATCAAGGTCAACCAGTTGATGAATGGTGGCAATTTAGAGGATTTTTACTTGGTATAGGAACTAATGAGGAAGCAACAAAGAACTATTTGAAAATGGATCAACAATCCTCTATTGACCCCCGTTATGTGCTAATTATCGATGACAAAGATTCGGATTTCTTGATTCTGAATACTGCAGATGATGTTGTATTGACTTCGGGTGAATGGACTGACCAGTGGGAGATTTACTATGCCAGTTCTCCTCTAACCTCGCCGGTTAGAATTGTTGGAGAACATGAATTTGGTTGGTATAATTTAGATCTTGACGATGATCATATAGCTGAAGGTTCAAACCCTATGCATTGGGATACAGATGGAGATTGGATAGTTGATTGGTTTGAGGTATTTGATGATGAGGAGGATGGAGTGCGTGGCGATTCATCACCACTGAGATATGACTCCCGTCAAACAGGTTAGAAAAATTATTCTAACAGATAAATAATAAACAAATAGCAGGGGTGAAAATTTGAGAACAGAAAAGTCCACTTTTTTGAAACCTTTTCTACTGGTTTTCATCATGTTCTTTACTCCTTTAACACCATTTGCAGATATACTAGTTGATGATGTTTCAGCAAATAGTGTTTCTAGGCACATATATCAATTCAGTGATGGAAGTACTGAGTATATGGCGTTATACCAAAATGGAAGAACAGATGATGGCGCTGAGATTTCCATTCCTAAAGGTGCTACTGTTAGTGATATTTCTATGACCTTATCAGGTGCATCATCAACCGGTTGGTCAGATATTTTAGTAGATCAAAGGTCGGAATGGATGGAAGGTGTATCTGGTTTGACCGATTCTAGAAGTGGGGATTTAACCCTAGCTCCTAGCCAGAGAAACAATTCCTTTTCACCACATGGTCTAGATGAAGAAACTAGTAATTATTCTGATGCTTGGTTGGATAATGGAACTTACTCGATTAGACAACCTCATACCTCTAATTCCACTGAGAATCTATTCTCAATGCAAGTCAAAAAGACCTCTTCTGCACTGACAGCTCAAAGCCAAGGGGCGATTTTGAAACATCATGACTGGCTATTTTTATCAACATGGTCTTCCAAACAATTTGGTAATATTGTTAAGCGATTATATCCAAATAATGCCACAGTAGAATCAACTATTTTGCTGGAACAATCAACATGTACTCTACCACAAATGCCCACATCTAGTTATTATGGATATTATGGGTTTAGAGATTGGACTGTAACCGATGATGAAAGATTGTTTGGAATTCTTTCGACTTATCGCTATCATTACACCTCTACTGCTCCGGCTGTTAATCATAGAATATTAGAATTTGATATTTCAAAGGATGACGTTTGGACATGTCTTGATTCATATGATGTTTCTCCACAATATAATGATTATACAGGCATTGCATATGATTCGTCAAGAGATGTAGTTTGGGTTTTGCATAATTCACAACGTAGAATTGTATCTTATGAATTTGATGAAATGCAAACAGGTAGTTATACTCGTGGTTCTGACATATACACCTATTTTTCATCCTCAGGTTCTTCATTTCAATGCGGTAAGACTGGCCAGCAAGTGAGAGGTTTAGAGGTTAATGAATCGACATTTTTCATGCGATGCCAAAAAGGCTCTTCAGGAAGTCAAAATAAAGATGTATTAGAAGCTTGGAAAATAACTGGAACTTCCGAAGTTCTAACTCCACAATCAGATACTAAGCAGATAACAGTTCTGGGTTATGGTCTTCAGCATGATGGTTCTAGACTGATAACCGTCGATTGTAGTTATTCTTCTTTCTCTTCTGTTTCACTACATTATCGTGAGTATGGTANTGGGACTTCATACCCGACTATTCCAGCACCGGGGACCACAACTTGGTATGGAGAGACTATTGTAACAAATAACCCGGTTCTTTCAGTCAACATGGAAACATATTGGTCAGCATCATCGATAGGAGATCGGGTTGACTATTGGGTTTCAGCAGACAATGGTACACATTGGGAAGCAGTTACTTCACTTTCTACAATTCACTTCGCACATCCAGGGAACCAATTGGTTTGGAAAGCACAATTGATTGGTTCTACTGCAGTTTCTTGGTGGGTGGATTTAGATTATTACACATCTTACTCTTCATCGGGAACTTGGACTTCAGATTTCTATTCTACCGGTACTAAAGTTGGTAAAGTTAGGCCTGAATGGGTCGCAGATATGCCGTTAGGTACTTCAATCGATGTCAAAGTATCCAATGATAATGGCACAAATTGGCTNTCTGCCTTNAACAACCAAGAAGTTGACTTCCCTACAGAAGGTTCAGGAGATATCTTGAAATTTGAAATCACTCTTAGTTCTTCAAATATTTATTCCTCGCCNTCAATAGANTCTTTCACATTATGGTATGAAGAAGGNTATCCAGATAAACCCTCAATAAATATCAATGGAGTCGGTAATTGGGATTGGGAATCTTTGCAATTCCTTAATGAATCATCCATCATTGTCAGTGATTCTTCCATAGTTGGAAGCGAAGTTGTTCAAACTCCAACATTGGTNTCAGCCATCAATCAAGAGNTTCCGAGTAATGGAGAGGGTGATGAAGAANTTTACTTGTCGATTAAGGCGGAAACNCCAGGCAGAATGAAAATCACTGATTTNGATGTCGAATACAAGATGGAGACTAGAGCAATAAGTGTTGAACTGGACGGTGGTTTAGCAGTTCCTGATGGCATTAAACGAATGTTGACGGTTAAAACTGCTGCCGGAGATGATGTTGATAGGATTACAAGGACAGTTGTAGAGATTGTTAATTCAAATGGAGATAATCCAAGTTTTGTTTGGGAACTTGGAGATTCTTGTTCGACTAGTACTAACAATGAATCAATAGCGTTATTTGACACTAATAATTGTTCATCAACTATCGACAGTGATGGAATTCTTGAGATTGAAATACCATTCCAAACGCTATGGGCTTGGAATGATGAACAAGCAACACAAGCTTTGGTTACTGTTGAAGATGATGACGGGATTGCCGTGTCATCTTGGCAAACTGAATCAATGGATTTGAAAATTGAAAACGATATTCAACTTAACTCGATGACTGTTTATGATGAATCGGGTAATCAAGTGACTAATCTTGAATGGTTGCGTGGTGGTACAAATATTACTTTCACTGGTACGATAAATTTTGAAGGTTCGCAGTTCACTCCTCTTCCTGGTCAATTCAATTTACGTGTTATTGGACAGAATGTTAGTAATTCGGGTCAGCCAGTTGGCGATGAAGTAATATTTTATGAAGATCAAAACCCTGGATTTGGAATTTATAATCTGACATTCCAAGCACCGATGCAATCATCTCCAGGCGGCATGGTATTCTATGTACAAGCAGTGGGTCTTGTGAATGGTTCTGAGTATGTAAATCAGAATTATAACAACATACGCCTAATTCTTGATGGTAAGTCACCTCTTGTGATCTCAGCATCACCGTTGAATGGGCAACATCTGCATGCATCTTTACCAGCACCAGCTGGTCAGCCTATCTCAATTACAATACAAGATTCGGTAGACCCTCCAACACTTTTGACATTACATTATTGGCTTGGATGTAGGACCGTAATCGATACACGATGTAATGACTTTAATTCTGACAATTTGCCAAACTCTGATGAATATCAAACTAAAACCCTTTCATCACCTGAGATTAAATCTGGTGGATTAAATATTTTCGAAGGTTTGATTGACGACTCAGTTCTAACCCATGGTCAGAAAGTATCTTTCTATGTCACTGGAGAGGATAGTCAAAATAATCAGATTGCGATGGGTGGTGGACCTGTTTGCCCTCAAAGTAATACGAAATGTGGCTATGCCAATGATGAACAACCCCCTGACTGGGATGGTGACCTTTCAACATATATCATCCGTGAAGAATTCATTCCAGAGTTCGATACTTCCAATAGTTCAATAATTGGGCATAGTGATGAAGAGCCTTTACATCCAGGTGTATACTACACGGCTCAAATTGTGGTTACTGACGGTAATGGTTGGAAGGATATTGATACCATTCAACTTACTTTAGGTAATTCGCTTTCAGATAAAGATACATCGATGTATGTTACACTAAGTGAAAATTTAGATGGCCTGCCTGTAGTTAGTGTTGAATCAGGCTCACAATACATTGCAGTATCCAATATTTACTCCAGTGCAGAAATTGCTAATCTCGAACAGACCCGTCTAATTATTAGTATAAAATTCCAACTAACTTGGTTATTTGCAGAATCCTATGATACTGACGGAGAGTCATTTTTCCTGCCGCATTTGTCTGTTTCTGATTATCCTTGTTCTGTAGATTCTAATGTACCATGTAATGTTGAAGAAGAAGTATTATCGACAAATGCTTGGAGTTTAGATAATGACTTTAGATTTGACCTAATGTCTGGGCACATAACAGCAGTAGAATTACGTAACGGTATCAATCATTACAACTCTAATTTTGATGAATCAAGTATTGGTGTTGGACAGGCTCTAAGAGTCGCAGGTAGGGTATTATTTTCTGAGGATGAAACCCCTGCTCCAGCAGGAATTTTTGATATTTTATTATATGATTATGATAATCAGTGGGATACTTCAATACGTGATGATGGTTATTTTAGCATGGATTTCTTAGTCCCAAATTCGCCTTCAGGCCATCTAGACTTTTCTCTTCAAATGGCTGATATGCCGGGTTTATCGCAAGATAAAACATCAATTACACCACGTTTAAGGCTCGCAGTTGACAGCACAAGCCCTACAATCAACGAAATTAGATTGGATAATGTTATTTCAGGAGAGGCGATTTCGATCTCCAAGATGAATGATATAACTATCTTAGTTGAAACGTCGGATGATTTTGGTTTTGCAGATGCTTCATCAATCATTGTCCACTATAGACTTCGAGCCGGTGAATCAGAAATTTCACGAG
>NZXL01000049.1 GCA_002697705.1 Methanobacteriota archaeon
CTGGAACACACCACATCGAATGTACACTAACTCGAAACTATGATTCTACAATGATGGGAAGAATAATTGGTAACGATTTCGAAGTAATCGATGCTGATTCTACAGGGACTGAAAATCTTATTTTCTCAACATTATCTCCACTTTATGCAGATCGAACGACAACATCCATCACCTCACAAATATCATTCGATATCAATTTTGAAGATCTATTCCCTGGACAATCATATACTTTTGATTGGGAGTTATGTACTGCACAATATGATCAGTGTGAGCTATACAATCAATGGGATGCTATGGGCGGAAGCGACCCTACTGCTACCGAGGGGCAAATCACTTTCTCTGCATCAAGTAGTTCGCATGTAGAATCATTTACATTCACCGATCCTGGAGTAGTGGAATATGATTCTCAAACCGGCGCGATGAGCGGAATAAACAATCATTCTTACTACTTTGATGGCTCATTGTCTATTCAAGGAGTTCCACTTACATCAAACATCAGTGATGATTTCATCCTTGGTGGAGAAATGGGAACTAATTCATATATCGATGATAATTCGAATGTTCTAAAGAATACTAACATTCCTTTCTCAGGCAGATTTAACGTCGATTATCATAACATCAATCTTCTAGAATATGACATTGATTGTGGGCTATATGAAGACGGCAATACAATTCCTGTAGATACAATATCATTTGAAAATGTTAATTTTTATCATTCATATACATACTTTGGAAGCCAATCAAATTCATCAAATAACCTTGCTCCAACTGCAACTTCTGGAACACACCACATCGAATGTACACTAACTCGAAACTATGATTCTACAATGATGGGAAGAATAATTGGCAATGATTTCGATGTAATCGATGATACAGCAAATCAAGATGATGCAAGCATAACAGTATCTGTCGATATGCACGCTGATGAGCAATATGCAAATGTCACAATTATCGGTATTGATTTAGACGCAGGACAAGAATACAAGTTTGACTGGACTGTACATGATTTTATTCCATTGCCACCTGTTGTTTTGATGGAAAACGACCACATTTGGGTTGAAGGAAATGATGGTGTAGAAACATACATCCTAAATTTCCATGACCTCCCAGATACTAGCAATGCATGTATTACAGTAGTCTTCTCCGCAGGAGGTACTGAATTAGAGACTGTTTCCAATGTATGTTGGGTATCAGCATCAATTGCAGATGAAGATGGTGATGGAGTATATGACAAGAATGACTTGTGTGAAAATACTCCAACAGGCTCAGTTGTTCAAGCTGATTGATGCTCAGATAGTGATGGCGACGGATTTGACTCAAATTATGAAATAGATTGTAATTCAGATCCAAATGACATAGCAAGTATACCTTCGGATTTAGATAATGATGGCATTTGTGATGAACAGGACGAAGATATCGATGGCGATGGCTACCTTAACTTGGATGAAACCCTTGCAGGTACTGACCCTCTTGATGGTTTAAATTTCCCTGCAAATCGTCTTCCAACATGCGCATTATATTATTCACTTGAAGTTGATGGAATTCCAACAACCTTTGAGGGAGATGCCGTAATACCTGCTCTTTCTGGAGTGTCGGCTCAAA
The DNA here is from genome assembly GCA_002697705.1 of Methanobacteriota archaeon. Lineage (GTDB taxonomy): Archaea > Thermoplasmatota > Poseidoniia > Poseidoniales > Poseidoniaceae > MGIIa-L1. The sequence continues at coordinate 1,603 of NZXL01000049.1, forward strand.
TTGGACTTGCTTCAATTACCCCATCAGTAATTACAATTCCTGCGGGAAGTTACTACATGACTGCTCATTGTATCGACCTTGATGGAGATGACATTACTCTAACTGTAAATGATATCACTATCGGACCAGTAGCTGGAGAAGTAAGTGCTGGCGCACTTATTGTAATCGGCGAAAGTGTGAATGAAACAATAGATGTTACAATCTCATGGACCGATGGCTCTGACACGCTAATTGCTACAGTAACTGTCAACCTTGAAAGCGATTCAACGACATCTCCACTTCCTGGATTTGGGATTGCACTTGGGATTACTTCCATCTTACTTGCTGGATTAGCGACTCGGAGAAAAAATTCAAATTGAATTACGGTGATTGATTAGTTTGTTGAATCTAACTAATCTTAGAACAAGAACTGTTCTCAAAGTGCCGAAGCAAAATCAACGATAGAATCGTAATCAGGCTCTACGCCAGGGTTTTCTGCAACCCAGCGGTGTTGTACGATGCCATCTTTGTCAATAACGATNACAACTCTATTGGCACAAACATATCCATCAATTCCTCCTAGGCCTGTAAATGTAGCATCATATGCTTTGACTACATCTCTATCAAGGTCAGAAAGNAAAGAGAATTCAAGATTATATTTTCGAGAGAATTCAGCATTTGCCCAAGGGGAATCGACACTGATACCAAGAACTACTGCATTAGATTGGTTTAGTTTGTCCATATTGTCTTGAAATGCACACATCTCTTTATCACAAACACCAGTGAATGCGCCAGGGTAGAATGCAAGGATGACAGTTTGACCACTATAATCAGAGAGACTAANGTCACTTTTGTCAGTTGTTTTCAGGGTAAAGGCTGGGGCTGTGTCTCCAATATTGACCATAATTAGGCCAATAATCAGTGGTGTATATCAGTTTCGTTTTCAAGCGATGTCAAAACGATCAGCATTCATCACTTTATTCCAAGCGGTAATGAAGTCTTGAACGAATTTATCCTTGTTATCGTCTTGAGCATAAACTTCAGCGATTGCACGGAGTTGAGAATTNCTTCCAAANACTAAATCATATCTTGTAGCACTACGTACCTTGTCTCCAGTTGAACGGTTGTGGGCATCATAAGAATTGCTTCCAGTAGCAGTCCACTTGACATTCATGTCCATTAAAGTNGAGAACCATTCACTGGATAGTTTAGAACCATCTGTGAATATTCCTCTGTCATCAGAACTTACGCCCATGGACCTAAGTCCACCGACTAGAACAGTCATTTCAGGAGCGGTTAACCCTAGTAACTGTGCTTTGTCAAGCATCATTTCTTCAGGGCTAACATTGTAATTCTTNAGTAAGAAATTTCTAAATCCATCAGAAACTGGTTCTAGTACAGCAAATGAATCAGCATCGGTTTGCTCTTCAGTTGCATCTCCTCGNCCAGGTGTGAAAGGTACTTTNACTCCAGAAGCCATTTCGATACCAACATTACCAGCAAGAACGATTGTGTCNGCAATACTAGCGCCATGAGAGTTTGCAAGTCCNGTTAAAGTCTCAAGAACCTTTGCAAGTTGTTCAGGTTTATTTGCAGCCCAATCTTTCTGAGGCGCGAGTCTGATTCGGGCGCCATTGGCGCCTCCACGCATGTCTGAACCACGGTANGTGGATGCACTTGCCCATGCAGTTTCGACCATCTCGGAAATTGTGAGTCCACAGTTCATCAAATCCTTCTTCAAACCTTCAACATCATAGGAAGTACTTCCAGCGGAAACAGGGTCTTGCCAGATAAGTTCCTCNCCAGGGACATCTGGTCCAAGATATCTTGCCTTAGGACCCATNTCTCTGTGAAGTAGTTTGAACCAAGCACGGGCGAAAGCATCCCCGAAAGCATCAGGGTTTTCATGGAAGTGCTTGGAAATCTTTCTGTATTCAGGGTCACGAATCATTGCCATATCGGCAGTAGTCATCATTGTAGCAACCTTGATTGAGGCATCTTCTGCATCAGGCGCTAGATCTTCTGCATCAGGGTTTGCAGGAGTCCATTGATTTGCACCAGCTGGACTCTTTACCAATTTCCAAGAATCTTCATATTTGAATAATAAGTCAAAGTATCCGTTATCCCATTGTATAGGGTTAGAAGTCCAAGCCCCTTCAATACCGCTAGTAATGGTATCTCGACCTTTTCCTGAACCATGAGCATTGGTCCATCCGAATCCTTGTTCTTCAATTGAAGCCCCTTCAGGTTCAGATCCAACAAGTTCAGCATCGCCAGCACCGTGTGCTTTACCGAATGTGTGTCCTCCAGCAGTTAGGGCAACAGTTTCAGCATCATCCATTGCCATTCTAGCAAATGTTTCACGAATATCTTGTGCGCTAAGTAATGGGTCAGGATTTGCATTAGGTCCTTCAGGATTAACATAAATTAGACCCATTTGAACTGCAGCAAGCGGATTATCTAGGTCTTGTCGAGAATCTCCGTATCTGTTATCACCAAGCCATTCATCTTCACTTCCCCAATAAATATCTTCTTCAGGGTGCCAGATATCTGGACGTCCACCGCCGAAACCAAAGACAGGTCCGCCCATGGATTCAATAGCAACTATTCCAGTCAAGACCAAAAGGTCAGCCCAACTAATTTTATTTCCATACTTTTGTTTTATTGGCCAAAGCAATCTTCGTGCCTTGTCCAAGTTTCCATTNTCAGGCCAGCTGTTTAATGGAGCAAATCTTTGNGCNCCNGTGCTAGCACCNCCACGNCCATCACCGATACGNTANGTACCNGCAGCGTGCCANGTCATTCGAATAAAGAAAGGACCATAGTGNCCGTAATCTGCAGGCCACCAATCTTGACTATCGGTCATCAATGCATGAAGGTCTTTCTTTAATGCGCCNTAATCTAGAGAATTAAATGCATCTTTGTAAATAAAATTATTATCCATTGGATTTGATTTNCNATCATGNTGATGTAGAATGCCCAAATTCAGTTGATTTGGCCACCAATCAGTATTTTTCATTCCTGTTTCGCTTGTGCTGTGAGCGCCGTGCATAACTGGGCACTTTCCATCATTGTCCATTCCTTTCATGTGAATTCACCACTCATGCCAAAACATCCACCCATATCAACTTAAGCATACTTAATCAGGTATCTTTATTAGTAATTTTCAAGACCACTAATCGAAGATAAAATGGACCTTATTCGAGTCACATTAGATAATTGGCATGAGGTCATTTCTTTGCCATTATCTATTGTTATTTTCACCAAAGACGATTGTCAGGATTGCAAACTATGGATAGATAAGTTGCGTGATTCTAAGGGCTTTGAAGGGATTACCTTTGCAATAATAAATTTGAGCGATAAAGGCCTTGGTAAAATAAAAATTGAAAATCCTTGGATTTCACAAATCGATATTTTACCGTTCAATGTTCTTTTTATCAACGGAGAATTGCATGAAAATTGGAGCGGCGCCAATGAAAACCGACTAATCCAAATTATCAAACCTTACCAGTGAGCATGGTAATAACAATACATGTCATTATTTTACAACGGTCATGCTTGCCATAATCCTACCAGCAATACTTGCTGGCATCGTTGCGATTTTGGTCACTTTGGCAATCGAAAGATTTGGAGGATTGGTTGGCGGAGTTTTGGGAACTATCCCCTCGACTATTATACCGGCAGCAGCAGGAGTTTACCACATAGATGGAAAGGAAGGATTGTTATCCAGTATGTCGATAGTACCATTGGCTATGATGGTCAATGGATTATTTCTCAGCGTTTGGATTATTTTACCGAAGTATGTTTCTGCCAAAAAAAATCCATTATTATTGACCACAATAGCCTCATTATTAACATGGGCATTTTTCGCTTATATCTCTCTATCAATCGCAGATTATAGCGTCTCTATCGACATTAGTCCGGCAATGTTTGGGATTTTGGGACTAGTTTGTCTTATTCTAGTTTCTATATTTTTCAATATTAAAACCCGACCATCTCCCAAAGGAGANNACAAGGTTCCAATTTTGATTCTNTCAATNAGNGGNGTTGCTGCAGCNATTGCTATTGGTTNTGCTTTGATTTTAGCACAAATAGGNCAACCTTTAGTGGCAGGANTAGCAAGNGCATTCCCNGCTATTTTTCTAACTAGCATGGTCGCTTTATGGATCTCTCAAGGAGTTACGGTACCTCAGGGCGCAGCGGCTCCAATGATGCTTGGCGGGGCGAGCGTAGCAGTTTATGCATTGGTTGTAATGTGGTCAATCCCTAGTTATGGAATTCTACTTGGTTCAGTTATTGCTTGGCTTTTATCGGTTGGCCTTTGGTCGATTCCAACTTTCTTATTATTACGAAAATATCGAGCCTTATCCGTTGATTGAGCGACTCCATTTTTCTGCACCCGGTATACCGACAACAGTACACGTGGCCTTACTCACTCCCTTGATAGATTCTATTCGTTTTTTCAAATCTACAGCATCCAATAAACAGCAAGGGCAATGCGGATGTTTTGGAGCGATAGTGTAGTCGACAATGCCTTGTTCTGACACATCTATCGACTGAACGATATCAGATTGATTGTAAGTAGTTTCTTCATGAGGTTCTTTCCAACTAGCAAATAATTTGACAACTCTTAATTTCAGAGCCTTCAATTTCCGCTCATTCATGTAGGCCCCTCACCGTTTTTGTTTTTGTTATTACCTAATCATCAGATATTTCTTTTTCAATATCTTCAAGCCTTAATTCGTTTAACTTGCCTTCAGCAGATTTTAGATCTTCTTGACATTGTTTCAACAAAACCGCTCCTTCTTCGTATAATTGAAGAGTCTCATCAAGCCCTTTACCACCACGTTCTAAAGAGGCTACAATTTCTTCTAAACGGCTAACTGCTTCATCATAGGTTTTTCCTTTTTTCATATTATCACTTCCCTTTCTTTTCTAAATTTATGATATTTGCTTCTGCTTTACCATCAGCAAAATTCATTTTGATATTTTGCCCAATTGATAGTTGGTCAAGTTTTGATAAAACCTCGCCACTATCATCCTGAATCATACTGTACCCTCTCTCGAGCACTCTTTGTGGATGTACTGCCTTCAATGAAGCCTCAAATTTAGCCATTCGAGATTTCTCTTGTGAGATGATAGATTGACTACTGCTATTGAGCCTCATTGCAAGTCTCTGCATCTTTATTTTGACATTATTTATTCCAGCCATAGGTGCTGCCTTTAGCATTGAAGTTAGTAATTTTAGGCGACTTCGAGCATCACTAAATTGTCTAATAGTGGCACTATCGATTCTCTCATTATAATCAGCCAATAGCATTTGGATTGCATTATAATCGGGTACACATCTCTCTATGGCATTAGAAGGAGTAGATGCTCTAACATCGGCCACCATATCACTGACCAGTAGATCTGACTCATGCCCAACGGCCGAGATGACTGGTATTTGTGAAGCGATAATCGCTCTAGCAACTGGCTCAAGGTTGAACGACCACAAGTCTTCAGGAGACCCCCCGCCTCTGCCGACAATGATGACATCGACCGGTGGTTGATTTCTCTGCTTTGCAATTTCTGGGTCGGAAAGTTTCCTCGCCACAGCCAATCCCCTAACTATTTCTTGAACAGAATTTTCACCTTGCACCAATACTCCAATAATAGTCCTGCGAAGTCCTGGCCATCTATTTTCAATCAATCTATTCATGTCTGATAATGCGGCTGAACCAGTCCCCGTTACGATTGCGATATGCTTTGGAACTAATGGGAGACGTTTTCTTGGGCGGTCAAATACCCCTTCTTGACGTAGTTTTAGTTTTAGTTTTCTCAGTGCCTCTTCCATCTTACCAATAGCATTTACTGGCTCGATTTTATCGACAACAAGTTGAATCCGTCCTTGTTTAGCATACAAATCTACACTAGCGATAACCACAACTTCTGAACCTTCTTTGATAGAAGGGTCAATCAAACACCTTCCTTGCCAAATCACAGCGCTCATCTGTCCAACATTATCTCTTAATGTGAAATATGTATGTCCACTAGGGTATTGTTTCCATTGCGATACTTCGCCCTTTATGGCCTGGTTCTGAAATAATTTATCTTGCTTTACAGTTTGACGAATTAGATTTACGAAATTACCGACCGAAAGCGGGCCTGTGGTTAAATCACTAGCCCCTCTCATGAATTTATCATTAGGTCAACGGTTCTTGAATGATGCGCGCGATTTAGAAACTTATCAAGAGGGAAATCATGGACTTTAATCGTTATTTTTTCTGCGCCTAGTTTCAAAACCATGCCTTGCCTCGACCTCTGCAAATTTCCGCAATATTTTCCTACGTAGAAACCAAACAACAACGATAATTGCAAAGATATCAATGAACAGTATTAACCATTCAACCCAGCCCCAATTATCGAACATAGCATGACCTCACAATGGGGGGCGGATATCAATATCCACATCATTTAGCGGGACGCCAATACATCCTAATCTTGCACATCGCTCGACCAAATAATCATCCAATCCAGGGGGCAGAATTTCAGGAAGGTCGACATTTCCTTCAACCAAAGTCACCATACATGTCCCGCAAGTTCCCGAAGTACAGTTGGTGGGGATTCTCACTCCGGCCGATTCTGCATGTTCAACAATCGTGTCGCCAGCTTCCAATTTGGTTTGACCAAGTAATTTAGCACCTTGAAGGAAGCGCACTACTGGCACAAGGGCATCACTCGAAGAGTCATCTTCTGAACCGGACTTTGCCGACATATTACATCCTCAGCGCATATCTTTGTGACGAGTCCAGCGTCCTGTTTGCTTGTTGAAAAACAAACCAGCCTTTTTCATCCACTTGTTGAACTTTGTAGCACCGGCACCCGTGCGCAGAATGAAATCTTCGCGGTCTTCTTGTGCTTGAATGTAATCTTTAGCAGCCAATGTTTGGTCAATCCAATCATTGATGTCCATTAGGCCGCCACCAATTGCACTTTCTTCGACAACCCTGCTCATTTGGTCAGCAGTTGCACCTGTTTGTTCAAGGTCTCTACGAATCATATCGTTGACAGAGGACAAGTCCATTGAAGCAGGTTTAGGTGGCACAGGATTACGAGGAGCCATATTTTCATCAATAGAAATTCTGCTACCATTCATCAATTTATTTTCGACAATTACAGCCAACTCTGGCGTGAAACTTTCTTCACATTCCCAACAAATGAATACCCACTCTTCAGATCTATCTTTGTCTCTGGCTTGCCTAGGGTCCATCTCGTCGCCACAGTTTGGACAAGCATGGAAAATAAGAGCAGGAACAAATTTTCTACGGAAATCAACAATATCTTGAGGAGTTCCTTCCAATTCCAGCATTTCATGGTCTCTTGCTGCTTCAAGACCACGGGTTTCTAGTTGGTCACGAATCTTTACTTTCTGGTCATCTTTGCCTTCATCATAGAGATTATTCTCTAGTTTTACGATTAGCTCAACAGTTTTACCTAGTCTATTCATCACCAATTTCTTGGCTCTAAAGGCTTCGACTTGAACAATTTTCAAGCGCTCTTTTTCTTCAGCAAGTTCGGTTAGAACATCCTTTTGCTTACGCTTGAATTTCATTTCCTCAATCTTGGATTCTCCACTCTTTCTTTCAGGAGCAAGAACCTTTGCTAGAAAACGCTCTTTTCCGTGACTAGTATGCCCAGCGGTGATAATTGAAATTACACCTTCAGCGATATCGGGCTTGAGGGCATAGTTTTCAACCAACATGTCTTTGTCGATTTTTTTAAGATCGCCGATTTTCAATCCTGCATCAGCTAATTGCTGTGCCGTAGTATCGTCAATACCGCGTCTTAGTAAAGCTAGATAGGTGTCCTTCTTCGCCATAGCATCCCCTCCGACAATTCACGGCGAGAAGTCACTCCTAAGAAAAGGCTCTCCCGTGTTAAAATATCTAAATCAACACTATTTGAACTAATAAAACAGGCTATTGCGCCGTTTTATCTCATATATTTTGACTATTTTCGGTTAAATCGCAGCACAATTCAATCCAGTCGTCAAAGTCTAATTCTTCAGGCCTAGAATCCATTCTTTCATCCTCGATTAATGAAGCAAATGCTTTCTTCCATCTGGCAGAATGCCATTGCGGAATTCTATTGATTCGCTTGGGAACGGATTTCAAAGTAGAACGTATTTTTTTCCTTCTTTGAGTAAAAGTGGTATGAATCACCTGCTTCACCAATCGTTTATCACAATCAAAATCTTCTCCACTAGGTGTCATTTCGACAAAACATGAGTGAACTTTTGGGTTTGGGCTGAAATTATGTGGAGCGACTTTCTTTACAATTTGACTTTCCCAATCTAATAGAGCAGTCATTCCCAGTGAGCCTACATCGGTTTCATATTCCATCACTAGCCTTTCAGCAAATTCTTCTTGAACCAAAAGTAGAACGCATTCTAATGCCGAATTCTCTTGTTCTCTAAGGTATTTGGTTAATCTATCAATCAGTGGTGATGAGATTTGGTATGGTATGTTTGAAACAACCTTGGTAACTCCTATTGGCCATTTTACTTTTAACGCGTCACCTGAGATTACATTGAGTTGCCCACTATCAATTTCGGGGGCGAAAATTTCGGTTAAATGTTTGACTGCCCCTTCATCCAACTCAATAGCGGTGACTTTTGAATTTGAATTTAGCAATGCTTCTGTAAGGACGCCAGGGCCAGGTCCAATTTCCAAAACATGATCTTTATCACATACACTAGTATGCTTAACTGCAAAATCAATAAGTTCGTCATTGACTAAGAAATGTTGCCCTAAGTCCTTGTTGAAAGGTTGTTTAGCACGTAAAGAATCGACGAGCCAACGTGCACCTTTCATGCCTTCACCGGAAGGAGGAGGTCAGTAAGTCGTGGTTGGAGGTTTCGGTCAATAATCTCTGATTGGAACCTTTTTGCTAGTAATTCAGCAGCATCGATACTACAGGATTCATTTAGATTTTCAAAAGAAGTAAATCCTGATGAACCTCTTTCTTCAACCATTTGAATCGCTTTTTTATTTCCAATTCCATGAAGTAATTCGTAAGCATGCTGCTTCAAGGAAAGATATCCTGCAGGGTTGAAAAAGGATTTAATGAAATGAATCTCATTTTCTTCGATAAAGGATTGAAGGGCTATTGGCAAATCTTTGGTAGCGCTAGTAGAAAGTCTATCTAAGCGCGCCATGCCAATTATATCTCCAACTTGCTCACGCTTTTGTTTGTCAATACCAACGTATAATCTTGTACCTACTGGTTGGATATTTCCTGAATTCTTAGGCCTATATCTTCCCATTAGCATTTTACTTTCGCCTAGAAGAACAAGGACATTATTTTCGATATCGTGTTCTACAACTCTAGCCCAAATTTCATCATCTAATGGAGTTGGTTTGACGACCTTTTGTCGCTGAGGTTTTTGGTTATTTGACCTCCGATTATCCGAATTACGGTTACGTGATTGTGCAGGTCTATTTTTTCGATTATTAGAGCGTTGAGGCTGAGGTTTCTTCTCATCCTTTTTAGGGATCTCTTTACGCCCTTCAGCAGGTCTTGAGGGCATATGATTTGTTGAACTAGGTTGAGTTTTTTTACCCCTAGTTGGAATCTTAATTTTACGGTCACGACGGAAACCACTCATGGTTTTCACTCCACAAAATAAGTTCATTCAACGCCAACATGTTGGCGAACAATATCTAGTATCTCATTGACTTCACTATCGTCGATAGCAATTCTCTTTGAAACCAGAACAGCCTTGATGTCATCAGGGTACATTGGCATTAGTTCAGCAATCTTTGCGGCTAAATCAGGATATTGGGACAACTTTTGATGAGCGGTCAAGGCTTCTTTCAAAGACTGAAAGACCTCAGGGATAGTTTTGTAACCATTACGATTGTCACTAGCAGCCCATTCAGCATGTTGAAGTGCAGCCACTTGCTCATAGGTTAGATCGCCACGACGCTCTTGTGCATCAGCAAGCATTTGTCTAACAGTTGCAAAATCAATGAATCTTTCTTCTTCAGCCATAAATATCACTCCAGAGGTCTTAGGTGCTCAGGACGAGCGATAACGGTTTTTTGCATGTTTCCGTCTTTGACAGCTACAACCCATGCTTTTCCTTGACGCTTGTTGATAAATCCAGTTCGACCGTTAAATCTTCTGTGAGGCATACCCATTTGTTGTCCACCGTCTAGAACAATAGCAACACGGTCGCCTTCTTCATATTGATGAATAACGCGACTGATATTCAAACGACTGCGCTCCTTCTTTCGGCGTCTTAGAATGCTTCTTGTTCTTACACGTAGTCCTTTTGAACGCTTCATTTTATTCGCCTCCTTTGCCCCGAGTCAGCATTTCTACATCTTCCGAGCATTCCGGCGACCTACCATTGACATATAAGAACCGCGACAGAATTATTGAGTATTTTTGACTCAATCATCGTATTAATCAGCATGAATATCACCGACATCAAGCCAAATAACTTCGCATTTAGCCTTTAGTAGAGAGGCAATACTTGGTTGAGTTCTTCCACTATCGCCGTGGACGGTTTCTTTGACATATGTTCCTGATTCACAACGCATTGTTACTTCAATCTCCCGACTTCCATCATCCATTATTTCAATCACTGGCTGATGAACTTCAAAAACAGTTCTTCTTCGAACCAGGTCGGCTCTTCTGTGGGCAACTCTTTCAGGAGTCCTCTGTGCAAGTTTCACCCCTTCAAGCGAAGCAATCGATTTGATTATGAAATCATTATCGGGTAGTTCAAAGGTTTCTATTTCAGGTTCTTCAACATTTAGAATTCTTTCAACCAATTCGTCCTTAGTTCCGGACTTTTTGACCCCAAGTTCAACACATAGGGCAACCAATTCAGACTTTTTCATCAGCACCAGTTTATCCTTACTAGGCTTAACGCTCTCCGTTTCAATTTCAGTCGGTAGTGGCTTTGTATTATCTCGCTTATTATCGCCACGCCTCTTGCGCTTATTCTTAGAACGGCCCTTGTTCTCTTTTGTCAAGTCTAAGGGGGCGGTAAGTACGGTATATTCCGCTTCATTAAGCGGCAATAATTTGAATCGAATGGTATATGATTTTTCAGCCGGAGTATCTTTTAATCTAACGACTTCACTACGATTTGAATCTCTTAGACTTGTAATTTCAATACTACCTTCTGCATTGTCATTTATCAGTTTCATCAGTTCAATTGGATCGTTTTTTCTAAGCTTTGGCTCTTTCATTTCAATGACAAATGGGCGCCCTCGGCCCATACACCTGACATCGATATCTTCACGGCCCATGCCATGGAATGCATGTTCTTCACTACCAAAGATGGATAGGAGTGGATTTCCGATTAAATCCTGAACACTCTTAGCATACTGTAAACCAGTCATTTCACAACGCTCACAGCCTCGACCCTTACATGCTCTACAAGGCCAGCGAGTTTGAGGTATTCCACGTTCTAATTTACGATATCTGCCATACAAGTAATGGGCTCTGACATCTAAGTCTACACTGAGAGTAAGAACATCGATTAGGGCTAAAATCTGAGGTTTATCATTTACCAATGTAACGCCTTCAAGTCGTTGATTCAAACGCTTAGCAATTTCTGCTACAAGGCCAGTTTTAAGGCCATCACAACCCCCAGCCCCATATCTTTTTCTTTGAGAATCTTCTTCTTCAATTTGGCTTTTAGGAAACCTTGCACCAAGCTGTAATCTTTTGAATTGATAAGGACTTATCGAGTCGTAGATGATATCGGTTAGCAGGTCTACTTCTTCGAATAGATTTTCACAAAACGGACATAATGGGATTTCTTCACGGACATTGGAGAGGTGAGAATTTCCCTTTTCGACAATTCCCCTTATCTCTTCACCTGATTGTAAGATGCTTTGATCATAGCGCTTTTTTCCGCCAAGGCGGCCAAGACACGAGTTACAACAACCAATTCTTACCAAGTGTTTCAATCCAGCGGGGTCGGGGGCGCGTGGAATTTCTTCCATGTGTGAATCTAATTGAATAGTGAGGTCAAAATCTTCAGATTCTTCTTCTTCCTCTTCTTCCTCTTCTTCTTCAACGACTTCATCCCATAGAGAATAGTTGGTTTGACCAAAGCCAGAATTTGCATATTTCATCCAGTCTTCTTCTTTATTTTCTTCAGTCATTAACTCACCACTGCCTCGGGGCCAACCCCTAAGAAAGCAAACTGCCGTCAAACATCTACTTCAATAATACATCGGCGAGTATTTTTGAATTATTCACGCTTATCTAGCATATCAAGTACACCAGCACCTACTGCGAAAAACCCAGCAAATAAAACGAGGTAAAACGATATTCCAGGGTTTAAATTTAAATCATCTTCCATGCTATTTTTCATTACCATCCAAAGCATTGCACTAAGAATGATTACTCCTCCACTGGCCCATGAAGACAAACGACCATGATTTTCCATTCCACCAGGCAAAGTTTTACCAAGCATTGACATGACAAGCATTACAGTTGAAGCAAGTGCGCCAATAACTCCAATCCATAGAATCATCCCCCCAATTCCGCCTGCTGAATCATTTTTCAAACACGTTTCTCTCGTATCAGAAGCATCTTTTCTTTCACCATCCTCTGCTTCTCCTGAAAAGTCCTCCATAAGTTGGATTACAATTAGTCTGCTGGCATAAATATTTTCACAATAGTTTTCGATATCACCCTTTACAACTGGGTCACTGGGGGGAGTTTCTTCTGCCGCCTTTTCCATATCTTCAGCAAATAATGTATGATATGCTGAGATACAGGAATCTTCATCTTGTTGTTCTGAACAATCAATAACAATATTTCTTAATCCTAAGGAAATTGAATTTTCATCACTGGAAACTTGCCAAGAATTTCCGAATTGGCCCATTATGGTTAGAAGCAATGCTATTACAATACAACCAACTGCTGCCCAAGTCATAATTGGTTTTGGCTCCCCCATTGGGGCAATAGCCATAGGTGCTGCATTCATCATTGGTTGAGCCATTTGTTGAACTGGTTGTTGCATCATCGGCTGTGGAATTGCTTGTGGTTGAGCAATTGGTTGCACTGGCATAGGAGCAGGTATTGGCATTGGAGTAGGTGCTGCAGCCTGGGAAACGAATCTAGGGTAATATTGTTGAGTATATCCAAGTGCTTGGTCTGCAGGATATCCTTGAGCAATCAATCCATCGTAGTAGGTCTGGCCATCAGTCATGGCCGGTCT
>NZXL01000050.1 GCA_002697705.1 Methanobacteriota archaeon
AGCAGCCTTGGCTTCCTTAGCAGCCTTGGCTTCCTTAGCAGCTTTCTCTTCAGCAGCCTTGGCTTCCTTAGCAGCCTTTTCTTCAGCAGCCTTGGCTTCCTTAGCGGCCTTATCTTCAGCAGCCTTGGCCTTCTTAGCGGCCTTATCTTCAGCAGCCTTCTCTTCAGCGGCCTTGGCCTCCTTAGCGGCCTTCTCTTCAGCGGCCTTAGCCTCCTCAGCAGCCTTGGCCTCCTTAGCAGTTTCTTCATCTGTTTCGTTTGACAGATTAACAACGCCATCGTCTTTCAAGTCTTCAAAGGTTGACTCGACAGAACGACCAGTTGCTTCAGCAACAACCTTAGCCTTCTCATAGAGTTCTTTATCTTCCTTCTTTAGGCCTGCTTCGATTTTCTTTTGTTCCTTGACGTATTCAGGGTCAGGTTTAACCTTGACATCCCAAACAAAGTATACAGAGTTTCTACCAATCTTAATTGCACCTTGGAATTCACCACCGGCGAGAGTTGGTTCAAAACTGTCGTCAAACATCAATTTGAACTTCATCACGCCTTCATCATCTGCTTCAATCATTCTTACGCCTTCATCACTTCCGGCTTGATCTTGCATTGTGAATCTACGGCCATTTTCCTCATCTTGGAAATCAATTGACTTAATCTTCAAGTTAGGCGTAATATTGTTGATGGTAATAACTTCCTTAGAGACAATAGTGCCTCCAGATTTAACAGTCTTTGCTGGCTTGAGAACAAATGGATTCTCCTCTGTACCTTCTCCTTCAGAAAGTGTAGGCTTCGAAGTAGTATTCTCTGGTTCAGCATCTTGGTAAGTAGATCTCTTACGACCAATTAACAACAGTAGCAATAGAAGTAGAAGAAGCGGTAAGCAGCAAAGGAAGTAGTTGAAATCTGAATCATCTTCTGTCTTGTCATCCGTGGAGTCCTCAATGATACAGTCCCCGTTTTCATCAACCTTAGCAACATCGGTTAAGTCGCTTGGACTACTTCCACACTTAACTTCTAGTACGTCTAATAGGCCATCTCCGTCATCATCTTGGTCAACTTCAAGTCCAGTGACAGACGGTCCATCTGGTAATCCGTCGTCATCTGTATCAGCAAGTATTGCCATTGAGAAATTGAACAATACACCTGTTTGACTGTTGTTAGCAAACACGGTATAATTGGTCATTGGTGAGGTCTCGGTTGGAATACCAGAAATTATTCCAGTTTCACCAGAACGTGCCATACTTCCACTAAACTCTAATCCAGCCGGAAGTGCAGGTACAATCGACCAAGTACCAGATTCCATACCTGTCAAGTTAGGTAGAATAATGAAGTCAGCTTGATTGATGACTGCTTCGAAGATATTGGATTCTACACCATCGTTGTTAGCATATCCTAGAATCTTATCATCCAGTGCATCGCAAATTCCATCAACATCACCATCGAGTGGTACACTTGCTCCATTCAGAGAGATAGTACCACAGGCGGTTTCTTGTTCATCAGACCACCCATCATTATCATCATCGGTGTCAAGAGTCAAATTAGTTTCAATTCCTTCAACGATTTCATCAGGTTGTCCATCGCCATCGGAATCTTCCCATGCCGAAGGATCGTTCGGGAAAGCATCTGGACCAGCAGTACAAATGCTCGCATTTGGTGTTGCAGGGCCATCACAAATTCCATCACCATCAGAGTCAGGGTTTGCTGGGTCAGTACCTGTATCTGTAGTTGAATTGAAGATTCCAGTGTCGGTTTCAAAGACATTATCGATTCCATCGCCATCTTTGTCGTCGTCTAGATCGTCACAAATACCATCTCCGTCTAAGTCAAGAGGTGTTGAAGTAGCGTCTTGTGAATCAGTCATACAATCATTTTCATCTATATCCGAGAAACCGTCTCCATCATCATCAAGGTCTTCTACAAGATCTCCGGAGTAATCTTCCGGTAGAGTATCTGGTTGCTGGTCTCCATCGGAGTCCTCAAGAACCTCAAGTTGAATAACGAAACTATCGCTAAACAGACTTGAGTTAGAGTATATCGTGAAATTAGTCAAAACCATTGCTTCAGTTGGTGTACCGGAAATTGTTCCGTCGGTCTCATTTAGAGACATTCCTTGAGGTAACTCTGGGTGAATCTCGAATTGAGAACCACTAATAGTTGATGCTGGAATAATCGGTGTCACTTCACTACCGTTCAACAAGTATATCGGTCCAGTAGGAACTTCGTACACTGTATCTTCAACTGTGATGTTCAAATTAACAGANATTGTTCCATCATCATTGGTTGCTGTTACCGTATATTGAGTACGGCTAACCATTTCTGTTGGAGTTCCACTAAATTGTCCTGTAGCATTGTTAAAGTAAAGGCCAGCAGATAACTCAGGAGTAATGCTCCACTCAGTTACAACTCCACCAGTAGAAATTGGTGATAAGTTCAATACACTGGAATTACTTAGTAAAGTGATATCGTCTGGATTATACACAATAACTGGGTCATTGGTTAAGATTGTAATATTGATGAATGATGTTACAATTCCACCAGAATTTGTTCCATTGATTACAAACATAGTTCGACCGAGTAATTCTGTAGGAGTTCCACTAATTATACCATTAGAAGTATCGAAAGCAAGACCCTCTGGAAGGGTTGGCTCGATTGTCCAAGCAAGTATTTCACCAGAACCAGTGACATTTGGTAATAGTGGAAGGTCAATACTGGCTGTGTTGTTTATCATACTCAAATCACTTGGCGAGTAGTAGATAGTTGGTGTTTCATCAACGATTGTAATATTGATGTAGGTTGTGGTAGAACCTCCAGTATTTGTTCCGACAATAGTAAACATGCTACGAGGTAGTAACTCTACTGGTGTTCCACTAATTGTACCAGTAGCAGTATCAATAGACAAACCAGTTGGTAAACTCGGGCTAATTGACCAAGATACGATTTCACCAGAACCAGAGACCGTTGGCGTTAGTGGAAGATCGCCACTTACTGTATTGTTAGCCAAATTCAAATCATCTGGCAAATAATCAACAGTAGGGATTTGGTCAATAATGGTAATATTGAGTTCTACTATAGTATGGCCACCAGAGTTGGTTCCATTAATTATGAAAATACTGCGAATAAGTAACTCATTTGGCGTCCCACTTATGGTACCAGTAGATGTATCAAAGGTCAAACCAGCAGGTAGAGTTGGTGTAATAGACCATGATACAATCTCTCCAGGACCTGTCACGCTTGGAGTAAGTGGAAGAACACTACTTGCGGTATTATTGGTTAAGCTCAAATCCTTGACCGAGTAATCAATTACTGGAACTACATCTATTACGGTAATACTTACTGATGTTGATGCACTTCCACCGGTGTTAGTTGCATTGACTGTGTATGTAGTAGATGCGCTGATTACGGTTGGAGTACCTGATATTTCACCCGTTGAAGTATCAAATACTATTCCTGTTGGAAGTGATGGATAAATCGTCCAAGACACTACTGTACCGCCTGTTGAAGTTGGAGTTTCTGCGCTCATAGCAGTGTTGTTGGTTAGAGTGAATGGACTGCTACTGTAAGTAATTGAGGATGGTGCCACATCGTTTACTGCTAGAGTGATCACTACCGTATCACTGCCACCTGTATTAGTAGCGGTAACGGTATATGTTGTTGAAGGCGAAACAACGGTTGGAGTTCCTGAAATTTCTCCAGTAACAGCATCAAAAGATAGACCAGATGGAAGTGTTGGTGATATTGACCATGAATCAACATTGCCACCACCAGATGTAGGAGTATTAGCAGACATCGTAACACCATTGGTTAGCGTGAATGGGCTACCACTGTATACAATTGCAGATGGTATTACGTCATTTACAGTAATTGAAACTGTAGTTGTAGCGCTACCACCGGTATTAACTGCAGTAATTGTATAAGTTGCTGATGGTGAGTTTACAGTTGGTGTACCCGATAGTTCTCCTGTCGAATTATCAAACATTAGACCTGCTGGAAGAGTTGGTGTAATAGACCAATTCTCTACTGCACCACCACTCGATGTAGGAGTTTCAGCAGTCATTGCAGAACCATTTGTAAGAATGTATGGACTTCCGCTGTATACGATTGAGAACGGTGCAACATCATTTACCTGAATTGTTATTGTTCCAGTTCCACTACCACCAGCATTNGTTGCAGTAACTGTGTAAACAGTAGATGGTGATACCACTGATGGAGTTCCACCGATTTCACCAGTAGCAGAATCAATAGTTAATCCAGTAGGTAGAGCAGGCAAGATAGTCCAAGAGTTAACTGCACCGCCGCTAGCAGTAGGAGTTACCGCTCCCATTATCGATCCTTTCGTTAGTATCAAAGAACTTGGNTTGTAATTTATAGCATAAGGAATTTCATCGTTGACAATTATAGTTACTGAAGCTGTAGCGCCTCCACCTGTATTGGTTCCTGTCACTGTGTATGTAGCCAAAGAAGTGATTAATGTNGGAGTACCAGATATTTCACCAGTTGTTGCATCCAAGACAAGACCTATTGGAAGAGCCGGATGAATCGCCCAGTTGGTTATTGTGCCACCGCTATTAGTTGGAGTCACTGCTGTCATTGTAGAATTCTTAGCCAATGAGAAGGTACTTGGATTATAGATAATTGCAGAAGGCGCAACATCGTTGACTGTTATGGTTACTGTTCCTGAGCCACTGCCACCTGCATTAGTTGCAGTTACAGTGTAAGTGGTTGATTGTGAAATTGTTGTAGGCGTTCCACTTATTTCACCGGTAGAGGTATTGAAAGCAAGTCCAGCAGATATTGGTGGTGAAATGGACCAAAGAAGCACAGATCCACCACTTGAAGTTGGGGTGACCGCTGCCATTGCAGAGCCCTTAGTCAATGTCAACGGACTACCGCTGTAATCAATCGAGTTTGGTGCAGCATCATTAACTATGATCGTAATAGTTGCAGAGGAACTTCCTCCGGAATTTAGTGCAGTAATGGTATATGTTGCGTACGGTGTAATTGAATTTGGAGTTCCGCTTATTTCACCAGTTGTAGAATCAATGCTCAGACCACCAGGCAAATTAGGAGAAACAGACCAAGTGACAACTGTACCNCCACTTGAAGTTGGAGTAACCGCTGTCATTGCAGAATCTTTGGATAAGGAGAATGCACTTGGGTTGTAAACAATTGATGATGGTGCAATATCGTTCACCTCAATTGTAATTGTAGTTGAGTTACTACCTCCAGCATTTGTGGCTGTCACTGTATAGACTGAGGACGGCGAAATTACGCTTGGAGTTCCGCTAATTGCACCTGTAGTTGTATCTAAGGTAAGACCAGCCGGTAGAGATGGCGAAATTGACCAAGAGTCTACAGCACCACCACTAGCTGTTGGTGTAATAGTATTCATTGGAGTACCTTTCTCTAAAGTGAATGGTCCACCAGCATAGTTGACTGCAGAAGGTGGAGCATCGTTNACAATTATNGTAATTGTTGTTGTAGCGCTACCACCGGTGTTTGTTGCCATAACAGAGTAAGTTGTATTTGATGAAACAATGCTTGGAGTACCACTTATTTCACCGGTCGAAGTATTGAATGACAGACCGGTTGGTAGTGATGGAGATATGCTCCATGATTCTACATCTCCGCCACTGATGGATGGAGTATCCGCTACCATTGCCGAATCTTTNGTCAGTGTATANGGGGCTCCATTGTAAACTATGGACGAAGGTATAACATCGTTGATTGTGATCGATACTTGTGCTGTNGTATTACCGCCTGTGTTGGTTGCTGTAACAGTGTANATTGTTGTTGATGAAATTTGAACTGGTGTTCCACTTATCTCACCGGTTGTTGGATTCATCGACAGACCCGATGGTAGTGATGGAGTAATACTCCATGTTTCTACGTCTCCACCNCTCGATGAAGGACTTGCTGGAGTCATTACCGAGCCCTTAGTCAAAGTGAACGGACTACCACTGTATGAAAGTAAGTAAGGCGGTACATCATTGACCTGAATAGTGATTGTAGTAGTTCCACTACCACCGGCGTTGTTTGCAGTCACTGTGTAAACAGTAGATGGTGAAACTATTGTTGGCGTTCCACCAACTTCACCTGAAGAGGTATTGAAAGACAAACCTGCTGGTAGAGTTGGAGAAATTGTCCATGAAATCGCAGCACCTCCACTATATGTTGGTGTAACATTACCCATTGTGACACCTTTAGTTAGAACAGATGAACTTGGACTGTACTGTATCGAAGATGGAGCTGCATCATTGACAATAATTGTTATTGTTGTCGTTGCACCACCACCCGAATTGGAAGCAGTAATTGTGTAGGTATTTACAGATGAAACTGTAAGTGGTGTCCCAGAAATTGTTCCATTTGCAGAATTAATCGACAATCCAGATGGTAGTGATGGTAAAATTGACCATGACGTGACAGTACCACCGCTATTAGTAGGTGTAACTGAAGTCATTGCTGAGTCTTTGGTCAATGAGAAGAAGGTAGGGTTGTAAGTAATAGCAGAAGGCGCAACATCGTTGACTTGTATAGTCACAGTAGCTGTATCACTACCTCCGCTGTTGGATGCTGTTATCGTGTATGCTGTCGAAGAAGAAACTGCGCTTGGCGTTCCGCTGATTTGACCAGTTGATGTATCAAATGACAGACCTGCTGGTAGTACTGGAGAAATCGACCAAAGATCTACTGGTCCACTAGANGATGATAAAGTCGGACTGATAGTAGTCATTTGAAGACCAATCTGCAGTGTTACCGAACTAGTACTGTAAGAGATAGATGGCACCTGCTCATTGACTACAATAGTTACTATTGTTGATGCACTACCTCCAGAGTTGTTTGCATACACTGTATAAGCAGATGAAGCGTTAATTTCAGTAGGTGTCCCTGATATTGCCCCTGTTGATGTGGAGAATAAAAGACCTGCAGGGAGTTGTGGATTAATCGACCAAGATACTACAGCTCCACCGCTTGAAGTTGGAGTGGCTGTTGACATGAGTGACCCTTTCGACAAACTGAATGAATTAGGCGAATAGGTTACTGCAGATGGTGGAATATCATTGACCTGAATTGTTATTGTTGCAGTGTCTGTACCACCAGCATTAGTTGCAGTAACGGTAAAGACTGTTGAAGGAGTAATTGCAGTTGGAGTTCCAGATATTATTCCACTTGTGGTAGAGAATGAAAGACCAGCAGGAAGATTTGGTGATATCGACCAAGATACTACTGAACCTCCACCTGAGGTTGGATTAGCTTGCGACATAAGTGTGTCCTTGACCAAAGTTATTGAGTTTGGCGAGTAAACGATAATAGGAGCCGCATCATTGATGATGATTTCAACAGTAGTTGTTGCAATACCACCTGTGTTAGTTGCAGTAACTGTGTAATTTATTGAGGAAGAAATTGTTGAAGGTGTTCCAGAAATTTCTCCTGTAGATGTATCGAAGTTAAGTCCATTTGAAAGTGATGGAGTAATAGACCATGAAACAACGGTACCGCCGGCTGAGGTTGGAGTCGCTGACACCATAGTAGTGCCTTTTGTCAGAGTGAATGGACTTCCGGCATAATTGATCGAAGATGGTATAACATCGTTAATAGTAATATCAACAGTCGTGGTTGCACTACCACCAGTGTTGTTTGCATATACTGTATAAGTTGTAGTTGTCGATAGTACGGTTGGTGTACCGCTAATCTCCCCATTTGATGTTGAGAAANTTAGTCCGGCTGGAAGTTGAGGGCTAATCGACCATGATTCTACAGCGCCACCGCTTGCAGTTGGAGTATTTGCCGACATGGTAGTTCCCTTGGTTAGTGTGAATGGATTTCCACTGTATGTAATCGCATATGGTTGAACATCGTTAACTTCAATGGTCACTGTTGCATTACCGCTACCTCCAGCATTTGTCGCCGTAACTNCATACGAAGTAGAAGGCGANATTACTATTGGAGTTCCAGATATTGTTCCGTTTGAGGTATCAAAAGATAATCCAGTAGGAAGAGCCGGTGAAATAGACCATGAGACTACAGTTCCACCACTTGCAGTTGGAGTTACCGTCTGCATTGGAGAACTCTTTGTCAGAGTAAATGAACTTGGATTATACACAATCGAAGAAGGAGCTGCATCGTTGACAATTATTGTCACTGTTGCCGTGGCACTACCACCGGTATTTTCTGCAGTAATTGTGTATGTATTTTCTGGCGAAATAGCAGTTGGTGTTCCTGAGATTGTACCGGTTGAAGCATCGAAGGAAAGCCCAGATGGAAGAGTTGGTGAAATAGTCCATGTATCTACGTCTCCACCACTATTTGTTGGAGTCGCTGGATTCATTTGAGAATCTTTAGATAGTTCCAAGAAGTTAGGATTGTAAACAATCGATGAAGGTGCAACATCATTTACCTGAATAGTAATGACAACTGTTCCCGTACCTCCAGCATTAGTTGCTGAGACTGTGTAAGAGGCAAGCGGTGTAACGGCTGTTGGAGTACCACTTAGTTCACCTGTTGAGGTGTCCAGTGACAGACCTACTGGCAGGTTTGGAGCGACTGACCAACTCACGACTGGATCGCCACTTGCAGTAGGTGTAACAGAAGTCATTGGAGTGCCTTTTGTCAATGTCCAAGAACCTGGGTTATAGGTAATGGATGACGGTGGTGCTAAATTGACTTCTATTGTCAATACAGCAGTTGCACTACCACCTGAATTTTCAGCAGTTACGGTATAAGTTGCTGAATTTGTAACCGAGGTTGGCGTACCGCTGATTTTACCAGTTGATGAGTCGATTACTAATCCGTTTGGAAGTGCTGGTGAAATGGTCCATGTAACGACATCTCCTCCAAGAGAGGTAGGAGTGACTGGATTCATAGGTGAATTCTTTGTTAGAGACAATGAACTTGGTGAGTAGATGATGGTATTTGGTGCAACGTCATTCACTTGTATAGTAACTGTAGTTGTTCCAGAACCACCAAGGTTGGTGGCAGTAATTGTATAGACCACAGAGGTAGAAAGTGCAGTTGGAGTCCCGTAGATCGTACCGTTTGATGAACCAATGAATAGACCGGCAGGGAGAGTTGGGGCAATCGACCATGTCTGTACTGCTCCGCCACTCGCGGTTGGGGTGACTGAATTCATTTCAGAATCGATTGTCAGTGTAAAAGAACTTGGATTATAGACAATTGATGATGGAGCTGCATCATTAACTATGATTGTAAGAGTTGCCGTAGCGCTACCACCAGAATTGGACGCAGTAACTGTATAACTTGTCGATGGAGATGTAACTGTAGGAGTTCCACTAATTTCACCAGTTGAAGAATCGATAATCAAACCGTTTGGAAGTGCCGGCAAGACTGTCCAAGAAGTTACAGTACCACCGCTTGATGTCGGAGTTACTGAAGTCATTTGGGCATTCTTAGACAGAGATAATGAACTTGGGTTGTAGGCAACTGATGACGGAGCAATATCAATTACTTCAATCGTTATTGTTGTTGTTCCAGTACCTCCTGCGTTGGTTGCGGAAACAGTGTATGTGGTTAATGATGAGACGACTGTTGGAGTTCCACTGAGTTCTCCAGTAGATGGATCTAGAGACAGACCAGTTGGTAGTGCTGGAGAAATTGACCAACCCACTACAGGATCACCACTAGCAGTTGGCGTAACAGAGGTCATGGCTATGCCTATTGTTTCATTAAATGTACTTGGGTTATAGACAATAGATGAAGGAGGTGCTTCTTTGACTTCAATTGTTAATGTTGTACTTATGCTTCCTCCAGAGTTAGTTCCTGTAATAGAATAAATAGCAGAAGAGGTAACTGTACTAGGAGTACCACTGATTTCACCTGTTGAAGAGTCGATTATTAGTCCAGTTGGAAGATTTGGCGTCACTGACCATAATACGACATCTCCGCCAGTAGAAGATGGTGTGATAGGAGTCATTGGAGTTCCTTTTGTCAGAGACAATGTACTTGTAGAGTAGGTAATCGAGCTTGGTGCGATATCGTTGACGGTTATTTCTACCGTTGTAGTACCTACACCGCCAGTGTTGGTTGCAGAAATAGTATATGTTGCACTGGATGAAACTATTGTTGGAGTTCCAGTAATTACACCGGTAGTTGTACTCAACACCAAACCTGCTGGAAGTGCTGGGGAAACCGACCAAGAAACTACTGTTCCGCCAGTAACTGTTGGTGCTGCTGGAGGCATTGCAGAATTTATTGTCTGAGTGAATGGCGTACCGCTATATGAGATAGACGGGACAACATCGTTGACTTCAATTGTGATTGATACAGTATCGCTTCCGCCTGTGTTTTCAGCTGTAATTGTGTAAGTTGTAGACGAAGATATTACGTTTGGTGTACCACTGATTTCACCAGTTGATGAATCAATAGTTAACCCGTTAGGCAGGTTTGGTGAAACCGACCATGTGATTACTGCACCACCAAGCGATGTTGGGGTAACTGGTGAAATTGCACTACCCATAGTGTAAGAGTATGGGCTTCCCGCATAGAATAAAGCATAAGGTGCAACATCGTTGACTGTAAATTCGACTGTTGTAGATGTACTACCGCCTGTATTGTTAGCATATATAGTGTAAGTTGTCAATGAGGAGAGAGATGTTGGTGTACCACTGATCTCGCCATTAGCGTCGATTATCACGCCGCTTGGTAATAAGGCTGGATGAGTTTCCCAGGAGGTGATTGTGCCGCCACTAATGGTTGGTGTTGCAGCAGTCATCGCTACGTTAATTGTTTCAACAAAACTACTCGGGTTGTAAGATAGAGAAGATGGTGCAACATCATTGACCTCAATTGTAACATCTACAGAGTCACTACCTCCAGTGTTGGACGCGGTTACTGTGTAAACTGCTGACGGGGTAATGTCTGTTGGAGTACCACTAATTTCGCCTGTCGATGGGTTTAGCGACAAACCATTTGGCAGAGTTGGTGACACAGACCAGGAGTCAATATAACCACCACCTATGGATGGTATGCCGGAAGAAAATGCTGAATCCTTAGTCAATGAGTATGGGTCACCAGTGTAAGTAAGCCCAGATGGTGCAACATCGTTGACGGTGATTTCTATTGATGTACTAGCGCTTCCACCAGTGTTAGTTGCAGTAACTGTATGAGTAAATGGAGTTCCACCCGATAATGAAGTAGGTGTTCCTGAAATTACTCCTGTTGTTGAATCAATGGAAAGACCTGGAGTAAGTGCAGGCGAGATTGTCCAAGAAACAATAGGGCCACCACCAGACAAGGTTGGCGAAGCTGGGGTCATAGCAGAGTCAATTGTTAAGACGAATGGGGTTCCGCTGTATGATATTGAAGAAGGAGCCACATCGTTTACAGTTATGTTAATGGTTGTTGATGCACTACCACCAGTATTGTTTGCATATACGGTATAAGTTGTCAGAGTTGATAGAACGGTAGGAGTGCCCGCAATGCCACCTGTCAAGGTTATTGAAAGACCTGTTGGGAGTGCTGGAGAGATTTCCCATGAAACAACTGTTCCACCACTAATATACGGTGTTGCTTCAGACATCACAGAGTCTTTTGTTAGAGTCAATGTACTTGGATTATAATATAGCGAAGATGGTGTAACATCATTGACTGTAATATCAATGTTAGTAGATGCACTACCACCAGTATTGTTTGCATACACTGTATATGTTGTTAATGTAGAGAGAACGGTAGGAGTACCGCTGATCTCACCAGTTGTTGAATCAATGCTCAAACCACTTGGCAATGCAGGATCAATTTCCCAAGAGATAACTGTGCCACCNTTTGCAGTTGGAGTTACTGAAGTCATGCTTGAGCCTAATGTTTCAACAAATGAACTTGGGTTGTAGGAGACAGTAGATGGAATTACATCATTCACTCCCAAAGTGATAGTAACACTGTCAGTACCTCCGCTGTTACCGGCTGTAATTGTGTAGGTTCCAGATGGTGTAATATCAGTTGGAGTTCCACTAATCTCACCAGTATTGGCATCGATTGACAAACCGTTTGGCAGACTTGGAGATACAGACCATGAAGTCACAGGACCGCCGCTTGACGTTGGAATTCCTGATGAGAATGGTGAATCTTTAGTCAAACTGAATGGACTGCTACTATAATCAATTGAAGATGGTGCAACATCGTTGACAGTAATATCAATGGTTGTAAAAGCACTACCACCAGTGTTGTTTGCATATACTGTATAGGTAGTCTGAGTTGATAATACGGTTGGAGTTCCACTAATTTCACCTGTTGCAGAATCAATACTCAAGCCACTAGGCAGGGTTGGAGAAATCTCCCAAGAGACGACTGTACCGCCGCTAGCAGTTGGCGTTACTGATGTCATTGCTGTTCCTTTCGTTTCAGTAAAGGAATTTGTGCTGTAGACAATTGAAGATGGAATAACATCATTGACGGTGATATCGATAGTTGTTGATGCACTACCACCAGTATTGTTTGCATATACTGTATAGGTAGTCTGAGTTGATAATACGGTTGGAGTTCCGCTAATTTCTCCTGTTGAGGAATCGATACTCAAACCACTTGGCAATGCAGGATCAATTTCCCATGAAACTACTGGCCCACCGTTTACAGTTGGAGTTACCGGAGTCATTGCTGTTCCTTTTGTTTCAGTGAAAGAAGTTGTGCTGTAGACAATTGAAGATGGAATTACATCATTAACAGTAATATCGACAGTCGTTGATGCACTACCACCTGTGTTGTTTGCATAAACTGTATAGGTTGCTAGAGTGGAAAGAACTGTTGGCGTACCACTTATTTCACCAGTTGATGAATCAATACTCAAACCACTTGGCAATGCAGGATCAATTTCCCATGAAACCACTGCGCCACCATTTGCAGTTGGAGTTCCTGAGGTCATGGCTGTGCCTTTTGTTTCAACGAACGAACTTGAACTATAAGCAATATTTGATGGAATTACATCATTCACAATTATTGTGATAGTAACCGATGATTGGGAAGGGTTGGAATTACTTGCTACTATGGTATAACTTGAACCGGAGTCTAGTTCCGTAGGAGTTCCACTGATGACACCAGTTGATGTATCGAAGTTAAGTCCAAGAGGTAGTGTACCTGCTATTGTCCAAGAAGTGGCCGTACCACCTAAATTTGAAGGAGTGATTGTCGCAGGCGTACCCTTGGTAAAAGTGTGTGGAGATGAACTGTAGAAAATGATCGGATGTTGGTCGTAAATAGTAATGTCAACGGTGGTTGTTGCAGTACCGCCAGTATTTTCTGCGCTTATGGTATATGTTGTTTGAGTTGAAAGGACAGTTGGAGTACCGCTTATTTCACCAGTTGACGAGTCAATACTCAAGCCAGTTGGAAGGTTTGGAGTAATTGACCATGTCACTACAGCCCCACCGCTAACTGTTGGCACACCTGTAGTCACCGAAGAATCAATTTCTTTGGAATATGAGTTTGAATTGTAAGTTATTGAAGATGGGATTACATCGTTAACTGTAATATCAATGGTATTTGATGCACTTCCACCAGTATTGTTTGCATATACTGTATAAGTTGTTACAGAGGAAAGAACCGTTGGCGTACCACTTATTTCACCAGTTGTTGAATCGATATTCAAACCAGTTGGTAGATCTGGAGAAACTTCCCAAGTGACAACTTGTCCGCCATTTACTGTAGGAACGCCAGTAGTCATGGATGAATCCTTCGTTTCAACATAGGAGTTTGAACTGTAGACTATTGAAGATGGAATCACATCGTTGACTGTTATGTCGACTGTTGTCGTATCGAAACCACCCGTGTTAGTCGCTGTTATTGTATAAGTTGTCTGAATAGAAAGTGCAGTTGGCGTACCACTAATTACACCGGTTGTTGAATCGATGCTCAAACCATTAGGTAGATTAGGAGAAATAGACCAAGTGACAACCGGCCCACCATTTGCAGTTGGAGTGACAGCAGACATTGCAGTACCTTTAGTTTCAATGAATGAACTTGGATTGTAAGTTATCGAAGATGGGATGATATCATTGACGNTTATGTCTATTGTTGTAAAAGCACTACCACCCGAATTATTTGCATATATGGTATATGTTGTTTGAGTCGAAATTACTGTTGGCGTACCGCTAATTTCACCAGTATTTGCATCGATCGAAATACCATTTGGAAGGGCCGGNGACACTTCCCAGGAAGTGACTGGACCACCGTTTGCAGTTGGAGTTACTGAAGTCATAGCAGTTCCTTTCGTTTCTGTGAAAGAATTAGGAGTATAGGTGACTGTAGATGGAATAACATCGTTGACTGTTATGTCGACTGTTGTCGTATCGAAACCGCCCGTGTTAGTTGCTGTAATTGTATAAGTCGTCAGTGTTGAAAGAGCCGTTGGCGTACCACTAATTCTACCAGTTGAAGGATTAATCGATAATCCGGTTGGCAAGACTGGGTCGATAGACCACGTAACTACTGCCCCACCACTGGCACTTGGAGTAACTGCGGACATTGGAGAACCTTTTGTTATAACAAACCAATCAGGACTGTAAGTAATCGCTGATGGAATTACATCATTGACTGTGATATCAATGGTAGTAGATGCACTACCACCAGTGTTGTTTGCATATACAGTATAAGTTGTAATAGTCGATAATACAGATGGAGTTCCGCTAATTTCACCAGTGGTTGCGTCTATGGACAGACCGGTTGGTAGATCTGGAGATATCTCCCATAATGTGACTGTACCACCATTTGCAGTTGGAGTTACTGAAGTCATAGCAGTGCCTTTTGTTTCTACGAAAGCATTTGGACTGTAAGCAACTGAAGATGGAATCACATCATTAACTTCTATGGTAATAGTTACGCTGTCAGTACCTCCGCTGTTACCGGCAGTAATTGTATAAGTTCCAGATGAAGTAATGTCGGTTGGAGTTCCGCTAATCTCACCAGTATTTGCATCGATTGACAAACCATTAGGGAGAGTTGGAGAGATAGACCAAGAAGTTACAGGGCCACCACTTAATGTTGGAGTTCCTGAAGAAAAGGCTGAGTCTTTAGTTAGACTGAATGGCGAGTTGCTGTAGACAATTGATGATGGAGGAACATCGTTGACAGTAATATCAATGGTTGTCGACGCACTGCCACCAGTGTTGTTAGCGTATACTGTGTATGAGGTAAATGTTGAGAGAACTGTTGGCGTACCACTAATTTCACCAGTTGTTGAATCAATGCTCAAACCACTAGGGAGAGAAGGATGAATTGTCCAAGAGATGACTGTACCGCCACTTACGGTTGGAGTTATCGAAGTCATTGCTGTACCTTTTGTTTCAGTAAAAGAATTTGTACTGTAGACTATTGAAGACGGTATTACATCGTTAACTGTAATTTCAATGGTTGTTGATGCACTACCACCAGTGTTTTCTGCAGTTATAGTATAAGTTATCTGATTGGAAAGCACTGTTGGAGTACCACTAATTTCACCTGTCGTTGCATCAATACTCAAACCATTAGGCAGAGCAGGAGATATGGACCAAGTTACTACTGTACCACCGTTTACGGTTGGAGTTACTGAAGTCATCGCTGTTCCTTTTGTTTCGGTAAAAGAACTTGGATTATAGTCGACATCTGATGGAATTACATCATTCACTTGAAGAGTGAAGTTAGCAGTATCTGTACCGCCTGTATTAGTTGCAGTAACTGTGTAATTAGTTGCTGGTGAAATTACTGTCGGTGTTCCTGTAATTACTCCAGTAGAGCTAATCGACAGACCTGCAGGAAGAGTTGGTGAAATCGACCAAGTAACAACTGTCCCTCCTGAACTAATTGCTGGTAATCCATTCATAGACGAATCCTTGGTCAAAATGTGTGGCCCTGTTGTGTAACTAATATTAGGCTGAGCATCGATTACTGTGATTTCGATATCTACCGTCGCATTGCCACCGGTATTTTCTGCTGTTACTGTATATGTTGTGGCCGACGAAAGAACGCTCGGAGTTCCACTAATTGTGCCGGTCGATGTATCAAAAGACATCCCTGTAGGTAGTGCAGGCGTGATAGACCAAGAAGTTACAGTTCCACCATTTGCAGTAGGTGTGTAAGAATTCATGGTAAACTGGTTTTTGGTGTAGGTATACGGACTTCCGCTGTAAACGATAGATGATGGTGGAACATCGTTGACAGTAAAATCAATGGTTGTCGATGCACTTCCACCGGTATTGTTTGCATACACTGTATATGTGGCCAAGGTAGAGAGTACAGTTGGCGTACCACTAATTTCACCAGTATTCGCATCGATTGAGATACCATTTGGAAGGGCTGGATGTACTGCCCAGGAAGTTACTGTACCACCGTTTGTAGTTGGAGTTACTGAGGTCATTGCTGTATCTTTTGTTTCTGTGAATGAACTCTGACTGTAGGTAATTGAAGATGGAATAATGTCATTAACAGTAATATCAACTGTCGTGGTTGTACTACCACCGGAATTTTCTGCAGTGATTGTGTAAGTGGCAATTGTAGATAGAGCAGTTGGTGTACCGCTTATTTCACCAGTTGATGAATCGATACTCAAACCATTAGGCAGGGCAGGCAAGATAGACCAAGTGACTACTGGACCACCGTTTACAGTTGGAGTTACCGAAGTCATGGCTGTGCCTTTTGTTTCAACGAAAGAAGTTTGGCTGTAGACAATTGAAGATGGAGGAACATCGTTAACAGTAATATCAACGGTAGCCGTTGCACTACCACCAGTGTTGTTTGCATACACTGTATAGGTTGTTAGAGTGGAAAGTACGGTTGGAGTACCACTTATTTCACCAGTTGATGAATCAATACTCAAACCACTTGGCAATGCAGGATCAATTTCCCAAGAGACAACTGGACCACCGCCAACTGTTGGCGTTACCGAAGTCATTGGAGAGCCTTTTGTTTCAGTAAATGTGGTTGTGCTGTAGACAATTGAAGATGGAATTACATCATTCACAATTATTACAAGAGCAGTAGTAGAGTCACTAGGGTTGGAATTAGATGCTGATATAGAATAACCTGAACCGGAATCGAGTTCCGTAGGAGTTCCACTGATGACACCAGTTGATGTATCGAAGGCAAGTCCGAGAGGGAGTGTGCCTGCCATAGCCCAAGAAGTCGCGGTTCCACCGGAATTTGTCGGAGTGATAGTCGCAGGTGTACCCTTGGTCAAAATGTATGGACTTCCACTGTAGGAAATAGATGGCGGAATATCGTAAATAGTAATGTCAACGGTAGTTGTTGCAGTACCACCAGTATTTTCTGCACTTACTGTATATGTTGTTTGAGTTGAAAGGACAGTTGGAGTACCGCTTATTTCACCAGTTGACGAGTCAATACTCAAGCCTGTTGGAAGGTTTGGTGTAATTGACCATGTCACTACAGCCCCACCGCTAACTGTTGGCACACCTGTAGTCATAGCAGAGTTAATTACTTTGGAATATGAGTTTGAACTGTAAGTTATTGAAGATGGGATTACATCAATGACGGTTATGTCAATGTTAGTTGTGATATCACCGCCAGTGTTATTTGCATATATGGTATAAGTTGTAATGGTCGATAGTGCGGTTGGCGTACCACTTATTTCACCAGTAGAGGAGTCGATGCTCAAACCAGACGGTAGAGATGGAGAAATCTCCCATGACGTCACTGTACCCCCTGTTGAAGTTGCAGTTACTGAAGTCATTGCTACGCCTTTTATTTCTATAATTGAAGTTTCGCTGTAGGTTATTGAAGTTGGAGCGATGTCAATTACCTCAATGGTGAAAATTACATCATCGTCACCACCGGAGTTGGTTGCTGTAACAGTGTAGGTATTAGATGCTGTAACCGCAGTTGGTGTACCGGTAATCTCTCCGGTACTGGTATCTAATACCAGGCCACTTGGTAAGGAAGGAGATACTGCCCATGAAACAACAGCACCACCACTAGTGGATGGAGTTATTGCGCTAATTGCCGTGCCTTTGGTAAAGGTAAACGTGGTTTGGGAATAGGAAATAACTGGAGATTGATCATCAACAATAATGGTCAAAGTTTTAGTGTCGAATCCACCTGTATTTGTTGCAGTTATTGTATATGTTATGGAGGAGGTTATTGTGGTAGGTGTTCCACTAATCACACCTGTAGAGGTGTCCAAAGATATACCATTAGGCAAAGTTGGTGAAACGGACCATGAATCAACTGCTCCACTCCCATATAATTGTGGAGATAATGGGCTCATTGCGATACCATTCACCAATTCCAAAGATGCATAGGAATATGCAAATGCAGGAGAGACATCGTTTACCTGAATTGTCACAGTTGCTGTCGAGTTTCCACCCGAGTTTTCTGCAGTAATTGTGTATACAGTTGAAGGTGATACTACTGTTGGGGTACCTGAGATTCGACCGTTTGAATCGAGCGTTAGCCCTATTGGAAGAGAGGGGGAAACTGTCCAAGAAACTACGGTACCACCGCTATATGTTGGAGTTACTGTAGTCATGGCAACATCTTTAGTTTCAATAAATGAATTAGGATTGTAGACAATAGATGAAGGAGGTACATCATTTACTTCGAATGTCAATGAAGCTGTGCTGCTGCCACCAGAGTTGCTAGCAGTAACTGTGTAAGTGGCAGATGGAGAGAGTATTGATGGAGTTCCACTGATGACACCAGTTGAAGTGTCGAAGTTAATTCCCGTTGGTAGAGATGGTGTTATCGCCCAAGAAGTCACCGTACCGCCACTGCTTGTTGGAGTAACCGTCGTCATAGCGACGCCCTTTGTTTCTACAAATGTGTTTGGATTATAGGTAATTGCTGAGGGAGGAATATCTACAACTTCGATAGTTAATGTCTTGGTATCTAAACCACCATTATTGGTTGCCGAAACTACGTACGATTGGGAATTAGAAGCTATAGTAGGTGTACCTGAAATCACACCAGTTGAAGAATCAATTACTAGACCGGTAGGTAGAGATGGTGAAATAGTCCAAACAATACCAGTACCACGAAATACAGTTGGAATCCATGGACTTATTGCTGTATCCTTGGTAAATGTATCGGAGTTAGGTGAATATTGAATAATCGGAGATTCCTGAACCACAGATATGTCTATGTCGATTTCATCGCTACCATAAGAGTTAGTTGCCGTAATAGTGTAAGTTGTTTGTGATGATAACGCTGTTGGAGTTCCATAAATAGTTCCGTTACCAGTACCAAAGGACAGTCCGCCAGGAAGTGTTGGGTCAATCGACCAAGAAGTAACTGCACCGCCTGAATTTGAAGGAGTAATGGTTGGATTCAACACCTCTCCGTAAATTAAGGAAGCGCTGGCTGTTGAAAGAGAAAGCGAAGGAGGAGTTGATCGAGCACCAGCGTTTAGAGTATCTGATGTATCGAGAGAACCTGCTTCCTCTCCAGGCCAAATCAGTTCATTGAATGATGACAATACTGCTGATATTGAACTTGATATATCCGAAAATTCAAACTGATTATTCGATTCTTCCATGTCCGCTGTAGGGTTATTTACTTCAATAATTCCTGAAGACAAAGACATTGAAATCATGAGTACAGATAATAGCACTGATTTAAGGGAATTTGAACCCTTTAATCGGCGATAATCCTTTTTCTTATTTCCCATTAAAGCATACGCACTGCTCATGGTCCTTGCTTGACTTTTTAGATTAAGTCATTACGCCTTTCATAATAGGGAGGGGCTTTCACTTCTTGCCTTTGTGGAATTCTCTAGCCTGCTTAGCCCACTCGTCTCGTTTGACACGACCAGGGAAGAATTCAATCGCTTTGTTGACTTCTTCTTCGATCTTAGGCGTCATATTGCCAACTTGTTCAAAGGTGTAGATTCCAAGAGCATACAGTTTCTCAGCGATAAAAGGACCAATACCCTTGATGGTTTGTAAGTCATCTTTCTCATCGATTGTTGCGACTCCGAGTGTTGCAAAGTCTATGGTTTCAGCCTTCTGAGCAATACGCTCTAACTCTTCAGCCTGCTTGAGTGCCTTCTCATCCAACTTGACATCTTCACCAAGTAGAATCTTGGCTTGATTTACCCACTGGTCACGCTTTACACGGCCTGGGAAGAACTCGATGGCCTCATTGACTTGAGTTTCAAGTTTAGCAGTCATGTTAGCAATTTGTCGATAGGTTGTGATACCAAGAGCATTCAACTTCTCTTCGATAAACGGACCAATTCCTTTGATCACTTGCAAATCATCCTTTACCATGACCACTGAGGCTTTACCAAAGACTCTGGTTATACCACCAACACCGGTTAGAGTATTGCCGTCTTTACCTGTCCAAGAGATAATTGTTGAGCCCTTGTCATCGGTAATTGCTGCACTTCCAGCATCAGCGAACTCCTTAGCATCAGCAACTTCCAAGGTCTTAGCACCTTTCTTGACTTCACTTTTCAGTTTAGTTGAGGATGCGGTTCCAAGCACCTTGAAGTCAATGGTCTTCGCACGTGATTTAACACGCTGAATTTCCTCTTCCTTCTTGGCTTCTTTAGTCGTTGCTGGCTTTTTAGCAGCTGCTTTCTTGGCCTTCGCTTCTGCTTCCTTAGCTGCCTTGGCTTCTGCCTCTTTGGCAGCCTTGGCATCTGCTTCTTCCTTGGCTTTCTTATCGGCAGCATCGGCTTCTTTCTTGGCCTTGGCTTCAGCAGCCTTAGCGTCCTTTTCTGCCTTCTTTTTAGCCTCTTCTTCGGCCTTGGCTTCCACTTCCTTGGCAGCCTTGGCATCGGCCTCAGACTTAGCCTTCTTCTCGGCCTCTTCGGCTTCCTTCTTGGCTTTCTTATCGGCAGCATCGGCTTCTTTCTTGGCCTTGGCTTCAGCAGCCTTAGCGTCCTTTTCTGCCTTCTTTTGAGCTTTTTCTTCTGCCTTCTTTTGAGCCTTTTCTTCAGCCTCAGCTACTGCAATTGCTGCAAGAGCCTCTTCTTCGGCCTTCTTAGCAGCCTCTGCCTCTTCAGCCTCTAACTTAGCCTTCTGTTCAGCCTCAGCGGCAGCGGCTAATTCTGCTTCGATTTTAGCATTCTTTTCTGCTTCTGCTGCTTCCTTCTCACGCTGCTTCTTAGCCTTCTTTCGCTCTGCTTCAAGTCTCTTTTGCTCCTTGACATATTCAGGGTCTGGTTTGACCTTGATATCCCAAGTGAAGTAGACAGATCTACGGCCAACCTTGACTGCGCCTCTGAATTCTCCACCAGCAAGTGTCGGGTCATGACTATCATCAAACAATAATCGGAATTTCATAACACCATCATCATCAGCGATGATCATTCGAGTTCCTTCCTCACTTCCTGAATCATCTTGCATCATGAATCTACTCTCATTCTCGCGGTCAAAGTAGTCTTGAGACTTAACCTTCAAACCAGGAGTAATATCTGTAATTGTAATCAATTCTTTACTGACTACAATAGAACCAGGCTTAACTGTCTTGAGTGGCTTTAGGATAAATGGACTATCCTTAGTACCGCCACCTTCAGCAAACTTTGGCTTGGATGTAGTGTTTTCAGGTTCAGCGTCATCATATGTCGTGATTACCTTATCCCTTAGAAGGATTAGAGGAACTAATAGAAGAAGAAGTAGCAAGAAGCAAAGTGGGAAACACCACCAGACTAATTTATTCTCTTCATCATCATCATCTCCATCGCCTTTAAGTTGATCACAAATATCCCCTTCAGTATTCTCTGGATTCGAGGATGTATCTAGTGGATCAGAACCACAATCAAGTTCATCTTGGTCAAAGTATCCGTCATTGTCATCATCGTGGTCTACAGTGATATTACCTGTATAATTAGCAGGCAGACTATCTGGTAAAGAGTCATTATCAGTATCATTGAATACGGTTATTGATAGAACAAATGAATGTTGATAATTGCTGTTATTAGCCCAAACTGTGACATTTACAGGTTCTTCAGTGTAATTTGTAGGCGTACCTCTAATTCCACCATCAAGCATTGCATCTCTTGCTGGGCTCCAGCCAAATGTCAACCCTTCAGGAATGTCTCCTTCAATTTCCCATGAAGCAACTTCGCCTATCCCAGTTACGTTTGGTAAGAAATCAACCATTGTCTTGTTAACAAATAAGTCGACATATTGAGACTCATAAGTCAAATTGAAATCAAGGTCAATAATGTCATCTAATGCATCACAAATTCCATCTCCGTCCATGTCTGGAAGGAGGTTGACAACCTTAGGGTCTGTTCCGCACATCAACTCAGTTTCATCAAAAATGGTATCATTATCGTCATCTATGTCTTCGATTAGACCGGTTGTTGAATTTCCATTGAGTTCATCAGGCATACCATCGCCATCAGTATCAAGTGATGCTGCTGGGTCGTTAGGGAAAGCATCTGGTCCTGCGACACAAATTGCTACATCTGGAGTTGCAGGTCCATCACAAACACCGTCTCCGTCAGAGTCAGGGTTTGCAGGGTCGGTACCTGTATCTGAAGTTGAATTGTAGATTCCAGTATTGGTCTCATCAACGTTTAGGATACCATCGCCGTCCATGTCATTATCTTCATTATCACAAATTCCGTCGCCGTCCATGTCACTAGGAACATCATTTACGTCGGTTTTGTTAGACAAACAAGCTATTTCCACAGCGTCTAGGTAGCCGTCGTTGTCATCATCATCATCTGCAATCAGACCACCTTCACCATCAGGGTCATCGTCTGGGAAGGCGTCACCATCGGTGTTAACCGGCAGTGCTGGGTCAAGTGGATGTGAATCGGGACCTGCGAAACAAACGCCGTCAACTGCATCAGGACCATCACAGAATCCATCACCATCGGTGTCAGGATTAAGTGAATCAGTACCATTGGTTGCTTCATCAACATCAGGTGTTCCATCAGCATCATCGTCCAAATCCTCGACTAAGTCATATGGCGGTAGTCCAGTATCTGGATAATCATCCGGTAACTGGTCAGGCATACCATCACCATCGGTGTCTTCCAAAATCTCAAGCCAGAAAGTGGATTCAACACTTCTTGGCTCAGAAGTATTAGCCCATAGAGTGAATGTTGTATTCTCCATAGCTTCAATTGGAGTTCCGCTAATTACTCCGGTTGTGACATTGAGTGTCAAACCAGCAGGCAAATCAGGGGATACCGCCCAAATAGCGCCAGGAACGGCGTTAGCAGGAGGAAGTGGTGTCATCTCAGTATTGTTGACAAGTACAGTTGGGCCAAGTGGACCGGTTCCAACTGGGTTGGAGTCAGGACCAGCAATACAAATTGGCAATACTGAATTTGGACCATCACAAATTCCGTCATTATCGGTATCTGGGTCAAGTGGGTCAGTTCCCATATCACCAGAACCATTGAATATCCCAGTTCCAGTTTCAGCAGTATCAAGAGCACCATCATTATCATCGTCTAGATCTTCGATTAAGTCGTAATTCACATCATTGGTTGGATAATCAATAGGTAGTTGATTTGGCATTCCATCGCCGTCTGTATCCTCGAGAACTTGAAGTTCAAAGTTAAAGAATACGCCACCTTGGCTGTTATTTCCGTAAACAGTGTAAGTAGTATTATCCATTACTTCTGTTGGAGTACCAGAAATAACACCTGTCTGTGGATTTATAGTGACTCCTTCTGGCAAGTCAGGAGAGATCTCATAAACACCGTTTTCAATAGTGTATTTTGGATTTAGCATAACCATTGCAGTATTATTGACTAGGTATACTGCTCCATCAACAGCAACTCCAAAGTCTTCATCAGGACCTGCTACACATATGATATTGCCTTGAAGGTCATAAACATCGATTGGACCATCACAAATACCATCGTTATCAGTGTCTGGGTCAAGTGGGTCAGTTCCAGTGTCGGTTGCATCGTTGTAAACACCAGTGTTGGTTTCATTGACGTCCTCAATACCGTCACCATCATCATCCAAGTCCTCAACAAGTTCAGGATCGCTGGTTGATGGTGGATTCAGGGTATCTGGGTCACCATCACCGTCAGTATCGGTATCAGCCGATGGGTCGAGTGGGAAGGCGTCTGGGCCTGCTACACAGTCTGGTGGTGAAGCAACAGGTCCGTCACACATTCCGTCG
>NZXL01000051.1 GCA_002697705.1 Methanobacteriota archaeon
GCATAACAAGCGTAGAACAAAAGACCCTACAAAATTCCAAGTAATTATCAACAACATTGGAGATTTGATGGAATTTAATGGGGATTTATCTCATGGTGACCCAATCAAACTTGTAGCACAATTTACAGTTCCAACAGCAGAAGAAAGAAGTGCTAAATTGGAAGAATTAAGAGAGCAAATGAAGGTTCTTTCTAATAAATTTGAAGATTCTAATGAAGATGCTGTTTCTATTGAAGAGGTGGCAGAAGCGATTGGAGTCTCAATTGAAGAAGCTACAGAGATTCACCAAAGAGCAGATACTGATGGTGATGGTTCGGTTTCAATTGCAGAGATTCTTTCCTCTACACAAGACCTTGACGATAATGAAGAAAAAGAAGTTCAAGTTGAGTTAGAAGAAGACGATCAAAATTGAGATTAAGATAAGATTTCTAGTAATCTATCGTTGTCACTTGCCTTTTTAATTGAACGAGCAATTCTTCTCCCTGTGGACATTCTTTCTTCATTGATATCAGAGTAAGGAGATCCTCCAACAAAAGGATTTGATCCAGCAACTATTCTAGCACTTATCTCAAATACCTTGAATTCTAATTTATCTGTAACAATAGTTTCTAGGCAGAATGGCCCGATCATTCCTCTGCTTCCTTCTTCGAGTTCAAATGATGCCGCTATAGTTCCCTCAGCCATTTCAAAAGCCCTTGGTAGCAATGATTCACGAATAACTACAGGTTGATTACCAGTGACAACAAACGAGGGTTCTAGATTCATTTCTCTCAAATCTCTAAGCGAACCAAGTTTGTAAAATTCATCGACATTAGATTCATCTCTTCTATCCATAGAAAGTAACTCTAATCTACCTAAGTTTTTACCAGCATTAGATTTTCTACCTTGTACTTGGAAACCATCATCTGCAGTGGGATCAAAGAAGAAATGAAGATAATATCTACATCCAAGTACATATTCTTGGATAGTAAATTCTTCTTCAATGTCTACATTTCTACGAAAATCTCGATAATCTCTAGCGATAAAATAACCTCTACCGCCCTTTGCACCAGCATATTTGACAATAACAGGGCCATCTATGTCGTGGGGGTCTTCCAAAACCTTAGGCATATCACAACCACCATCTTCTAACCACAGTCTTTGTCGATGTCTACTACTTTCCCAGTGTAATATTCCTCTATTTCCAAATGTAGGGACTTGGAGATTTTTATAATTTGTAGCACCCAAATATTCTACTAGAGAACCATGAGGGATAATAATCACATTTCTTTCTCTAAACCATTCAGCATAGTCCAGCATCTCTCTGTAATTTTCTAGCATTAACCATTCATCTGGATCTGCTCCAGGGAATGCTTTGTAGAATCTTCTTCGGTTTTCTCCAACTGCAATTCCCAAAGTTCGAAACCCCTCTTTCTTTGCACCATGTAGTATTTGCAAAGAGGAGTGAGAGGCAACAACTCCGATAGTAAGTTTGTCTTTGTCGTAGCCAGCAAGCCAACTTGCCAATAAGTCAGTGTCTACGCCCATGTCGAGGGGTTTTGTATTACCCCTATGAGCATTATGCATTTATTCTACTTTTTTCAATAAATTTTGAGGTTGAAAAAACAACTCAAATATTATTCATCCAGTGAAGAGTTCAAGTCTTAGGAGCCGATGCCGTGTCATGGCTGAAGCACCATCAGGGCAGAGGATGACCTATGGAGGTTATCTAAGACTGGAAGAATTATTGAAATTACAAGAAGGTCCAGACGGATATCTTCCACAACCATGTAATGATGAGACACATTTCATAATCGTCCATCAAGCCTTTGAATTATGGTTTAAATTAATTCTTTCTGAATTGAAACAGGCCCACTCAATACTAAATTCAAAGAAGGTAGAAGAAAAAGTGATGCCGAAATTAGTCCATCATTTAGAGCGTGTGACTTCAATTTTTAATCTGATGTCTCAGCAATGGAAAGTTATGGAAACTCTGGCTCCACAAGAGTTTCTTGCATTTAGAGACCGATTAGGAACTTCATCAGGTTTCGAATCATGGCAAATGAGGGAACTTGAAGTTCTTCTTGGTCTAGAACATGAATCCTATGGAGGTATGAACCCATTAAAGCATATGAGGAAACTAGCAGAAGAGGGTAAAGTATCGCAAACTATTCTCGATAATTTTGAAACGGTTTCCAATCAGCCATCACTTAGAGAATCATTGGAGAATTGGCTTTCTAGAACACCGATTAATGGTTCCTTAAGTAGTGACGACAACGATTCCGAGGTCGTATCTCAATTTGTTGACAGTCATATTGAAGCCATGAAGGATCATGCAGAGTCGGTTATATCGCATATTGTTGAAATCGGCCATGGAGTTGAATCTCAAGTTCGCCCAAGAATGGAAGCATCTATTGCACAAGCTGAAAGTTTCCTTAGGCCGGATGGTGTAATAAATCGCTCAAGAGCTGGTTTATTATTCATTGAATCATATAGAGAATTACCCCTTCTATCTTGGCCTAGAATTTTGATTGATTCTTTTGTTGAACTTGAACAATCAATGTTACTTTTCAGAAATTCACATGCCAGAATGGTAGAACGAATGATTGGAAGAAGAATGGGTACAGGCGGTTCTAGCGGAGTTGATTATCTAGATGCAACCCTAAAATACAGAATTTTTGTAGATTTATGGGCAGTTAGAACAATATTAGTCAAAAGAGAGAATCTCCCTAATGTTATGAAACCCGAATATTATGGGTTCAATTCTAAATAATTGAATCAGTCTTCGTGAGGGTCAATATCGATTGGTATTAACTCGTGCTCGTATTCGTAAAGAGCAATCTTTAGAGGGTCCAATACATATCTGACGGATGCTTCTTCAAATCCATATAGTGAAATCAATTCTTCTTTGAATGCATCACGTAGGTCATCTTCTCCAGCATATAGCGGTGCTCCCATTCCAATTTGTAAGGCTCTAGCCCCAATGATTCTAGCACGTTCGAAGCGGGTATGTAGTCTAGCTGGTTTAACCATAATTTTACACCTGCGACAGTGAGTCGCATGCAAGCGTGATATCAACTGTTTTTGAACCTAACCCCTCCTCATGAGTGAGTTCATTCTTCTTCTTTGGGTGTATCTTCTGGTTCAAAATTCCTCAAACCTTGGAACATAATCAATGCTGGAAGGAGTATTGCTAACATTATCAAGCCGGTAATTATGGCAATTAAAGAAGGATCTAATTGTTCATTTTTTATTTCCTCAGATTGTTTAGAATCCTCATTATTAAAATTAAAATTTCCAGTAGGCTGCGATGATGCTGAAACTAGTTTAGCCGAACCTATATCTTCTAGCATAAACACCAATCTTCCATCCCAATTTTCTAACCATTGAGAAATATTTGCTGAATTATTTTCGGATTTAAACGAGAGTAGAGAGGTGGCTAAATGAGGGTGCGAATAATTTTCAAATTCATGCTTTGTATCTTCGAGTTTCCATATATTTAGGTTATACCCTTCACTTGCATTCCAAAACAATGTTCCGTTATCATAATTGATATCTGAAATACCATTAAAAGAATTATTTTGATTCTGAAGTACTTGGTTGATTTCTAATGCTTGGCTCGAACCAGTTAGCAAAGATTCTCCATTTATCACGATAGAAGGAATAAACAATAACCTATACTGATTTTCAAATTTCATGTTTGACTGTTGGAAGAAAGTTAGGTCACTTGGAGATGGATGATGTTGAATTATTACAGATTGATTTGAGTCAATAGAGCTAATTTCTTCTTCGACTTCCATACAAGGTTCACACCAATCTGCTCCGAAATATTCGATTAAATTAACCGGCCTCCAAGAATTACATGATTCTTCGGTAAGACAAGTCGAATCGAGTACATGTACATCTAGCAAAACCCTTGATTCTGTATTTTCGACTTCCTCTGCAATACCGTTACTGGGCGCTAATGAAATAATTAGAAGCATGGCCACGATTTTTGGAAAAAATTTAGGATTGATAAATCTATAGCGATTCGGGCATGTGTTGAAAAGGGGCGTACCCTCCCGTCTACCCATGGACACTGCTTGGTGGCGACGCCCATCAACATTACCTTTGATTATATTGTCAATGGCTATATTAATTATTATTGCTGGAGGCTCGATAAGAATCAATGATGCCGGTGAATCATGCCCAGATTGGCCTAAATGTTTTGGCACATATGGATTTGATGTATCTCATGAGGAACAAGAACAGTATTGGGAAGAAAATCCTGATGAAATAGATTCTAGAGGTGAATTTCATAGGTACACAGTGTTTGAGATATTCTTAGAATGGATTCACCGTTTACTGGTTGGAATTATTGCAATACCAATTATTGCGAACTTTTTCATTGCGAGGAAAAAACTGGAAATCTACGGTAAATCAAATTATAATTCATCAATTTTCATAGGTGTGATGTTAATTATTCAAGCGGCTGCAGGTGCAACTACAGTATTCTTTGACAATGCCGATTGGACTGTAGCCTTACATCTTTCACTTGCTTGTATTTTCACAGCCTCAATAATTTGGCAATATCTTTTGATGAGAGTTAAAGAGGGGGCGGATTGGAGATTTCTCTCCACATCTAAGCAATTTATCGAGGCAAATAAGAAAAGGTTCGATGCAATAGCAGCATCTGTCCTTTTTCTACTGATTTTAGGAGCATGGGTTTCTTCTACTGCGGGAGGTCAATACAATCAATCATGTTCAGTTGGTTTTCCAAATGGATGGCCTAAATGTAATGGTTCATTCCTTCCTTCTTTGGATGGACCCGGTGTTTTGATACAAATGATTCACAGAATAGGTGCTCTTGTAATAGGATTCATTCTAATCGCTTCAGTCATTAAAGTTCAAAAAGAAAATAAAGATTCACCTGAATCTGAGATTTTCCTCAAATATATGCATCATACAGGTAAACTTTGGTTGTTGAATTTATTGATCGGTGCTAGTTATTTGATATTTGCAAAGTCTGGAGATTTCCCTGAATGGCTGTCATTACTGCATTTAGTAGGAGGTATTTCCTGTTTCTTAGTATCTCTAGCGTGTCCATTTATGATTAGGCTATCAATACTCTCAAAAAATATAAACTCGGCGGAGGAGTAAGATTTATGGGTGCCAAAACTGTATCAGATTCTGGTCCAAAAAATCATCCAGGGTGGCTAAGTGTATTTCTACAATTGATGAAATTAAGAGTAATTGTCTTACTACAAATTACTGCAGTTTGTGCTATTTTAGTTCACGATTTACTATCTAGGCATGGTTTATTAGAAATTGAAAGAACATGGGCAGAAACAGGGTTTACTATTATTATTACAATAATAGGAGGTACTCTATCTGCAGGTGGTTCAAATTCGATTAATATGTGGTATGATTCTGATATTGACATGTTGATGACTAGAACACAGAAAAGACCAATCCCCCAAGGTCATATTTCACCATTAGGGGCACTTATTTTTGGAATAATTATATCCTTATCCGGATCATCAATTTTCTTTTTACTTCATTGGAAAGCCGCTTTTTGGTCCTTTTTCTCTGTAGGATTTTATGTTTTGATATACTCGATGTGGTTGAAGAGAAGGACTCCACAAAATATTGTAATTGGAGGCATTGCGGGCGCAACACCTCCGTTGATTGGATGGGCAGGGGCTGCGGGAGACTCTCTTAGTAATCTAAATCCATTTGATTTAGGTTCTGCAATTCCATGGATGCTTTTCGCCCTTATCTTTTTGTGGACTCCACCTCATTTCTGGGCACTTGCTCTATATCGTTCGGGCGAATACGCTAGAGCAGAAGTTCCTATGATGAATGAAGTAAAGGGTGCCGATTATACATTGAAGCAATCTAAAATTTATTGTGTTTTATTGTTTTTACTTGGTTCAGTTCCTTGCTTTTGGCCAGAATCAGGTCTACCATTACTTTGGGCTTTTATTGCCGGAGGTCTGACATTTTGGTATTCAATATCTGTTTGGCAAATAGACCCCAATGAAGAATTTGATTCTAATGGTAGAATGCCAAAGGCAGCTAAATCCTTTTTCCGTTCTCTTTACTATCTTGGATGGATGTTTATTCTTTTAGTCCTAATTTGTATTATTCCACCTGATTTATTGGGTTGGCTAGGCCCTCTAGATATATGAGGAATTAAAAAATCATGACCGTCATATTCATGACTTAATCGAAAGTGGCGAGGTTTACTGCGGCAGTCGCATAGCCTGGCCATTGCGCTGGATTGCTAATCCAGTGGTGTTTCACCTCGGGAGTTCGAATCTCCCCTGCCGCGCCATTATTAGTCGAAGAAGTCATCAAACTCATCAGCCATAGAGTCTGCCATCTTTTGCCTATTTCTTGCATTTATCACTCTATTTAGGCGCTTACGCTTCTTGATAATTAGTGGTAGCATAATAAAGGCAATACATAGAGTAAGTAATACTACTATTCCTGCATACTTGAATTCGTCTTGATCCAAACTCTCACTAAAGTTGCCGAGCCATTCGTTGCCTAGAGGAGGTTCTTCAGGTTCTGGAGGAAGTGGAATTAGGTGTTGATAGTAAGACCACCAATCATCTTCAATATACACTCTTTCGACATTTGCTGATGGGAATTGGACGACTACTTTTTCATTTCCTACCCAGTCTATAGGTGTCAAAATGTAGTAGTATGTCCTCTGTGGCCTAATACCATCATCTTCCCATCCATATTGTGTGAA
This sequence comes from Methanobacteriota archaeon, assembly GCA_002697705.1. GTDB lineage: Archaea > Thermoplasmatota > Poseidoniia > Poseidoniales > Poseidoniaceae > MGIIa-L1. The sequence goes on from NZXL01000051.1 coordinate 6,719, forward strand.
GTTTCCAGTTTGCATAGGGTTAGCCTCCATGTTAGATAAAATAGGAGTTGCCAATGAAATATCAATGCCATTCGGATTTTGTTCTATTCTGTACAGGTTCCAAGTTACGTTTCCATCTATTTCATGCTCTGGCCAAGTCCAAGTAAGTTCTACAGAGTAACACATAGACCAATCATTTTCAATCTTAAAGCAATCACTACTGTTAGTAAATTCCCAAGCATGATTGAATTGAATTGCATTAGATGATGGAGGAGTATTGTCGCCACACATATAGGTGCCATTTCCATTTTCATCAGTAGTTACATTTGCCTTTTCAAAATAAGCAGTTCCTTGTCTATCTACTGGAACTATTGCATATGATGTACAAAAGCCATCTTCAAGTTTGAGCGGATCATTCCAGTGATTTTCTGTGATTGGAAGGAATATCTTAAATGAGTCTGAACTTAAATCATCCCAAACTAGTTGGTTGAAATTTTGATTGGAAGAAGGAAATACAGTACCTCCTGTTTCAGGTAATGATAATTGGTAGATATTCCAGCCACCTATGTAGTCGTTATTTATGTCTCCAGTAGGAATCCAATCCAGCCTGAATGTGCCGCCTTCTGCAAGTGAGGTTGTGAAATTACTAGCTTCAACACTTGGAGTATTAACACTTCCAATTAGCAATATAGTAATGGTTCTATATATAGTAAAAGATATGTTTTCCTCTTCTGAGTTAAAGATAGGTGTCGATTCTTCGAATAATTCCCAAGTAGTATCCTCAAAATTATCCAATACTCGAACTTCTAATGATTCAAATGGTATAGAATCTAGTAAAAGATAAGATGTGTTTAATTCAATATCCATCCAGTTTGAGCCAGTGAAAAGGCTCTGATTATCAGATTCTCTTATCAGGTCGAATGAAATCAGAAGAAGAGGCGATTTACTATTTCCTACTCCATATGTTTCTCCGACTGTAGGGAGTCTAGTTTCAGTAATAATTTTTGATTCTTCGACTGTTACTCCCGATGAAATATATTGAGGTGAATTATCTTCTTCAGCGTAAAAGTATACGTTAACAACTTCGAATATATTTTCAGTATTGCCAAAAACATCTCGAACAGTCAATCTAATGACGTGCTCTCCAAGTCCTAAACTACTAGATTGAATAGTTAAATTTTCGCCATATCCTAGATTTATGATTCCTGCATACCACCAAGAGTAATTTATCGGTCCTGGGGCGTATAAATTTGCATTTCCTGTAAGGTTTATTTCGTCTAAATTAGTATACCATGGTTTGACATTATTGTTTACTATAAATCCACTTAATGAAGGAATTACAATTTCAGTATTTTCATAAATAATGTTGTTACTTGGTTTGGTATCATTTCCATCCTCAGTAATTTCTGGAATGGTGACGATTATGTCTAAGAATAATCCGCTAGTTAGAATATCGAAATAGCATGTTATTGAATTGCCTGGGTGAATTACTTCGATTGAACAATAATCACTGGTTTGTAATTCACTTACAGCATTAAAAATCTGCATTGAAACCGTCAAGTTATTTACTGATTTATTGCCATTATTTTGTAATGTGGCTTTTGCCATATTGTCTCCAAAGTAGTACTCAGGAGATGAAGGGTTATGTGATGGACTCAATTGATTAATTACTAAATCTATTTCATCGTCAATAATGATGTACTCTTGTCTAAGATTATTTTCATTTATCATGTCATTATTTGGGCTACCAAATGAACTAAACATTCCGTATTTAAGTAAAAATTCGCCCGTATCATTGTGTTGGAAGTCTGGGAAAAGAATTGTAAATGATTTGTAATAACCGTCAGTAGGGAATGATGAATAATTGGTAAATGACTCAGAAACTTTCTCTCCACTTTCAAAGCCCCATAATTCCCATCCAATACTCGCGTTAAGTTGACAAGTGCCACATAAGTGAGAGGCTCCTTCAAACTCAAAAGAGTAACTTGTATTAGAATTAAGGATAAAATTATTGTTATACGAGGCAAGGTAGTCTATATTGTCTAAGACGCTGACATCATCATCAATTTTAATATCCATGTAATCTGTAGTAGAGTTTACAACAAATGAGTATATGTCGTTACTAGAATCAAAATCAAATTGATTGAATTTGTAAACAATAGTCATATCGCCTTCATAGCCATTGGGGTTGAAATAAGTTGGAGATTCAAATGTTTCCACAATTCCTGGTAATATCGAACTTATTGTAATACTTCCATCTTCAAAACTGGAACTAATACAAAGGTTAGAATTTTTTATCCCTTCACAAACATACCAATCCAAAACTCGTCCCGCTGAAGAAGGCGAGGCATGGAAATTTTCAATTTCTACTTGAAATTTAATTGAGTCATATGCTGCCATCCATGTATCTTCAGGAGGGTAACTTGTTCCAACGATCCCCAAATTTCCGCCAGCAGCAGCCTCGGCATTCGGAGTCATAGCAATGCCAGATAGAGAACTAAATAACAGTAAAATCACGAACGTGAAGCAACTTTTTTGGTTGCCATTTAGCCGCTTATAGACTGCACTCATACACCTTCCTCTCATTGAACATTCAAAGACTCATCGCTTCGAATTGACTAAAAGTGGCTAAAATTAGACCTAAACATATGTGTCAATCGGCAACCTCTTGAATTACTCTCCCCTACCACTAACATGCGCAAGCAGTCTCATCATTCTCTCCAAAGAGATCAAAATGGTATGACTGCAGTTATTGAATTTCTTTCTGCTTTCACATTATTTTTGATGATTTTAACTGCATTTCTCTCTTTGGCTCAATTGGAAATGGGGTCGAATGATACTTCTGTGGATCGAATTGACCGTGCAGCATACAATGGCTTAGATCGTATGACTTCAAACAGTGGATGGTTTGTCCCAGTTTTGGATTCAACTCTTGATTATCAAAACGCCACATCTGATTGGCATCAAATTGAAGCCAGTGAGTTGGATAAAGGCGTAGTTCAAGTCGGACTGATGTTAGATGGGAAATTGGACTTTGACAGGGTTAGTTCTCTTTCTAATGTTACTGAAGATGGAATGGTAAAGGGATTAGGCTTGGATAATGGCCTAAGTCTATATGTTCAAATTAAGATTACTGACAGTGATAATTCATCAAGGGAAAATTTAGTTTTATTTGAGGGGGGCACTCCTCGTAATACTGCTCAAACATCTTCTAGTGCTTCAGTGACTTTCCAAGATGGAGCTGAAAAAATCCAATTGATATTAGAAGTTCATGATGGTGGACGTAAATCCAATTCACTACATATTACTGAGATAAGTCCTCGTTCTGTTTCGGGTAACCCCGAATGGATTGAAGTTTCCAATCCAAATGATTTCGCTATTTCCTTAGAAGGTTGGAGTTTCAACCACATTTCACCTTCTGGAGAAACTAATCTTCTTCTCAAAGAAGGAGTTCTAAAAGGTCATTCTACTACCATCTTCACAGGAGATCCAATCTCGCAAGAAATAGGAAACGCTACTCATGTGATTGATTTGGGGCAATCCGGATTTTTGGGTGTTGGGGCGATAAACGGTCTCGATGATGNGGGAGGCATAGTGAAATTGAGTTATACGCAACTTTCAGAATTCAGNCCATTTGAAATTTTTAGAGTTGAATGGGGCGGAGATACAGGGTTTTTCCTAACNCCNACTCAAACNTTAGAGTGGAATGGTAACTTNCCAGCATCTTCTTCAGATTGGTTTATTCCTTCACAACCNAGTCCNGGGAATTAGTTTTGATTATAACAATTGAAACCATCGCTAATTTAGTTGACTTGGGCGCATGCTTCATGAACCTAAGCGATTTAGCCTAACTGTTCCCCATGCAACCAGCCGGCCAATATTCCCGAGACCGATGCATTACAGGTGTGCATGGTCTAGACGAAATTCTTAGAGGAGGGATTCCCTATGGTTCTACAGTTTTGGCATCGGGTACTTGTGGTTCAGGAAAGACCACTCTGGGCATGGAATTTTTAGTCCGTGGTGCTGATGCAGGAGAGGCATGCGCTCATTTTACTGCCACAGAACCTTCGGTTAAATTACTTGAAAACATTAGACAGTTCCAATTCTTTGATGTAAAAATGGTAGATTCTGGTTTGATAAATGTTTTTGATATGGATGTTTTATATTCTTGGCTTGGTTTGGAAAAATCATCTTTTGATTTAGATGACGTCCATTCTTTAATCAAAGCGATTGTAGATATTGTCAATACAATTGGTGTGACAAGATTGGTTATCGATTCAGTAACTACGCTTTGTTATAAAATTAAATCTGAACAATTGATAAGAGATTTCTTGTTTACATTGGGTAAAAAATTGGCCACGTTGGGATGTACAACTATTTTGATTGCAGAGATAACCTCGGCGACAGAAAACGCTCACTGGTCTTCATTTGGTGTAGAAGAAGCAATCGCAGATGGCATTATTGTACTTGGAGATGTAGAGCGAATGGGCCACTTGCTTAGGTTTTTACAAGTAGTAAAGATGAGAGGAACATCTCACAGCAGAGCCAAGCATGCGATTGAGTTAACTCCTCTTGGAGTTATGTTAACTCCAATGTTGAAATGGGGTGCTGTAAGTGATACACAAAATAGATGGGGGGCATGAAAGTGTTTGATTTAGACCAAGGTATTTCAGACCAATTAACTGAAGTTTCANTAAACAGCGCAGTTCAAGTTCGCTGTGGTAATTCTAATGCATTTATGGTTACTGCTAGTACTATGATTCCATTGCTTCAGATGTTTGAGATGAGTGGTGTTTACATTAGTGCAAGTCGAGGTGCTGCAGAAGTAATACAAGGTTTCGAGGCCATCGGAGTAGATGTATCTCATATACAATTCATCGATTTGGTCTCATCTGGGATTTTAGGAGGTACGACTGTCCCTTATTCCAACGTTCATTTTGTCGATAGTCCAATCATGTTGGAATCTGTACTTTTACGTACACTATACATTCTAAAAACAACAGACCATGAACGTAATTTTATTTTCCTTGACAGTGTAAATTCTTTAGCAATTTACAATGAGGATAGGATGTTGGCTGAATATCTTCACACATTCATTAATACATTTAGACAACAAGAAGTTCTAACTGTTATTCTAAACGTACCTGATCAAACTCCTCCATTGGTTTTATCAAATTTAGATCTATACTGTACAGACCTTATTGACAGAGGTCAAGTTGTAATACATTGAGGTGAAATTTATGGCAAAAGAGTTCAAGTTCGATGAGGAAGATGAGAAATTCTTTGGCTCAGTAGGCTCTTTTGGAGTGCCAAAGTTCGATAATGAAATGCATGGCGGTGTCCCTAGAGGTTTCACAATGATAGCATTTACAGGCACTGGTTCTGGAAGCGAATTATTTGCAAAACAATTCGTTTCCCCTGCCGAAGAAGCAGAAAATACCCTTTACATATCAACTAATGAAGGTCAAGCGGAGATTGTTAGAATTTTTCAAAAGTATGACTGGCCTTTAGATATTAACGTAAGGACTATTGGAGAAGAATATAATTCAAATGTCCTGGAAAAAGAATTATTGGCAAGTAGGTATAGATTGGAAGGCTTTAGGCTTGAAGACATTCAAAGATTAGCCCAAACTAGATTCGTAGATGATGTGACACAGGATTATTTGACTGAAGTTACAAATGAAGTTATGGCTTTAGGGCCTTATTTTAGAGCAGTGATTGACAGTCTTGATTTCTTCCTTCAAAGAGATGACCCTGCAAGAGTCGTAGCTATGGTTAGGATGTTACAAGCACANGCACAATTATACCGGGGTTTGATTTTAATTTCAGTATCTACTGACGGTCTTTCCCCTTCAGTAAAACAAGAATTAGCATCGATTGCAGACATGGTGCTGTCTTTCCAAGTTAGGACCATAGGTACTGATTTTGAAACATCGATGATCGTTTCTAAGTTTAGAAATGCTCCCGAGAATTTGAAGATACTTGTATTTAGAGTAACTCCTGAAGAAGGTATTACTCCAGAAACAGTTGAACGTATTGCTTGACCGATTAGCGGTATTTTCAAAACGATATGTCCAAAGAGGTCAGCCGTGAGGAGTTAATATGTCGGATAGGAGTTCTACAGGTGGTTATGACCCATCAGGCATCGATTTAGATGCTTGGACTAAACTAGAAGAGCAACTTGAACAGTCAATTCCGCATTATGACAAAGTGAATCGGTGGATGACTTTTGGGCAGGATAAAGTTTGGAGAAGAAATGTTCGCAACCATGCAGAGGAAGGGATGAAAATCTTAGAAGTTGGCTGTGGGCCAGGTTCATTTGCTGAAGATCTAGTGGGTTTGGATGTAACTTGCTTGGACCCCTCGGCAGAAATGTTGAGGGTTGCTAAGAAGAGAGTAGATTCTGCTAGAAAATCACGAGGTGAAAAGCCAGCAAAATACGTTGAAGCAATTGCCGAGTCAATCCCTCTTCCTGACGACACCTTTGATAGAGTCTTTTGCTTATTCTCATTTAGGGACTTCCAGGATAAAAAGAAGGGCCTTGAAGAAATATTCAGGGTACTAAAACCAGGAGGGCAAGTTGTAATTTGTGATGCTGGTAAAGCAAATTGGTTCCATGGCTTAGCAGGGCGAATATGGATGGCCACAGTTGTACAACTAATCGCTAGAATAATTACCAAAGAAAAAGATCATCCTTGGAAAGGTTTAGCTCGTACATATTCTCATTACGGGACCAATGGATATTATCGTAAAGTGATGAGAGAAGTTGGTTTTGAAGATGTCCAAGGAAGGCTTTTGTTACCGTTTGGTATGTCGAGCCGGTTTAGGGCTTTTAAGCCTAAACGGTGAACACAGGCGCAATTACGCAACATTTGAATTGAGATTGAAACCGTGTTTAATCACTACACTCATAAACCCCCTATAATTCGGAGAAATGTAGGTGATTTACTTGGGTATGTCCGACGTTCTTCGTAAAATCAAGCAAACTGAGCGAGATGCAGCAAAGAAACTTGCTGATGCGCAAAGCGAAGCATCAAAAATTATGTCCGATGCTAGAAAGCAGTCTAGCGAAATCGTATCTAGTGCGGCAGATGATTCTGTCTCGAGCACTCAAGCGAAACTCGATTCGGCACGCGAAGGTGCAGATAAAGAAGCAAGTAAAGTCCAAAAGACAGGTTCGAAGGAAGTTGATTCCATTGAATCAAATGCTACAAAGAATTTAGACAAGGCTGTTAAAGCAATCTTGGATACAATGACTACATTTTAAGGTGTTATTATGCTTGAAATGTCCCGATTAACCGTCGCTGCACCAGTCGGTAATTTGGAAGAAGTAATTCGTCAATGCACCAACTTAGGCTGCGTCCATATCGAAGAATACAGTAATTTCGAAGATGGAATTGGAATAGGTTCTTCGATAAAAAGCGAAGGCTCAGAAATTGTCAGTAGGCTGCTAACCAAAGTTCGCTCACTTCAGTCCGAAGTCAACGCCATTAACATGGAAGGCCCAACTACACGTAAAAACGTAATCGGGATGATAGGTGGATTTGAATCAAAGGTAGATAATGCGCTTGATTACATTGAAACAATTAGGGATTGTGAATCTGAAATCTCTTCACTAGAAGAGCAACTAAAGGCACTAACAAGAGTTGCTCCATTAGACATACCTCTAGAATTGATGTCTGGTTATGATGGTGTAGAGATTTATTTGGCTGAAACCAGTAAGGCGTCAAAAGCTCAAGTTGTTTTCAGCGACATAATCAATGATATTGAACTCAAAGTTTCAAAGGGAATTATTGCTGTTGCATGCCAACCTAAAGATGGAGCAGCCGTCCAAATAGCATTAGCTGAACTAGGTTCTAAAGCNGTTCAAATCCCTAGCGGNGAAGGCACTCCTGCTGAGAGAATCTNAGAGATAGAAGCAACGATTAAAGATCTACATTCNAAGAGTGATAGTACCACNGAATCTCTAGAAGGCTGGACAAAGTCCAANGGCTCNGATCTNGTAAGGNTCAAAGANCACCTTGAAAGAGAAGAACAAATTTTCACTGCNCCAACTTTGGTGGCAGTCAGCAACCAAGCCTTCGCACTCGATGNATGGGTGCCTTCAAACAAAGCAGATGAAGTTAGAAATAAACTGTCTAAATGTGCTTCTCACGTTTCTATAGAAGAGTATGTTGATTCACATCACGGCCACGAAGAAGAGCATGATGAGCAACATAATGAGACTCCAAAAGAATTGGTAATGCTTTCCCAGTATCTAGAATCTTCTGGACAAAGCGTTTTCCAGTTTTTCAAGTCTATGGACTTGGATGATTCTGGCAATCTTGAGTTTAAGGAAATAGAGAGTGCTATGAAGTCAGCAGATATCGGAGAGTTACCTCCTTGGAATATGGCCAAGTTCTTAGCAGCCATAGACATAAACAAGGATGGTAAAATCAATTTGCCTGAACTTGATATTGCATTATCAGGAGTTTCAACCTCCAGTTCTGATTCACATTCCGATCACGATGAAGCAGTTCCGCCGATTGAATTTGTTAATGGCAAAGCCACTGAACCATTCGAACTTTTAGTCGATTTAGTTGGAAGACCAAAGTATGGCACATATGACCCTTCGATGCTTTTGATGATGACTTTCCCACTTTTCTATGGAATGATTTTAGGAGACTGGGGATATGGTCTGTTAATCTACCTACTTGCGGTTTTCCTAGGCTCCAAACCCTTTGCTAAAGACCCGCTTGCTCAAAACGGAATTACAATCTTGAAGTGGATGGGTGCTTGGTGTATAATTTGGGGAATAATTTTCGCTGAAGGCTTTGGGTTTGTTTGGGATGATACAGGTCAATTAGGAAATTCATCGCCGTTTAATTCATTTTATGACTGGACTTATGCTAATGTCCACGTCCCTCATGCTATCGCTGATTTGCTTAACCTTGGAGGATTGCACATGCCATTCCACAGAGCAAGCCCAGGACATGGTTTGCAAGAATATGTTGTTCTTTCAGTTTACATTGGTATTGCCCACATATTCCTAGGATTAGTCATTGGCCTAGTGACTGTTTTCAAAGCACATGGTGCAGCAGCAGCGTACTTCGAAAAAGGTTCTTGGCTACTTATTCTAACCGGCGGTTCGATGCAAGCAAGAAACATGGTAATGGGATACAATGGTCTTTTCGACATACAAATTTGGACATTCCTAATCATTATTGGACTGGCAAGCCTAGTAGTAGGTTTGGCTGTCTACGAAAAGTTTGGATGGGTTGGTGGCCTGATAATGGGTCCAATTGAAACATTCGGACTTTTAGCTAATACTCTATCATATCTTAGAATAATGGGAGTAGGTGTCGCTGGAGTTAAGATCGCTGAAGTTTCCATTACTATGGGCTGGGAAAAAATCGGCCCAGCACTTGATTCAGGTGATGTTGTTTCGCTATTACTAGGAGTTATTCTCTTTGTTTTGATTCAGTTATTTGCTATAGCACTGGGAATACTTTCCCCTACAATTCACGCCGTCCGTCTACACTTCGTAGAATGGATGGGCAAGTTTTACGACGGCTCGGGTAGCGCTTTTGCGCCGCTTGGTGGCCGCACCCTACACGTAGAGGGTGAATCATAGTCCAATGGACAATAAATGGAGGTAGCAAAAATGAATAATAATACCCTGAAAATGAGCCTAAGAACACTGATCGTATTGTTGGTACTAACCTTGGTTGCACAAGGTGTTGCCGCACAAGATGCAGCAACAACTGACGACGATTCGAACGACATAAATGGAGACATCGGCATGATCGGTGTTGGACTAGCACTTGGTCTTGCGGCCATTGGCGCTGGTTTCTCCCAAGCTGCTATTGGTAGCGCTGCTGTCGGTATGCTTGCTGAAGATGGAAGCAAGTTCGGTGTTGCGCTTATCTTTACAGCGTTGCCAGAATCTATCGTGATTCTTGGTGCATTGCCGCTCTTCCTTCAATAAGGAAGATCATTCGTAATCCTGATTAATTTAGGATTACGAAAGATGTTTGGAGGAAAAAAAGATGACGCTAGAAACATTAGCAAAGGATATCGCAGCATCAGCTGACGCTGAAGCGAAAGCGATAATCAAGAAAGCTAAAGCTGAAGCCAATGAGATATTATCAGAGGCAGAAAGTAAAGCAGAAAGTATTCGTAGTGAAGCAGATGCAAGAGCAGAAAGAGAATCTGTTCAGATTGCAAGAGAAGTAGTCGCAAGCGCTCGCCAAGCCAATCAAAAGGAAATTTTGATTGCTAGGAGAAAGGTTTTGGACGCTACTCACGATGCTGTTAAGCAACAATTAGCAGACCCTGGATTCAAAGGACGTGCTAGTATGCTAAAGTCTATGATGACCAATGCTGGTAAAACGGCTGGTGCTGATTATATTATAAGACCGGTAGAAGTTGACCGCAAGGCCTTAGACGGCCTTAAGGGCAAGAGAAAAATCGGAGAATCTGTCGATGGACTTGGAGGTTTTATCCTCGAAGCACCTGATGGTTCAATTTCATATGATATGAGATTTGATACCCTTTTAGAAAATGCTTGGAATGATTCACTGTCTTCAGTGAATTCGATATTGTTTGGTTAGGTGATTATTGTGTTTGGTAATACTGCTTATGTTGCTTCGAGGGCTAAATCCCGTCGAAATAAACTTGCAGATTTGGCGCGTATGCGTCAATTGATTCACCAATCACCCGATCAGTTGACTGTAGCAATAAGTAACATCGGATATTCCGATGAGATCAACTTATATGCTGGAAAATTCAATGGAGGAGACCTTGTTGAAGCCGCTCTGACTCACAACCTTGAGTCAGAACTTGAAGAAATAGTTTCAATGTGTAATGGTAAAGTCAAATCATTAGTAGAAGTTTATACTTCTAGATTTGAGTATCAGAATGCAAAGGTAGTTTTACGAGCGGTAATGAATGATGTAGACTTGGAAAAAGTATCTCATTCCATATTACCGGAGTTAAACCAAATCAACACGCCTTGGTTGAAGATAATTGAAAATTCAGATGATTTACGATCTGCAGTTACTCAAATGCGCAGAAAATCATTTGGTTCTTCGTTGATGGCTTTGCCAGAAGATGCTAGATTATCTGATTATGAAGATGCCTTGGATAGACATTACTTCTCTGTAGCGATAAAGACATTATCTTCTACTAAGCCTTCAACAAGGTATCTAAGAAATTATCTTGCTATGGAAATAGATCATCGTAATATTTTGAATATTTTAGAAGCGCAATCAGTTGGAATTAATTCAGAAGATATATCTGAACTATTAATCCCAGGGGGCAGAATGCTTCCTAGTAGTTCCTTTTCATCCATTGCTGCCGGTGGAAAGGATTCTATGATGGATATTTTGAGATCTTCAAGTAAGTTAGACTTTGCAGAATTTGAACTACTTCTTTCTCGCTCTAAGGATGTTAGAAGTTTAGATCCAGTTATTACTTGGTTCAAGAATCAAGAGCATAAATTCATGCAAAGAATGAGTTACTTACATCCAGTATCTGCATTACCGATTATTCATTACATTTGTATGAAAGTTCAAGAGGTTGCAGATTTAAGAATTATAGTTAGAGGTAGACTTGCGGGTCTTCCAGAAGATGTGTTAGAGGCACATATAATGTGAAGGTGAGGATATGGATTTAGCAGTTATAGGTTCACCTGAATTCACATTAGGATTCCAGCTTGCTGGAATTTCTAATATCACTAATCCTGAGAATGATGATGAAATGGCTTCTGCCTTGAAATCACTTCTCAATAGTAAAAATGTAGGTATTGTGGTTATCGACTCCGCAATACTTGCAGCATTGCCAGAGCGCCTGAGAAACAGGCTTTCTGCATCAGTAACACCTACTGTACTTGGAATTGGTACAGAAGAGGATACAACCTTACGTGATACAATCCGTAAGGCAATAGGAGTCGACCTATGGAAATAATGTTCCAATAAAAATGGAGGAAAAAATATGAGTAATGAAGGAGTAATATACCGAATATCCGGTCCTGTTGTGACCGCAACTGGAA
>NZXL01000052.1 GCA_002697705.1 Methanobacteriota archaeon
AAGAAAATCAAATTATTGCGATACTTGGACCCAGTGGATGTGGAAAAACTACTATGCTTAGAATGATATGTGGATTGGAAGAGTGCATTGCAGAGTCAATATTTTTTAATAATCAAGATGTAAGTGAAGTTAATTATGAAGGAGAGATAGGATTAATTTTTCAAAAACCGATACTATTTCCTCACCTAAATGTCGGAAAAAATATATTGTTAGGCTCTAAGTTGAAAGGCGATAAAAAGATGAAAAATTCATTGATAGAAGAGGAATTAAAATTCATCGGATTACCAGGTTTTTCCAAAAGAAAAATTGAATCTCTTTCTGGCGGAGAGGCTCAAAGAGTAGTTCTTGCTAGGGCGCTATTAGCAAAACCTCAACTATTATTGTTAGATGAACCTTTTTCAGCATTAGATGTAACATCACGTCGTAATTTAGCCAAAGAAACTCGTAAATTTTTAAAGTCTAGAAAGATGACTGCAATCCATGTAACTCATGATAAAGAGGAAGCAGAATTAGTTGCAGATATTGTTTTTGATTGGGAAAGTCTGTGTTTAGAAACTAAAACTGATTAGGACAAGCAATAATAACGAGCGATGACAAAGAATGTATGAGCGCACATGTTAGGCACCCCGTTAGATGTTCTACCCTACGTCCGAGGAATTCAAATGGTTTTATCTGGATACTCTGGATATACAAAAGGCAAACGCCGAGATGCAGATAAATTGATTCGAGAAGAAATCGAACGTGCTGCCAGAAGAGCACGCAGCCATATTTCAAATATTCATGATGCAGCCTTCAAGGATGGGGCAATTCCAGTCTCTAGGGCTGCTAAAGCAGCTTGTAGTGAAATTGATGCCCTCATTGAAGATGTTGACAAAGCATCTACAGGAATGGACCATGCATTCTTTTCTGGTTCCCGTTCAGCCTCAAATTCAGACTTAAAGAAATTGATTAAACATGATCATGATGTTATAGAGATGGTTACAAAGTCAGTGAATATTGCCAATAGTGCTGAACATGCCTTCAACACTGGATTGACACCTGATGAGGTCATTCAATTGATTAGGCAGTGCCAACAAATGTCCACAAGTTGCCGAGGTTTCTTTGGCTCTAGGTCAACAATTCTCGGTGGATTGCGCCAGAAAAAGAAAGTGAAGAAGGAGTGAATTAAATGTCAAATATATACCGTTGGAGAAGTAATCCTACAATTCTTGCCAGACTTGTAAATGCAAATGATATTCAAACTTGGAAGGCTAAAGAAGTGATTCTAAAGCCCAATGAGGCTTGTGCTTTCATCATCGATGGAAGAATTGGNGANATTGTTTCTGAAAAAATAGTTCGTAACATAGGTGGTGGATTAGGAAGATATCTTGGAGATATGATTGGAGCCACTGCAACAGACCGCAGAATGCTTTTTGCTATGACTGGTCCTGCTGATATTTCAATTCCATTTGAGAATAATTTACCTAATGGAACAAAAGTCCAAGGATTTGCAAACCTTAGAGTTCAAATCCGAGACGACGACATTCCTAAACTGTTGAATATGTTTGCTAATAGTGCACCGATACTAGACCGTGAAAAACTGATCAATGTCTTACAACATGAATTGAATAATCGAGTAATTGCGCCTGCTTTGTCACAATGTCAATCTGATGAAGACCTTAGGAAACCAGACTTCCAGGAACAATTTGAAATGCGTGCTGAAGTAGAAATGCGTGCGACATTATCGACTCTAGGNTTTACCTTCCTCAAAGCCTTTGTNGCAACNAATTCAACTGATAATGAAAAGATNGCTCAGTTGCGTTCTGAACTTTCTGCTGCAACTCAAACCGAGGGAGCACATGCTGAAGCATTGATGGAAAGAATTGCAATTCGAGAAGCTGCAACATTAAGAAGAATTGAGTGTGAAGTCAGTGTGGCTAAAGCTCAGGCTGCTGGAAAGGTTTCTATTGAGATGGAAAGTGAACTGAAAGAATTACGCAAGCAAGAAGCACAGTGGGAAGCCGAACTGAAAAGAGACCAAGGTAAGTCTGAACTGAAAATGAAAGAAGCAAGTCACAAAACTGAACAGGCAATGGCACTATTTGAGCAAGTTCAAGCAAAGAAACGTGAGCGTATTGAACAACAACATGGACATCAAAATCAAAGGATGGACAAACAAAATGACCTCCAAGTTAAAATGATGGAAATGGCTGCTGAAAATGGAGCACTGACTCCTGAAGTAATGCAAGAATTCTTGAAACAACAGACTGCTCAAAAGGCTGTTGATGGTAGTGGAGGAGATTCTCCGTCAACAACAACTAATCAATCATCTAGTGTCTGTGGTTCCTGTGGAAAGGCAGTACAGGCTGGATGGAGTGCATGCCCTTATTGTGGATTTAATCTTCAATAATTCATTTTGGTCTAGTCACAGGGATGAATATGGCAATAGAACTCGGTTCTAAACCTTGGAAACTATGGAGAAGCCATCTAAAAAACCAAAACACATTTTTTGGTTATCGTTTACCTATTGCTCTCTTCNCCTCGATAATATTAGGTGCAGGCTTAGGATATCTTGCCATCAACCGTTTTTCCAATTGGCGCGATTGGCAAGCATTTGATCCTACTACAACACTTGATACCTCTATTCCAGTAATTCCATGGATGATATTNCCTTATTACACATTATACTTCTATTATCCAATGGCTGCAATGCTNGGAATGAAAAANNAACAAACCAAGCGTGAATGTATTNTATTTCATCAAATTCTTTTAATTTTGACTTGGTTTATTTGGCTAATATTCATATTCCTACCTGCAAAAGTTGACCTTAGAGGTTCAATTGACTATGAAGAAATGGGTATTTGGTCTGGATTTTTTGAACTACTTCATGCATCTGATACTCCATGGAATGCATGGCCTTCACTTCATATTGTACAAAGTCTATTGAGTGTTTTAGTGGTTCAAAGGTGGCATTCCGGGACATCAAATAAGCATAATTTTTCACTAGCAATATTGTGGTTTTGCTGGATATTACTGGCCATATCGGTTTTGACAACCAAGCAACACTTCATTTGGGATACTGTAACAGCGATTGTGATATCCTTAGCTGCTTGGAAATATTGGTTTTTACCTATCCTTAACCGTTCAAACGATGAAGAAATGATTTCAGACTTTGAAAGTATTATGAGTGATTAACCAAATACTAAACTAACTATATCCGGATTGGTCAAGTATATTGTCAAACTAATTCCAGCCATTATCATCATCCACGAGCCTACCAACTTAATCATACCAGTTGCCCTTCTAAGGAAATTAATCATTACTTGACGACCAAGTCCAACCATCAATGTAACTACAATCATCAATACAAGTAGACCCATCATTAGACCACCAATTCCTAGAGCAGTTGCACTTCCTCCAAGTGTGCTTAAGTAAAGTACGAACGGTAAAACTGCAGCAGCAGTACAATCGATTGATGCAGCCGCATATCCTATACCATAGAGATACATATTTCTCTTTGGCGTGAAAATTTCATCATCCTCTGTAGTACTATACCTATCTACGAATTTCTGAACAAATCCCATCAAGTGAGAAGTGATACCAAGCAACATCATAGAACCTAAAATCACAAGGAGTATTGCTATTCCTATGGCGATGGAGTGAACAAGACCTGATTTTTCAAATGCTTCCCCCATTATCATTGCCACTATTCCAATCAGTAAGAAAAATGTCCACATACCCAAACCTGAAAGAGCACCGATTACAACCGGACTAGGCATTTTAGTTTTCAGTTTACCAGCTTCAATTAGTTCATCTTCACGTGCTCCAAGTGAGAGGTAATAGGAAATAAACCCTGGAAGAACAGGGAAGGCACATGGTGAGAAATAAACCAGTATTGATAGAATCAATCCCAATACAAAAATTGCGACATATGAAGTTGAAGGCTCTTCCCAAGCAATACGTAGATCAATTGTATCTTCAAGTTCGCCCGTCAAAGCAGTTTCAACTACTGAATCAAAAGATTTCCATCCATCGGTTGGGGTTCCAGTAGACTGTCTGGCTATGATGTAACCCTCCTCATCTAATACCATTACAACAGGTATTTGTCCAGTACCGGCGGTGGTGAATAGTCTAACAGGGTCAGTTGTAGAACCATCTTCAAGTATTGCAGAATCTGTAGTGCCTATTCCTGTTGGATAATAAGGAACATGATAAGCACCTGAAGACTCGTTAAGATAGTCAAGCCCTTCTGCATACCAAGAACCATAGGCGAAAACTTTGAGAGTTTTATTTGAATTATTTGCTAATTCATGCCAAGAGTCCAAATTATCTTCCAAGTGCTCTTGAACTGAATGGCAGTTACTACAATCTCGAGCCATGAAATCTAGAATTATTATATCTCCAATGTGTTCATCGAGACTAAACCATCCTGTTTCGTTGGCCAAAGGTGCTTCATAATCAGAGCGATTCAATGATTCGAAGACTATGTTTGGAACTGGGGCTGGGTCTGCATCGGATTGAAAAATTTCATCCATACTGTCAAACATCGACAATGCAGCAAATGATATTGTCACAAACATCACTGCAGCAATTCCAAATGCTTTCCATGTTTCTGAGCGTTTGAATACCCCAAAATCTACTTGGGATAAGATTCGCATGGTTACTCCAATAAGTGGGTGTTATTGAAATTGCCTTAGGGTTGTTTTGTCTAATCAATGCACCAATCGATTTAAAGCATATCTTGGTGAGCCAAAGTTATGCGCTTATCTAGATTCAGTGTTTTAGGTTTCTTCATAATTATTTTGATGGCGAGTCAATCACCAATTATTGATGCATCATCAACTGGAAAACACAATAGTAGTGGTGGATGTAGTTGCCACTATAATACAGGTGCTTTACCCGCAATAAATCATAACTTTCCTCTAGCCTATTCAGCAGGGCAAACTTACTCTATAACAATCAGTCTTTCCGCTGGTTCTGCTGGAGGATTTTCTGTTGCTGCTGACAAAGGTTCATTTTCAAATGCCGGAACTGGTGTTTCGATAAATGGCGCTAGTGTCACACATACATCCAGCGGTTCAACATCGTGGACATTTGATTGGGTTGCACCTAGTGTGAATTCAGGAACGGCAACCATAGACATGGCTGGATTGATGGCTAATTCAAATGGTCAAAATTCTGGAGATGGATGGACTACTGACACACATACTATTACTGAAAATTTGCCAAAGAATTATGTCCCAGAGGCGACAAATGTTGTACTTAACCCTAGTTCAAATGCTGCATCAAATTCAGATATTACTGTGAGTTATACTTACTATGACGCTAATGGAGATCCTGAATCTGGAACCGAAATCAACTGGTTAAAAGATGGAAATATTGAAACTAGTTATTTTGGCCTTACCACATTACCTAGTTCTGCAACAACAGTAGGAGAAATTTGGGAAGTCACAATTAAGCCTAAAGATGGTGTTGATTTTGGTCTACTAGTAGAATCAGATGCAGTAAACATCACTGCACCAACTCAAGCAGATGCTGATGGTGATGGATATCCGGATTCAACAGATGCTTTTCCAAATGATTCTTCAGAATGGCAAGATACTGATGGAGACGGGGTCGGGGATAATGGAGATGCATTCCCTAATGATGCAACTGAAACTTTAGATTCTGATTCCGATGGTGTCGGAGATAACTCTGATGCATTCCCTAATGATGCTTCTGAAACATTGGACTCAGATGGAGATACCGTTGGTGATAACGCTGATGCTTTCCCTAATGATGCAACTGAAACTGTTGATTCTGATTCTGATGGAGTTGGAGATAATTCCGATGTATTCCCTAATGATGCAACTGAAACTGTTGATTCGGATTCCGATGGTGTTGGAGATAACTCCGATGCATTCCCTAATGATGCCTCTGAAACATTAGACACCGATGGAGATACTGTTGGAGATAACGCTGACGCATTCCCTGATGATGCTTCTGAAACACTAGATACTGACATGGACGGAGTTGGAGATAACTCCGATGCATTCCCTAATGATGCTTCTGAAACACTAGATACTGACATGGACGGAGTTGGGGATAATGCTGACGCATTCCCTCTAAATGATCAAGAAACTGTTGATACTGATGGAGATGGAACCGGTGACAACTCTGATTCTGATGATGATGATGACGGAACTCTTGATGTAAATGATGCATTCCCATTTAATTCAAGCGAAACTACCGATTCTGATTCTGATGGTATTGGAGATAATGCTGACACAGATGATGACGGAGATGGTATTCTTGACACTGATGATGCAAGTCATCCAAGTAATATCGGTAAAGACGATACTGATGGCGACCAAGTCATCGATGATGTTGACCCTGATGATGATGGTGATGATGTAATTGATACTGTAGATGCATTCCCTAAAGACAAGAATGAATCAATGGACTCAGATGGAGATGGAGTAGGCGATAATGCTGATGCATTTGATAATGACCCAACTGAAACTGTCGATACTGATGGTGATATGGTTGGAGATAATTCGGATTTATACCCTAACGACCCAACTGAATCCGCTGATACAGATGGCGATGGTGTTGCTGATAATGCCGATGCATTCCCTAATGATGCTTCGGAAACCAAAGATTCAGATGGTAATGGTGTTGGTGATATTGAACAACAGGCTTCCGAAGATAAGGCGAAACAAACTAAAATTATTCTAATTGTCGTCCTAGTATTAATCTCTGGAGCAGTTGCAACTGTCTTATTCATGCGTAAAGGTAGAGAAGGAACAGTCAAAGATTTCTCTGCAAGTCAAGATGTTGCAAATAACCTCGTTGTAGACGACCCTTCTAGCATTTCTCAACAACCAATGATGGAACAGCCAACTATAGTACAACCAGTGGTACAACCAGTTGTAGAACCAGTAGCACAACCTGTAGCACAACCTATACCAGAACCAACTGTACTTCAACAGTGGACCGATGAAGCAGGATATACTTGGAGAAGTATGAGTGACGGAAGTATGACTTGGTGGACTGGTACAGAGTGGCAGAAACGCTGATCAAATAATCGGTTGATTTCTTAACCACTCTAAGTCTGAAATGTATAATTGACGAATGTCATCAAGGCCTAAAACTAGCATAGCTAATCTTTCTAGTCCCATTCCCCAAGCTAAGACAGGACTAGAAATACCTAGGGGTTCAGTTACTTCTGGACGGAAAATTCCGGCCCCACCAAGTTCTAACCACTTACCTCGCCATTTCACTTCAATCTCCAAACTTGGTTCAGTATAAGGGAAATAAGCAGGTCTTACTCTGACTTCAGGGTATCCCATCTTGTGGTAAAAAGTCTTCAAAGTAGTAACCAACATCTGTAAATTTGCACCTTCTTCCATTATTATTCCTTCAATTTGATGGAATTCCGGTAAATGAGTTCGGTCTATTGCTTCCTTTCTAAAAACTCTATCAACGGTAAACATACGACATGGTTTTGATGGATTATCTGCAAGATACTGAATTGTGTTAACTGTAGTGTGAGTGCGTAAGAGGCCTTTTTGAGATGTTTCTTTGGAAAAATCTCCACCCCAACCTACTGAACCAGTATCTCCACCATGCTTGTGAATTCCAGACCATAAACTCATTACATCGTCAGGAAGTTCCATCTTTTCTGGATTATCTAAATAAAAAGTGTCTTGCATTTCCCTTGCGGGGTGATCTTGGGGTATGAATAAGGCATCCATGTTCCATCCCGCAGTTTGCACATAATCTTCGACCAATTCCGAAAATCCCATCTCTAAGAATATATTTCTAATCCTTTCAATCAATGCTTGCATTGGATGACTTCTTCCAGTTCTAGGTGTTGCCGATTCAAGAGTCACGTCAAAGGAACGGAATTCTGCATCTCTCCAATTATCGCTTTGTAGTAATTCAGGAGTTATCTCTGTGACCATTTCTTTTTCAACTAGTAAATTAGGATCTACAGAAATACCGCTCTGATTGATTTTCCATGAACGGGTTGTGGATTCTTGATTTTCAATAAATCCCTTTCTCCCTCTGAAGTGTTCAACCATTTCCGGATCTAGATTTTCGACTACATCTGGTAAACTCGTAAGGAAACTTGCTCTTTGTGAAATGATTTCCTCTACCTGGATTTTATCATCAGCAACAAATTTTCCGCCGACTAATTGCACCCCGATTCTCTTGAGCAGACCAACACCTGGGCCGGCCTCATGTCGTTCAAATGATTGCTGTAAAGAAGCCATGTCAGCGGCATCAGTATTCGATATCCAAGACCATAATCTTGCTTCAAGGAGGCCATTTTCAGTGGCAGAAATTCCCTGTGCTGAAAGCCTAATAGTGGTTTTAACGCTCTCTTCAATGTCAACAACTCCAGCATTAGATAATCCTAATCCAGCACCAACTGCTACTGCTTGGTCACTCCAATTACAAGACGATAAAATCTCTTCTAGTGACCACTTTTTTGAAGTGTCTGACTGCATTAATTTCAACATTCGACGCTCCGGATTGAGTAATTTGGAGGCGTCCATGAACCTTCGAGGAATAATCTATCTTTCAAATCTATGCCTGACTATTAGATAAAAAAACCCATTATGNGAGTATTACTCTTCTTCCAATTCCCACAACATTACCGAACATTTAGGACAAGTGAAAGTCTGTGGCCTAGGACCATCTTGAACAACAACATTACCACAAGGGCCACATACGATTGTGCTTCGAATAGGTTCATCAAGTGTGACATCTACTCNATACATCACTCTTCCAGCATCTGGAAGCATACCTGAACTTGGCTTCCAATCATGAATAGCCTCTTNAGACATCCCAATGTCTGANTTTAAACTCATTCCAATTATGAAAAGAACTATTCCACAAACCCCTACAGTNGCNCCCATAGAATAAACTCCACCTACAGTAAAGAATGCTCCAAAAGCAATACATAGAAATCCACCTAAAATTAGATTTTCTCGTGGATTGCGGGACATTATAACACCTCAAGAAAAGGCTTGTGAAAGTGCTTGGGCAACCCTTGAAATCTTTTCAGTAGGAATTGCACAAAGTCCAATTCTAACACCACCTGTTAATGGAACTAGATATACTTGTAATTTAGCACATTCATTGGCGACATGAACTGGGTCATCACATTCCATCCAAGCAAAAAAGCCATCATGTGTAGGATTTACAGGAACATTGAGCTTTTGACATTCCCCGATGAATAATTTTCTCCTATTCTCCAAGATAAGTTGTAATCTTTCTCTTTCCTCATCCCACTTGTCACCTAAATTTTCATCGTTGTGAATGTGACTAACAGCATATTGAGCAAGTCTAGATGTGGCTGACCAAGTCTGTCTTCCTGTGACGCCCATCACTGTTGCCATTCTGTCCGTTACTTCCTTATCAGGATGTATTGAAACTAATGCACCAGCCCTAAGGCCGTAAATTGTATGAGATTTAGATAGCGATAAAGCGAATGTTACAAGTAAATTATCAGGCCATGAAATTCCATCATGCAGTACTTGACAAATCGTATCAGCCCAACCATGAGGTTGCTCAGCATATAGGTGATAAGCAGCATCAATGAGTAATGTATGNGAAACATCTTGATTCTCTAGAGAACTATCGATAAAACATTTCAATAAATCATATCTATCTTGTTTTGTTAGTGAGAGCCCTGTAGGNTTATGCGCTGGATCGTTTAACCAAGACATCACTTTCTTCTGTGAATTACAAAGAGTTGCTAATTCTTTTTCCAATGATTTAAGGTCTAAATAGGAATCTTTTACATCTTTACTAGGAAGTAAAGGATAAGTTGCAATACCTAAATCACATCCTGCTAAGAATCCATCATAAGGGCCCCAATGACGGTCACGAAGTAAGACTTTGTCGCCTCTATCTGCGAAATTTGCTGCTGCTAAAAATAGTGCACCTGAACCACCAGGGGAAGCGGTTGCGGTCATATTCATGCCAATATTTTCTAATTCTTCACGCATATCACCAAGTGCTAAAGTTTTGCAAAGATCAAGAAATGCTGGCAGCCCCTTCAAAGGAGCATAAGCAGCAATTTCGATAGGTGGGGATTCTCTAACTACTTTGTCAACAACATTGTTTATGGCTAATTCACCATTATCCTCTAGCAAAGCGCCGATGGTACCATTGACAGCATCATGACCTTCACTGACCGCTTCTTGATACCTTGCCCACCATGAGAAAATTGTATCATTTCCAACTTTTGTTTGCGAAAAAGCATTGAGAAAACCTGCCCCTGCTCCTTCGCTCATGGGTTATCGATTATGCTTCTCCTCTTTGAGTTAACTCTTGATGAAGAAATCAAACTTGATAAAATTGATATTGATTTTAACCAATTCATCCGTTTCATTCATCAATGATTGCTGATTGGGTGGGTTGTCGCCAACGTAGCATAGCTGGTAGTGCTTCGGATTTGTAATCCGACGGTCGGGGGTTCGAGTCCCTCCGTTGGCTCCAAAAAAACAGTTAACTAAGTGCCACATGGACAACTGTGCGACCCTTTCATCTTGCGTTTCCTGTATTGAATTTAGATGATACTGAAGAGTTCTATGTCAAAGTTATTGGATGTAGCATTGGAAGGAGGACTCCTCAATCGATTAATTTCAATTTTTATGGCCACCAAATCGTTGCACATTTAGTAAATTCAATGACTGATAATTCAACTAATGGTCATGTTGATGGTAAACAAGTTCCGCCATTTCATTTTGGTTTAGTAATGGATTGGGTTGATTGGAATTGTTTTAAAGATGATTTAATCGAAAAAAATATTTCATTTAGAATTAAACCACATATTAGATATCCTGGAAAAGTTGGAGAACAAGCTACAATGTTTCTTGATGACCCTTCTGGAAATGCATTAGAGTTCAAGTCATTCCGTGATGATGACAGATTATTTGCAACTTCCAAAGGTGGAGAAAATGAAATCGGTGGCGGAGTTCTAGATTAAGAAATGCTCAAGGGTCAATAGTAGGTGGACTGTTCATGGTGGCACAACGCTTGGACGGCAGGGCTTGTTCTCAAGAAGTCGAGGCAGACCTCACTGTACGAATACAGTCCTGTATTGAAAGGGGAGTCATTCCTCACATTGCAGTCATAATTGTAGGCAATGACCCAGCAAGCCACGTTTATGTTGGTGCTAAAATCAAGGCTTGCGAAAGGTTGAATCTAAAAAGTACACATATTGAATTACCTGAAGATACCTCGCAAGAAAAATTAAGAGAGATAGTTAGAAATCTAAATGATGATGACCTAGTTCATGGAATTTTAGTCCAATCTCCTTTACCTAAACACTTAGATGAAGAAGAATTAACCGACTTAATCGATCCAAGCAAAGATGTTGATGGATTCCATCCAACCAATCTTGGTCGACTTGTACAAGGCCGAATTGATGGAATGCTTCCCTGCACTCCAAGTGGAGTAATGCGACTACTTGATTGGGCAGGAATTGAAACTAAAGGTAAAAGTGCAGTTGTAATTGGACGCTCGCAAAATGTTGGTATGCCTCAAGCGCTTCTTCTAACCGCCAGAGGTGCTGATGCTACTGTAACAATTGCTCACTCAAAGACCGAAAATATTCCTGAAATTTGTAAATCTGCTGACATAATTGTGGCTGCTGTTGGAAGACCGGAAATGGTCAAAGCAGATTGGGTCAAACAAGGCGCAATCATTGTCGATGTTGGTGTTAATCGAGTAGATGACTCCAGTCGCGAACGTGGTTGGAGACTTGCAGGAGATGTTGCACCTGAGGTTAGTGAGGTCGCTTCATGGCTTTCCCCAGTACCTGGTGGAGTAGGACCAATGACTGTGGCTATGCTGATGGAGAATACCGTTAGGTCTGCTGAAAATAAATTAATTTGATTACGATAACACTCATATCCAAGAGCGAAGAGTCTCGGTTGAATGGAATCAAAAGCTCCAAGATTAGCAGTTGCAGGTCGCGTCATTTGCGGTCTACTTCTATTGATCAGTGCAATCTTATGGAAAATGTTCCCAGTAGAGGTTTTATCAATCGAAATAAGAAACATAATAATCTATGTTTTGATTGCTATTTCCATTATCAGCCTAATCATAAGTTTCTGGGCGTCACGTGAAAGAAAAATTCCTGAATTAAATGAAAACCCTAGTGTTGAGCAACAATTTGCAGACCTCGAATCGTCTCCAACCGTAGTTCGTTCTGTATCTACAACTACAGACCAATTCGGCTTAGAAACTGTAAATACACAAACTCAAAGTATAATTCAATCCGTTATTGGTACTCAGTATGAGCCTAGTTCTGGTGAAGTTAATGCAGCGATTGATTCACTATCAAAAGGCGAAATAGGTGCATATTCGGCAGCCGAAGCATCTTCTAATCCTGCACCGCATAAAAATGCCACACAAGTACTGGATACCGTGCTAATAGATAGAAATGAAACTCAAGAAAAAAGAACTAAAGTCGATAATATACCTCTTCCAAATAAATCGGTTTCATCTGCTCCAGATTTATCTTGGATGGAGGGTGACGCAACATTCACAACTGAGGTCGCGGTAAAAGAAATCCCTTTACCAGTTCAAGTTAATCAGGCCGAATCAACAGAAATTACACTTGAAGAATTAGGTCTACTAGATTTGCCAAACCAGAAATCTGAGGTACAAACTCCAGAATTACCAGACTTCGAAAACATAGGACCTGACTCAAAGAAAAACGAACAAATGACTCCTGAATTACCGGACATTGACAATTTATTCTAAATCACAAGTTCAATAGATGTTGGCCACATCCATCAAACTGTGTGGACGCAAGATTTTGACCTTCATAGCCATTCCACTCACAGTGATGGCATTCATGAAGTCGAAGAAGTCGCACAAAAAATGATGGATTCAAATGTCAAATATTGGGCATTAACAGACCATGACACTATCAGTGGATGGGATGAAGCAAGAGAATCGGCAAAAAGTCGAGGCATTCATTTTATTCCAGGAGTTGAGATTACTTGTTCACCGGGATTAGATGCTGATGAAAAAGAATTGAAGAGAATGGAACGAGAGGGTGCCTCTAAATCATGGCATCTTCTTGCTTACTTCCCCCATCATAAGGATTCAAATAAAGGAATTGAGAGATTTGAAAAATGGCTAAAACCACTTCAGGAAAGTCGCTTACCTCGAATGGTCAAAATGTTGGAAAAGTTAGAAAAGTTAGGAATGCCAATATCTTTAGAAAAGGTTCTTGAAAAGGCAGGTGGGTCAATTGGAAGACCACATTTGGCAGAAGTTATGGTCGAGGAAGGTTATGTTGAAAGCAAGAATGAAGCCTTTGAAGTTTGGATTGGAGACGGGATGCCTGGCCATTATGTCCAGCCGAAGCCAAGTATAGAAGAAGCAACTAAAATCGTTCATTCAGTCGGCGGTTTTGTATCTTTAGCTCATCCTCTATACTATGGTGTCAATCCTGAAAAATTAGTCCAGTATTGCCATAGCAAAGGAGTTGATTCTATTGAAGCATTCCATGGTAGTCATCCTGATTCATATCGATTTGAACTTTGGAAACTGGCTGATAAAAACGGTATGTCTATTACTTGTGGTTCGGATTTTCATGGCAGTAATCATGGTCATCGACCCGGATATGCAGTCGTGCCATTTAATGGATTAAATGCTGATTTAGGCTCTTCTAGTAATTGAATCTAGAATAAGTGCTAATTCGAATAATACCACTACTGGTAGTGCTACCAAGAATAGCGAAAGTGGATCTGGAGGAGATAATAAAGCACCAAGCAAGAAGGCTGTGAACCATATATGCCTTCGATATCCACGGATTTGTTTTCTTTCCAAAACTCCCATTCTAAGAACAAGTAATGTTGCCACAGGTGATTGAAAACCAATTACTGAAGCAAGTGCTAAACTCACTATGAAACCTACATATCCTGATAATCGCCATTCGGTTGATAGACCAGCATTTTGAGCATCATCTGTCAAATATTGAAGAATCATTGGAGTCAGTAATTCCCATGAATAGATTAACCCCCCAAGTGCTAAACCAAAAATCGAGATTAAGGTGAAAATTACTGTCGGGCCAAAGGATGGTGGACGAAGATTTAATTCTGCGATTCTCTGCTTAACAGACTCATTTCCTAAACCTCTCCAAACCGCTTCAAAGAAAAGGTATAGCATGACCATAAATGCACCTAAACTTGTAGCAATATGGAATTGTAGTAAGATGTATTCAACTGGTGTAATTACAATTATATTTACATCATCTGGCAATCTTGAAGGGTCGATTAGCCATGATATGACTGATTTAGTCAACGGGAAACCGATAATAACACCAAGAAGAAAAATTCCGACTATATATTTGATTCTTGTAATCAAGAACTCTTTTACATCGACTAAAATTTGACCGCCTGGCGATTCAATTAACTCAGAAACGGTCTGAGTGAGTGAATCCTGTTCGGCCATGATTATCCCAAAAGGTGCAAACACATAACTCAAACGATGATTATTCTTCCTCATTCCAAATATGAGATGGAGAGGAATCAATCAATGAGCGCTTATTCAATTTCAGTCTTCTCAGCCTATGAAGGACAAATATTGTCATCCACAATGAAGGCAATGACAGTAAAATTGCATTAGCCATTAAGTCTTGATGATAATCATTCACTACTCTTACTTCTAAAACTGAATCTGTCGATGAGGAGTCACTAGGATTGTGTAAAATAATAAAATGGAACACATTATGTTGGGTTGTTTCAATATCTAATGTACCACCGGCAGGAATAGTATAGTTTTGACCTAAAGTCTTCATCTCCTCCCAATCTATGCTTCCTCTATTCATAGCTGGAACGCTATCTTCAACTTGTAAATATACCACTTCCAGTGTAAGACTATCATCAAGATTAGTGATTTGAGAATCTACTACATCACCATAACTCAGTTCTTGAATTATCTCAAACGTTGAGTCTTGCGGCCCTAATTGATAAGAGACTCTTTCATCGGATTGATCCATTTGGAAGTTTACCGCCATTAGAATAATTGTTAGCATAATTAATGTCCCAATTCCTTCGATAATTGAGTGCCGCTTAACTTTGGAACGAGTGATTCCTTTGAAGAAAGAACCGTGGTCATTTCTTAGCCGTGGCTGTAAATGATGTATAAACAGAGCCCCTATGCCACCAATTATCATCCCTAATGGGATATCGGTAAACCAATGAATCCCTAGATACAAAATTGAGAAACAGAAAATTATTGTATTGATTAAAATAAATAAATGATATGGCCAATGGTCCCATTCAGACATTTTACCGCCTTTTTCTTTGACGTGTAAATAATTCAAAACCAAAATCCCAAATGGTATCGCGACATGTAAGGAAGGTACTGCATTATCCAATGGGTCATGCAAAGCATAGAAGGTCGTGTATGCCCCATCTTGGTAAAGTAAAGCATCCATGCCAGGTATCCAAGATGATGTAACCTCGACATTGAAGAATAGATAATATGGAACTGCAAGAGCGTATATTAGAAGATAATTCATCGTAACTTTATCAGTCATATCTCTATCTCCACTATATGCAAAATATACAGTGGTGACATAAATCAAAAATAGATAGATAAACAAATAGTGGAAATTCAAAATTGCTGTTAGAGTATCATTGTAGAAAAAGTCTTGAATTCCTTTAGTGAATTCACCTTCAATTGAGTAAAGCCAACTGGTCCAATGACCGGCATTCATCTTTATCGGTTCATTAAGCGCATCAGTAATTGATTTCCATCTGATGATAATGATATATCCAATAGCGTGTAGATAGTATCGCTTTTCATGGAATTCTTTTATCCAATCTCTTACTGGAACTCTACGACCTTTAATTTTCAATGTGAATGCCCAACAAATTATTGGAGTCAAAAATAGAATCATGTACATCATAATTCTATATGGGCTCATGTCTTTGTCGCCACATTTGAAGATATATCCTTTTTGACTACAAAATCAATTTATGATAGATTAGTCAATGAAATAATATTTCCCAGACATAGCACCTTTACAAATAAACACGTGATGGTATATCTATGTCGGGGAAGTGGAAACAAGCCCCGGAAAATACTTTGGAAAGTCTCCGGCATGGAATTATTCATACGGATGGAATCGAATTAGATATTCGACTTACAAGTGATAATGAACTTATTATTCACCATGATTCAACCATATCTATACCTAAAGATCGATTAGATGGGCGCAGTAAATGGGTTGAATCTTGGAGTTTAGAGGAACTAAAATCAGAAGGATTTTGTTCTCTTGATGATTTATTGAATGATTCAATAATAAGAAAAAACTGGACTGAAAATGGTAAAATGGTTTGTCTCGAATTTAAAAGACCACATTTACTATCCCCAAAAGGTCGAAGGATATTTTCTAAATCAAGACAAAAAAATACTTTAGGAACTGCTATGAAAGCCGCTGAAAAAAAATTAAACGAAGAAGAGATACCGACTCAGAATTCTGTATTCTATTCCTTTTACAAAGGTATGAATAAAATTATTCACCAAAAATCGATAAAAAGAAATTGGGCAGAATTGATGCCATCAATCCCTACGATTGGCACTCGTACAATCAAAAGAATGTATGCTTACCCTCAGTATTTCATAACTCCCTTTTCTCGCCTTGTTAAGAAACATAGAAATTCGGGCTCATCGATGGTGCCATGTGCAATGGAATATTTTTCACCCGTTTATTCACGTGCCCTAGTTGGAAGAATGGTTGGCCTGCAAGGTAAGCGTAGAGAATATCTCTCAAGATGTCAAAAGGGTATGCCGACTTATGTTTGGCCAACTAAACCAGAATTAGAGCATGCAGTATTGAGTGCAGGCCTAACTGCACTAAGCGACCACATTGACCCTGATTTAACTTGGTTGCCAAGTGGTAAAGCAAGGTGGTTTAATCCTGCGACTATGCCGCTAGATGAAACTCAGAGTCAAATATTGGAGGATGCTACAAAAGACCAACATCTCTCAATAATTGAACAATTAAAATCAGATGTCCCAACATGGAATGAATGTGATAAACAAAGAAAATCTGAATTGATTAAATTTTGGCGTAAAAAGTGGAATTGGGACATTGATGTAGAGGAAACATTGGCCAAAAGTACAGATTCTCCGCCTTGGCAAAGTATTAGATTAATTGGTCATCGAGGTTCTGGAAAAACCCCCAGACCTGTCATCAAATGATTATTCAATGTGGCGTAGTGTTTGTTGTTCAGCGAAATATTTCGGACGATAAATTGGAACTCCTTTTCCGCCTCTGAAAACTGAACGCTCATCGACTATTTGAGCGCCTATACCAGCGACTCTAGCCCATCCAAAGAAAGTGGTATAGTAAGTAGGGTCTGTCAAACCAACATGATGTAATAATGCACCACTGGCGATATCGACATTTGCATTTGGATTACTTATTTTCGGGTTTTCTCCTAAAACTCTTGGAGCTACATCCCTAAGAGTTCTGATTATCTTGAAGTTTTCATCATTTGGGCAAATCTCTTCCCCAAGTTCAAATTGAACTGTTGCGCGAGGGTCTTCAACTCTCAAGACTGCGTGTCCAAAACCAAATATAGGTCTTCCAGCATCTAACTCTGCTCGAACAAATGCTTCAACTTCATCGGTATCGCTAGTTCCAATCTTAAGAACAAATTCTAAGCAGGACTGATTTGCACGACCGTGCAATGGTCCAGATAATGCATTCATTGCACCTGCAATCGAAGAGTAAACTGTAGCCTTGCCAGATGCGACGGCCTTTCCTGTAAAAGTAGAAAGATTTCCTCCCCCGTGATCCATATGCAATACTAAGTAAGTTGAAATGACTCTTTTCATGACGCCTTTGTCCACATTTTCTAGCCCCAATGTATTGATGAATCGGTCGACAAGAGAAAGTGATGTATCATCTTCAGGAATATTCGAATCTCTACCTTCTCTAATTCTAAAGATAAGACCCATCAATCTAGGCATTCGAGCAATAAGATTCAACGCGTCCTCTTTCCAATCATCAGTTGTTTCAAACATTCCAAGTGTATGTATTCCAACTGAGAGCCAATCCATCGGATGACCGAATTTAGGAAGTGTACTCAAGACGGATGCTAAATCACCTGGAATTTTAGCACGACTGGCTAAATCTTTACGAATTTCTTGAGATTGTGATGCATTAGGCAATTCTTTGTTCATAAGAAGGTAAACGATATCTTCAGGTTCAAAACTCGCCAATTCTCTTATCGGATATCCACAATAGTGAACTCCTTCTGTAGGGGTGACAAACGAGGTGCGACATGTGCCGACTGGTACGCCTCTAAGTCCGATGTTCAGGTGCTTATCTGTTAGTTCCAGTAAAACATCTTCATCAGTCAATTTAATCCCCCTTAACATCCCGAGAAACCACTTGTGTATAAAGTCGGCTCTATAAAATTCGAACAAATCGGATGCAGATTAATTATTATTTGGCCAACTACGGAATCCCTTTGTAGCCTGTCTATCTGAAAAAATTTGAATCCTAATTGTATTTCCATCAATTACTATTGCATCATCAGAAGTCAACCCTGGACAAGTTTTCTTAACTTCTTTCCATGCTCTTTCCGAAGATAGATTTTCAGACCACCAAGGGAATGCTGCACATTGCTGAGGCCTAACCTGATAGATATCACATTGCTTAGATTCGTCTAAGTAAATACAAACATCATCACTTTTACGACTATTTAGGATATAACGACCATCTAGTGTCTTTCGGCAATCTCTTTCTAACCACTCGGAAACCTCCATTTCAAAATGGTTAGCGATTCTTTGCGCATCATTGGTACTGAGAAACACAATTCCTCCGGGTTCATCACAACACTTACCACATTCAGGTTGACATGAGAAGGGAACTCCCTTCATCCACCAAGGTGATTTCATTCTTCTTCACCTGAAACAAGTACTGANTTTGCANTTAATGTNNCNGGTTTTTGATTTTCATCNGGATGAGGAACTAATGTTTGCTTTATNTNTNTAAGNGAANTNATNTCCAAATTATCNGNNGATAGAAGNTCATCTGCAGACACCTCNCTATCATTGATATTCCATTCNCCTTCNGGTTCNTGACTATCTAAAATNGANGANATNTTAGANGANACTTTNAGNATACTTGTCTTNGCAGTNCGNTGTTTCTTCTTTCTCCTCTTNGCAGGNTTACGGATTAATTTCGCCTCNANNAATTCTGGCAATGGNGNCTTNTCAGGATCTATTTNTACCAACTTTTCTTCTAANTCTCTCAAATCATCAGCTATTAGAATTAAATCTTCTAATGATGCATCACTTGCTCTTTGGGCAAGCTCCATCATAGACTTTTCAAGACCTTCTAGGATTATTGAATTTTCATTCAGCTCAAGTTCTGCAGATTGGAATTGATCGTCAAGATTCATTTCAATATCGGTTAAGATATCTGCGGCTTTACCAAAATCTTCATTCTTAATACGTGTNCTTTCAGCNACTAAGTGCTTATCACGGTCATGTAAATCCAAAACAGATGGTGCTTCNGGAGTTAAATCCTCGAGAGTTGTTTTTACATGNCTTTCCAATAAGTCTACTTGTGAACTGGATAGTTCTTCAGTNTCCCAATTAGGTGGTTCATAATCTTCAGTCAGTTCAGGAAGTTCACTGGTTAACTCAATGCCTCCAAGTTCATGGTCACTGTAAACAACATCAACTGCGTTCGAAATAAGTCTTTGAGCGATGTCTTCTACTCTCTCACGTACAATTTCATCGTGTTCCATTTGTGATTCGAGTGGTATATCGGAAAGTATTGATGAAACATCGTGCGCATCCACAATCTGTTCTCCGCCTCTAATTGACGCAGCCAACTTTTCGAGATTAGAATTTGTCGAGCGCCAACTCAATGCATCATGTGTAACAAGAGTTGCTAACTGGCTATCATCAAGAACAATATTCATCGAAATAGATTTTCTTCTGGCAAATAACATCAAACTACCTGCGCTAGGCTGCTTAATTGTAGTTTGAACACTTCCGCGGCAAAGATCCCAAAGTCTTGATGTCGGCCATTCTCCAGGAGGACACGATGAGGTTAGGACTACATGGACATTCAAATTCAAGGCATAATCAATCATTTTTCCTATCAAATTGGAGAGCGTTTTGTTTTCAACAATCATATCAATATCATCAAAGGCCAATAGGCTNCAACCNATNAANGACTCTTGCCANCCNTCAGGAAGNGNTTCNAATTGCTCTATTTCNACTCCNGATAAAAGGAATACATGACCTTCNTGTCTTTGTAAAATAGCCTGTGAGACCGCATGGATTAAATGTGAACGGCCTGTCTCTCTATCACCAATAATCAATAATGGATTTAGACCCTGTCCTGGTGAATCAATAACGCCTTCAGCCAATTGTGTAGCTCGGCGGTTTTCAACAACTGTAACCCAATTTCTGAAGGTATTATGGCTTTCAAAGCCAAGTTTTTTTGGCCAATCAAAGTCTTTTGGAATATAAACCGAATGATGATGTGCGGCTAGAGATATCTCTTGTTCCAATTCTAGAGTCGTTATCTTATCACTTCTTCTTTGGCCTTGCATTACACTCTTCCAAATTGGAGTCCCTTCATCATCAAACCCAACATAATTATTGTCATCTGAAAAGTTAGATTGGCTAATATCTTCCAATGAGTCAAATGTCCTTTGCCTCAAGTTTGCCAACCGTTTTGCTACAACATCTGANATGTCATCTCCATCACTAGTTAGGTCTATCGAAGGTTTAAATTTCCGACTATCTCTTCCAAGTACATGATCAGCAATAAGGTCGAATGTTGGCCTTGAAGATACTCCTACACGTTGTAGCAACTTTGAATTGCGACTATCTTGGACCGATTTTCTTCCAAGTAAGTGATTTAATTTAGACCGAGAAGGAGTGAAATCTTTTGACGGTTCTAAATCGTCCTCGACTGTAGATGTATTGTCCAAAGATTGTAAATGTCGCTTGGCATTATCCAATGCTGAATTAAGCCTTTGCTTACGATTCATCATTGGTCATCACCTTTGACTTTCTTCAATTCTTTACCCTTTTCATCGAATAATTTTCCTGATGATTTATTTGAACTTTCATCCTTTGACCATTCATGATAATGCTCATCAATAGTCGTCTTACTCTGCACCCTACTGGCAGATTCTCTAGAATATTTGGANGTCTTTTTGTCGACTTTNACACCTCTAGCCATCAATGGGTTTAGTGAACTATCCTGATTTTGATTCGCTACTGAGGATAGATGCTTAATCCTCTTATCGGCCTTCATTGCTTTTATTGAAGGGTTTTTCATAGCTGCTTTCTGCTTACTTGCTTGTATCAAAGATTGATCAGAGGACTGTTCATTTGTTTTGAAGGTCTTTTGAAATGCAGTATCTTGTCTTTGAGAATATTCTGCTAAGTTATCTGAAATACCCAATTTCCTAGACTTGAAAGTATCTAATTTTTCTAGGCCGGTAAGTTCAGTATTATTTTTGACTGCAGCTGAGATTCTACTCTTGGAAAAGTCAACCTGATTACTACGCTGCTTAGTTTTTCTAACCTTTCGTCTCTTAATCCTAATCGGACTACGTGGAACTGGTGACTTGACTTTGATAGAAATCATAGGGGCAGCCTCCTCTACAATTTCCGGTTCATTTGATTCCTCGATTGGGGTATCAATTATCATTACTGATTCAGGCTTAGTTTGATTATCATCTAAACTATTATCGACATATTTTTCAACATTATCAACTGTTTTGGAGACTAAATCTTTGCTCGCTTCTTCAAATACCTCTTGTAGTTGAGGAATGTCTGCTTCTTGACGTGATTCTTCACCCCATTGGTCGACAACTTGAGCCAAGTTTTCACCAGCAGAAATGACATNATCTGCTTCAATTATTGCACTTCCTCCGATAAGTTCTACATTGGAAGAATGATTCAACTCTCCTGTTCTTGAAGCGAGTAGGTTGAGTTGCTGCTGAATCCAAATTGATTCTTCTTCACTGATATCAACACAAATTGGGTGCTCAAATAATGATTCATCTTCCATCAACCATAGGTCAACAATGCTTGTGGGTAATTCTTCAACTTCTCTCGTAATACTATGTCTTGTAGTCGATTCAAATGCTGAAAGGTCGCAAGACAGTAGTAATGCATGGTCTTCCATTCTAACTTCATCGGCAATGGCTCGAATAAAGGCCATCAAATCCGAATCATCATTTCGACTAGACAAGTATTCCAGGCCATCAATAGCAACTATCGCTTGCTTGTTAGCCCATAAGAAATTCAAAATCTTCTTTCTTAGAACCTGTAAGTCGGCTGGAATTGCTCCATCTTCCTCGCTTGTACTAAGCCAAAGACAGGAACTAATTGGTATATCGTGAGTTCTATTCAAAATTGTAGGATGAGTTCTAGTGATTATTTGAATCGGCCTTCCATGGCCAGCCAAAGCACTGGACAGTTCAATCACTAAACTAGAGTCATCTGCATCAAATAACAATACATCTCCAAGATTTAGTTGACGTGTATTGCCTTCAAGTTTTCTTAGTTGTGCTTGTGTTTTCTGCCTGATAAATTCAGGTGCTTCAACTGTCGCTTCTATTTCAGGAAGGCGGTTATCTCTTACCCACCTCCTAGATTGTAATTTTACTTGATTCCACCATTGTCCATCAGTATCTAATTGGTTTTCTTCTTGAGAGTAAATATTAGCATCCGGATATAATCTAATGACTTTATCTAACTCATCATCTGAAAGTTCATGTAATGAAATTAAAGCATCTATGGCAGTAGCATCACTTTCAATCTCCAATAATGCTTCGAGACCCATCTTTATCGCATCAGATTCATGAATAGCTATTTTTGGCATTCCATCTTGAATAATCACTTGACTAATACGTGGCATCAGTTCTTTTGGTTTACGCTCTACGCGAATATGCCCCGACACATTGAGCCTTGACATATCACCTGCTAGTTGCTTCAAAGCGTCATGTCCACCACGACGAACTTCTATGACAACGCCCTGAGGTAATTCGACCATTAGATAGACCCCTACGAGTCAAGCCTTCGCTATATGTTCTTGAAAGGTGCGGATGAAATTCTGTTAAATGTTCGGTTTTGACAGTCATTGAAAAATACCATCATATGATTGTAAAGTCTAATTGGTCTAATTATTACCCTATAGCATGGCAGAGGAGGGAGTACTACCCAAAGGTGTTATTCCGTTTCATCAATTGCCCATTTCCAAACCACAACGCAATCAACTTCTTTTGATGATATTTGTGATTGTAACATTAGCAATTCTAGGTATTATGGCATGGATTTCTTTAGGATTACCAACATGGTCAGTGATATTAATTCAAGTAATAATTGGATTTATTTCATTCCTTTTCCTTCCCGATCAATTGGCTATCCTCAATACACCTTTAGCGGTGAATTTGAATCATCCTTTCTTCGATGAACAACCAATAGGAAAAGCAGAAGTTTACATCGGTCTATCTGATGGAACATGGTTAGAGCCTGGACAAGATAGATTGAAGTTGGCTAAAGATGAACTGATAGGTGGATATAATATTGTAGAAGATAATGAAAATTACACAAACTTAGGCCATTTCAGTAATTCCAAGAATTATAAAATGATAAGCATGCAAGTAACTCTAATCAATCAAGCCCTTTCTCTTAGAGATGCGGTAAATGATGTCCAGGATGACATCGAAGAGGCAAGGGATAGAGAATCAGAGGAGAGCGGATTGCTTGATAGAGAATGGATGGAAGAAGAAGAAATGGAAATTTCCGGGCCGATTTCTAAAATAATTGGCCGAAGTGAATGATACGGTGACTTTTTGCCCTGCATATTCAAAGGCTTAATCGTTTTCGAATGGGCGTGAATAGGTTATCAAAATGGCAATCGAGGCTCGAGTCTCTTGATTCCAAGGAACGTGATACGCTCTTAGGAACATCACTTTCCAAACTGTTCACAAAACTACCTCTTTGGCTATCACACCCTGCTAACATAGGTGGATTCTATGGAGTACTTGTGGCTTTAGCACTTCTACTGCCGTACCGCTTTGCAAGTGATGATCACTCGGGTTGGTTAGCAGATTGGGGTTTACACTGTTGTTTACTGCTTGTGGCTTGTTTCTTCCTCGGATTGTGTTCTACAATTATAATTAGTATAACAGGAAGATTCCCTACAGCCCCTCCTCGTTCAATTCTTTATCCAATGCCATTTGTCGGTTTAGCATTGCTAACAATTGATAGAACAAATATTTTCGAGATTCCAGCGATTATCTCATGGCTCCTGATGCTCCTTCCTGGACCGATGTATGTTCACCTATCGTGGGCTCCAAGGTGGCGACTTCTATGTATGATTGAAGATGGGAAAAATCCATTTGAAGCAATCGAATCCGAAGAAAAGGATTATGACTCATTTTCGGATAAACAAGAATCTGAAGATGCTGAACTTATGTCTGTAGTAGATGATTTCGAATCAGAGTGATTAAATCAATCCGACTTCAGGTCCAACTTTTTCAAATATCGATAGAACTTCATTCAAGTCCTCTCGGGTTAAACCTGCTGACATCTGAGTACGAATACGAGCCTTGTCACGAGCGACCATAGGAAATACGATCGCTCCAGCCATTACTCCATGCTTGGCCAGAGAAGTTGTCATAGACTTGGCAACGCTAGATTCACCACACATTACAGGAATAATTGGGGTAGTAGATACACCTGTATCAAATCCTAAATTTTGTAATTCCTTTCTAAAATAATTAGTGTTCTCCCATAGTCTTTGGTGATGTTCGGGCTCTTCCATTAAGACTTCTACAGCCGCTTTTTGTGCTGCAGCGACACCAGGAGGTTGTGAACCTGATAATAACCATGAACGGGAATGATTCAAAGCATGGGTCCTAGTCATTTCACTACCTGCTAGAATTCCACCTTGGACACCGAGTGCCTTCGAGAAGGAACCTACTTCAAAATCTACTTTACCTTGTAATTTGAAGTGATCAACTATTCCTGCGCCACCATCGCCAAGAACGCCTTCCCCATGGCAGTCATCGACGTATATCATAGCATCATATTGTTCAGCTAATTTATGAATTTCATCAAGTGGAGCCATGTCTCCATCCATAGAAAATACTCCATCGGTAATAATCAATTTACGTTCACTATCTTGGTGTTGTCGTAAAACTGCTTCTAATTCACCCATATCGTTGTGTGCGTAAACTCCACGGCTTGCTTTTGTCAATCGGACTCCATCTATTATCGAGCCATGATTCAATTCATCACTGATAATTACGTCTTGGGGCCCAGATACTAATGTTGGAATCAAGCCCACATTAGCAGTATATCCAGCAGAATAAATCAGTGAAGATTCTACTTTTTTGAATTCTGCCACCTTCTTCTCTGCTTCTAAATGAATATCCATTGTTCCTGCAATAGCTCTCACACTACCACTTCCAGAGCCATATTTCCTAGTAGCTGAAATCATGGCTTCGACAACCTTTGGATGTGTTGTCAAATTAAGATAGTTATTTGCTGATAGCATTATCGTCGGTT
The DNA here is from genome assembly GCA_002697705.1 of Methanobacteriota archaeon. Taxonomy (GTDB): domain Archaea; phylum Thermoplasmatota; class Poseidoniia; order Poseidoniales; family Poseidoniaceae; genus MGIIa-L1. The sequence continues at coordinate 25,573 of NZXL01000052.1, forward strand.
TACCTTCGATAGTACATCTCGGTTCATTTGAACTTTCTAGTGTAGGAGGCTCCCACAATAATGATTGTGAAGATAGTTGTTCATATCTGTCTTTCATCCATGACATATCGCCGGGCATAGTCTCACCAATTCATTGGAGTAAGCGATACTTGAAGTGCTTTTGTATCATTTCTTCAGAGTGAAAATACATGAAACTCAAAAAGGGCAGGCTCTTGGGTCGTTTGTGCGGATAAGTGGAATAGTCAGCAGTGGACTTGGTAGAGCCCATGTATTCATGGCACAGAAACACTATCAGGAGCAATTCGTGACTATCATGGGCACATCTGTTTGGCCTGGAACTCTAAATCTAAGTGTTTCTGACTCGCACCTCGTCAATTATATCGCATTGAGAATTAAATCTGGCATTGATACACTAGATGCTGAAAAGCAAGATCTCGAAAGTGCCAAGCAAATTTCCCTTGAAAATATCGAAAGTTATCGAATTCGAGGTTTTCTTAGAGATGGTATTTCTTTCGGTGGAGCAACAGCTTTCAAGGCTAACTTTATGGCAAATGATAAAACCGTAGAATGTGCAGTTTTAATTCCTGATTTGACTCGACATTTTGATGTTGTCGAAGTAATTTCTCCTACTTTCTTAAGAGAATTTGTAGATCTAAAAGATGGTGATGAAGTCGAACTAGAACTATATTTGAACTGATTATTTGTGCTTGACTATCGGTAAACGTCCTAGATATGCCCACTCGTGGTATAGCATACTTTTCATTTCCAAGCGTGCGCCATTTTCCCATCTACTGCGCATAGTTCTCTCCAATGCCAAATCATTAGGAACTTCGGTAAATGTGA
>NZXL01000053.1 GCA_002697705.1 Methanobacteriota archaeon
ACAAAAAATGATAAATTTGGCAGAGGATTCAGCAGCCTTTTGACTTAACATAAATGAATCACCAAGGAAATCAGCATGCATAACAATGCTGTCTCTTTGGTAATGATGTCCAAGAATAAGCAAATCATCTCCTAGCTTTTGTTTCAGTTCAGTGATTCTATCGGAAATCATCTGTTCCTCAGGAGACAGGCTAGTATCCATGAAATCAATAGAGCACATTGGTAGCGAAATCGTCATTGCTTTCAATATGTCCAAGAAGTAATCCTTTTTCAATGGTTGTGAATAGGTGATTTTGATAAACTAAAGCCTCAAGGGTGTGTTATGGTCTTCCAACCGCAAGAGCGACTTCATCTCGGAGCAGAGGCGGAGGTATGGTCTGGCTCATGGATGGGGCGTCAAGCAGTAAGGAAAATCAGGCGGAAAAGAGGCTGGAGACATCCCAATCTGGAGAAGAGGCTTGGATTTAGAAGGTTGTTAAGCGAGGCACGACTATTGATTCGCGCTCGACGTGTTGGACTTCAGGTTCCAGCAATATGGGATGTTGATTTAGACGGTGGTACACTGGTAATGGAAATGTTACCTGGGAGACCTTTAATCGAGGTACTAAGAGATGAAAACGTCACTAAAGAACATATTTCTACTTGCCTACATAATTCTGGGGCCTTGGTTCGCAGATTACATCGCTTAGCAATTACTCACGGTGACCTTTCTACTAACAATATCTTGGTAGATGAAGATTTCAATGCATACCTTGTGGATTTCGGACTTGCATCCATCGATTATGAAGTAGAAAGATTTGGAATCGATTTGCATGTAATCGATGAAATACTCGGAGCATCCCATCCCTCAATAGAAGGAGCAATTGACATATTTCTAAGAGGATATGTCGATGAAGAATCTAGATTAGGTCCAGCAAAAGAACAGTCTGGGGGAGTTGTTCCAACTGCTGACTTGGTGATGAAAAGACTAGAACAGGTGCGTTCTAGAGTGAGATATCACGGTTAACTTTCAGTAACAACCAATCTCAACTCTTCTAAACTACGTAGTTCAGCAAGATATATTTGTTCAATTGAGTCATAGAGGTCTTGTTCATCCGTTTTTTCGATTAATTGTAAAAGTTGAGCATAAACTTCTGCTGCTTTAGCTTCGGTCTCGAGGGAATAATTTAGAGTTTCAACATAGTTAGTTGTATGTATAATTGGGTGCGCATTTCGCTCTGTAACGGGGATTCCTCCAAGTTGAACAATAGCCTTACGGACAATGTCGGCATGGGATAAGGATTCAGTCATTTCAGTGTTGAATAGAGGAGATAGTTGTAGTCTGTGAATTCCTCTTACATTTGCGGAATAGTGCGCATACATGTTGATAGCGCGAAGTTCCCATCCAAGTGCTAAGTTCATTTTTTCTATAATATGGTCATTTGTCATTGTATCATCTCTCTTAGGGCATACGAAAACAATATTGCCTCTCTGGCCTTAAATTTCCATCTAGCAACCACTACTTAAGTGATGGTATTTCAAATTAGAAATTTATCGCCTACTGACCAACCACACCATGCTAGAACTGGGCATAAAGTAAATGTTAGTATGACATAAAAGCCAGCAGTAGAGGCATTTCCGTTTTGTAGTAGTTCAATAGTATCCATTGAAAATGCAGACATCGTGGTAAAAGATCCAATAATTCCAGTCCCTAAGAATAAAGCCAGATCGGATGAAATAAAATTCTGTGATGTGCTTAGAGCAATTATTCCTAGTAGAAACGACCCAACTAAATTAACTGTAATTGTTGCTAATGGAAATGTTTCATATGAAATCCAAGTGCCGATCAAATATCTTAATCCAGCCCCAATAGCCCCTCCAAGAGCGACCAAGCCTATCTGTTGGAGCATATGTTGTGCTGACATATTAATCACTTCAAGTCTATGCAGAAATATAGTCAAATATACATTTTTTAGCAATAGACATGAAAATGCCAACCGTTTGCGAAGCACATGGGCCGTAAAATTTGGTTTCTCACGGGAAACTTAGGAAAAGTTGACGAAGCCAGAGAGCACCTTACTCCATTGGGGTATGAAGTAAATCAGTTGATGACTCCAAAAGATGCCATCATTGAACCACAATCAGACAGTATTACAGAAGTGGCAATGGCCAAAATCGAACAGGCTAAATCTTATTTGCCTGGAGGCAAAGACTCAGAAGATATGTTAATGATTGAAGATGCGGGATTATTCATTGATGCACTATCAGGATTCCCCGGTGTTTACTCATCTTATGTTCATGAAACCATAGGTTGTGATGGGATAATAAAATTATTATCACATTTAACGACCGAAGATAGCATTAGATTGGCTAATTTGAGGTCTGCAGAATTTAGAGCAGTAGCAGTTCTTTGGGATAATGGCAAGGTATATGTTGGAAACGGACATTGCCCGGGATATATTTCGACAACTATAGTTGAAGGTAATGGATTTGGTTATGATCCAATTTTTGTTCCATATGATCTAGATTCTGACGGCGATTCACTTCCCGCCGGCGAATATGGTGAAGTAAGTACCCANGGTTCGCCATTTGGTGNCGTTGANATNAANNTCAAGAAAAAATTTAGTCANAGGAGTAGGGCATTAAACGACTTGTTTAACCAATTGCCATCAGCATGATAAGTTAGAAGCAGTTGCATGGTGGTGAGGGACATGGGGTTTGCACGTACAGTAACCGGTTTGATTGCCCTTACTTCCGGATTTTATTACTTGACATCAGCCTCTAGCCTAACCGATACTGGCAAGTGGACTTTGATTGGATTAACCTTTGCTTTCACAACAATTTGGGTTTTGATGGGGGGACGAGAACGGTCTCGAATTCCAGTTCAGCAAGTGGCAACTCAGGCTGTGTCTGTAGAAGAAACGATTGAAGAAGTAGAAGAAGATTCAGATATCCCACAACCTGTAACTCAAGATTCACTTGATGGTGCGTCTCTTCGTGAACGTAAATTGGCTAAAATAAAAGCCGCAGAACTAGAAAAACAAAATTTGGATTCTGAAGATGAGGGAATGATTAGTCTTGATGAAGTTGAGGTAGAAATTGAAGAATTACATACTGCCGATGAATACGTTGTTGAGGTAAGTCCGGAATCTGTAGAAGATGCAGACATTGAAGTTACCGTTTCTAATCGTAGAATCAAGCATCAAGAAATCAGAAACAGAATAGAAAAAAGACGTCGAGGCCAATTGGCAGAGATTAGAGCCTCAACTGTTAGAATGTGGGAAGAACATACCGCAGGTGAAGATTTGGTCGCAGTTCTTCAAACTGAGAACCATGGACAAACAGTTCTTGTTGAACCAGAAAACCCACAACCAGGTCATATTTACGGTGCTACATTCATAAGATTAGATGAAAGTAAGATACTGAAATTAAGAACCCCATTGGATGATGGCTTTGAAGAAGTTGTAAAGAAGCCAAAACTACCAGAGTTATTGGGGCCTGATGGTAATCCATTGCCACCATTGCCAGGGCTTGGAGAACTACCTCTTCCACCGATTCCAGCGGTAAACTCTTCTGCAAGTAGTGCTTTGGCAGCATTGAAAGATGAGATGGAAGATTAAAGAGGCCACTTCGATGATCTCTGAACAAACATCTGAAGATACAACCATTTCAAATCAAAGAAATTTAGCATTGCTCGGATTAATATTAGTAGCGATTGCACCGAGTGTTTCAGTAATTACCGGTTTTGCTTTCAAAGCAGGAATATTAGCCATTTTTGTTTTCATTATTACTAAGGTGTGGATTTTTGGATTACCTGCATTCTGGTATTTACGTATTGAGAAGGGTGAAAAATCATTATCCTTGCCAGAGAATGGAGGTTGGAAAGTATCCACTTTGCTTGGCATAGGGATGCTAATAGTGATATTTATTGCTTATTTTTCGATAGGTGATAAGTTANTGAGAGCGGATGAGTTAACCGAAATTCTAGATACCGTTGGATTGACTGTTGCTTGGAGATTTGCTTTAGCCATAATATTCTGGGTATTCATTAATTCAGTATTAGAAGAATACGTATTTAGATGGTTTATTACGTCTAAAATTGAGCAGTTAACAGGTGGAGTTTGGACTCCAATCTTCTTATCAGCTGGGATTTTTACAATCCATCATACTATTGCATTAGCATTTTTTATTGACCCATTGGGTAATTTTATTGCATCGCTTGGAGTTTTTATCGGNGGTGCAATCTTTTCTTGGTTATACATGAGATATCGTAGTATATGGGTTGCATGGGTTGCACATGCAATTGCGGATATTGCAATTTTCATAATTGCTTGGAATATGGTAATCGGCTTTTGATTACTTATGTTTCCATTTAGGAGTTTCTCGATTCAAGAATGCTTGTACTCCTATTTCTTTATCTTCACTATCAAAAAGCCCAGCAAAGGCATCTGCTTCGATTGCTACCCCTTCTTTCAAACCGACTTCGAGTGAAGTTCTGATAGTTGATTTTGCTACTGCCAGTGTATTTGATGATTTACTGGCGATAATTTTAGCCATGTTCATTGTGAACTCTAATAGTTCATCAGGGCTTACTACATGGTTAACTAGACCTATTCGATTTGCTTCTTCTGCACCGATCATTTCTCCAGTCATCACCAGTTCCATCGTTTTTCCATAACCTAGAAGTTTCATCAAACGCTGTGTCGCTCCATATCCTGGAATAAGGCCGAGGTTAATTTCTGGAGTTCCAAATTTAGAGCGAGTACTTGCAATTCGTATATCGCAAGAACAAGCGACTTCACATCCCCCTCCAAGAGCAAAACCATCTACCATTGCAATTGTAGGTTTGCTTAGAGACCAAATTGCTTCAACACCATTATCTGTAAATTGAATCTTTATCTCCTTGCTGTTTTTTCCAACAAATTCTGTAATGTCTGCGCCGGCGACAAAAGCATTCGGTTTCGCTCTCTTACCTTCAGCAGGAGGTAATGGTTGGGCGCCTGTAATTACCACACAGCGAACCGAGTCTTCAGATTCAACCCACTTGCACATTTTTTTAATTGATTCCATCACATCAAAGTTCAATGCATTCAATTTATTTGGACGATTGATTGTCACTAATGCTATACTTCCTTTACTGGTATCTTCGCCATCTGACGCAATTAATTCAACTTGAAGAACCTCGCTTTGTGGTGCGCTCATGACAATGCCAGCAGGAAGGACTTCATGATTTATGCGTATTAATTTGTTAAACCAATAGTAAAAAGCGGAGCGATGTTAGGTCATCATATGGGTGAAACAGAAGTACCTTTGGTCAAGGCAGTAGATATGGCTAAGAAATATGGAGACTTCATCGCTTTACATCCATTGAATGTCGAAGTTCATTCGGGTGAATTTTTTGGAGTGTTTGGGCCAAATGGTGCAGGTAAATCGACATTCATAAAATTACTTACAGGTCAATTGAAACCGAGTAAGGGTTTGATCGAAATTCTTGGAATAAATGCTGTAAAAGACCCACAGAAACTCAAAGCTAACATTGGGATTGTTCCAGAGTCTGAATCGCCACCATCATTTCTAACGCCAGTCGAGTTTCTTGAATTTGTAGCAACATTAAGGAATGTTAATGATTTTAAGAATGAAGTTGAATATTGGTTGGATTGGTTCGGTTTAGAAGAGAAAAGAAACACAATGTGTAAAGATCTATCAAAAGGTCAGCGCCAAAAAGTAATGCTAGCAGCAGCCTTTATCCATAGGCCAAAGTTATTATTTTTGGATGAACCATTTGCTAATTTAGATCCGATATATCAGCGTAAATGTAGGCAATGGTTGCTCGACCATGTGGAAAATGGAGGGACAATCTTCCTGTGTTCTCACGTACTAGAAATGGCAGAGAGAATGTGCAATAGAATGGCCATTATCAATGATGGAAAAGTTCTCGCCGCAGGTTCAGTCAGCGACCTGAAACTTTCCAATGAAGAAACATTAGAAGATGTTTTCATCAGACTAGTTGGCCGTTCTATCGAGGATATGGAGAGGTTTAACGAAGAAGGAATCTCTGAGGAGGAATAGGTTTGCCTGGTATTTTGATTTCATCTAAAGATTGGGATGAAGTCGAATCGAATACCAAAATAACTCATCTAGGAACCGGTTCTCAGGGGCAAAAATTGCACAACCCAATGCGTGGCTTCTCTGCTTTTATTGCAACCTTCAAAGTAATGTTCAAGGAAGAATTTAGGAAAAATATTGAATTTGCTAAAGCAAGACAAGTAATCTTATTCCCTCTTTTATTATCAGTAGTTACAATGATTTCAACCATTGGATTACAATTTCTTGTAGGGGATTCGGCAGCACAAACTAGTGATATCGAATCGAAAACTTTCACATGGCAAGAGTTACGTTTTGGCCTACATTTGCCGTTACTAGTGTTTAGCCTTGGAATGGGGACATTTGCATTTATGGGTCGTGATGCCTTGATTCGAAGGACAGGAACTAAAAATTTCTTACTCGCATCCCCTGCTTTACAACCATTACCAAATTCCGTTGCTCATTTTGTTTACTTCATCAAGGATTTATGCTTCTATGTTTTGCTAATACTTTCTCCAATAATTTTTGGAATGTTTTTGGGGATTGGACTAGAGACAGTTGCTTCGATCAAAACCCCTTTGGAAATTAGTAGTCTGCCATGGACTTGGATTGCGATGGTAGTTACACTCGCTCAAGGTTTGGTTTTTTCCTTCCTAGCCTCAGCCTTATGGATGCGTGGTAGGCCGTATACCATTCTTGGTCCAATGTTGATTGTTTTATTCGGAATTTGTGCAGGTATTGGTGCGTTTGATTTGGAATGGTTCTTACTAGGTCTAAAGGTTCAATCGAGTCAGAATATTATGATAGCTATATTTTCATTTATTGTCTGTATTGGGTTAGGCTACCTTTCATCTTTACTCATAGTGGATGATTTTGATGTGAGTGTGGTCGAGAAAGGCGATATGTTACAACCAATTTATCAGAGACTTGGCTTCCTTGGCAAGGGAGAGGTTAGGTTGATAGTCGCTAAGGAATTTGTTGATTTATTCCGCTCAGGTTCTATCAAAAAGATGACAGTATCTTATGCGATTCCACTTTTGGTATTACTAGGAATGGCTTGGCTAATCGACTTTGCAGAAGCACCAATACCGATTAATCTACTATCATATGCTCCATTCTTAGGATTTTTTGGTTTCAATTTTTACTCATGGCTGACAATTTTGGATTCTCCCGAATTCATGAATGGCCTTCCTCTTAGAGTCCCACAACTGATCAGAGCAAAAGTTGTAGTCTACTTTTTGGCAACATCATGGATATCTTTGATATTCATTGTTTTGATGGCTTGGAGATTAGATGAGTGGGCCTCTCTTCCAACTAGCATCATTGTGATGTTTGCAAATTCGATATACATTGTAGCATTAACTGCTTACCTTATGGGTCTTAGGCCGAATCAAGCAATATTTGATGCATCGATAATGATATGGTTTTGGATTGGAACCGTTTTGCCTCTCCTAGGATTATTCTTACTCTCATTTACCCAAGGCGATGTTTCTCTTTACGGTAATTGGTGGGAGCGAGCCTCTCAAGACGGTCTTGCAGCAACAGCAGCAATGTATGATGAGAGTCTAGTTCAACAAGGATATATGGGTATGATAACAATTTCAGTGATTTTACTTATGGCTTCTACTCTACTATGGAAATTGATGGATAGGCGTTGGGGCGACTCACATTTCAACAACTAATTTGCTATTAAGTAAATCTTATGTGAATCCATAAGAGGTATATTCAAGGGCGTCCGTCTCAAGGGTTGCTCATGGGAAGAGTCCTTGCTGTGTGTGGTTTACCAGGCTCTGGCAAGGGTGAGTTCGCTGCAGTTATACAACGTTCTGGGATTCCCATTTTATCCATGGGTGACATGGTTAGGGCGGAAGTAAGCAGGCTCGGAGTTGAAGAAAGCCCAGGAATTTTTGGACAAGTCGCCGCTCAATTAAGAGCTGAATTTGGCGATGATGTATTGGCGAAAAGGCTATGCGACGCTGTGGATGAATTGCTTGAAGAAAACCCGATTATTCTCATTGAAGGCCTTAGAGGGACTGCAGAATTTGATTTATTTCACTCTAGATGGGGTGATACATTTTCGACAATAGCGATCACTGCCTCTGTAGATGTAAGATTTCAAAGAATACAAAGCAGGGGTCGTTCAGAAGATGGCGACTATGCTGCCTTTGAAGTAAGGGAGAAACGGGAAACAGGATGGGGTCTTGACAAGTTGATTGAGTCGGCCGACATCGTCCTTCCAAACGATTCTAATCTCGAAGATTTTTATTCTCTCTGCGAAAATTGGCTTGAACAATTCAAAAACTCTTGACGGCTTTTGATTTTGCCTCGCAGGGTTGTGGTTTTCTGTTGAAATTTCACCGAAGTGTTATAGTCGGCCGATGCATGTGATAGAATGCTTCGGCGAGGGATGATGTATGGCGCGAAAAAAAGGGAGTAGAGGTAAACGCCAAAGAGCCCAGCAAAGAGCCCAGTATGATGAGCTTGACAAATACCCTGTTTTGCCGCCTCACGCATTTGCTAGAGTTGTGAGGGATAGACAAACTCTAAACATCATTTATCAAATCATTGAACCCCCTATGACAAAGAAAGAAGAGGGCTATAGAGACGAAATAATGGACATCTTCATCCGTTCCTTGACAGCTAATATCGAAGAGATAGATGCCAATCCAGAAGCATATATCAGAACGGCTATGGATAAAGTCATCAAATCATATGGTATGAAAATCAACAAGAAATCTAAATCTAAGATTTTTTATTACCTTAGAAGAGATTTGATTGGATATGGGCAGATGGATGTTTTGATGAATGATGCCAATGTAGAAGATATTTCTTGCGACGGTACTAATGTCCCTATTTTTGCTTATCATCGTAAATTCGAATCAGTGGAAACAACTTGTGTTTGGCCAGAAGATGATATGCTTGAATCATATGTAATCAAACTGGCACAGCGTTGCGGGAAGCACATTTCAGTCGCTGACCCACTTTTGGATGCAACATTGATGGATGGTTCAAGAATTGTTATGAAACTCGGTCACGAAGTTTCTACTCGTGGTTCATCATTCTGTATTCGTAGATTCAAGGATGACCCATTCTCTCCGGCAGATATTATTGCTTTTAGAACAATGTCTTCTCTAATGGTTGCTTACCTTTGGATTGCATTCCAAAATGAAGTACCTATGCTGTTTGTAGGTGGTACTGCATCAGGAAAGACAACAACTCTAAACGCTATGTGCATTTTTATTCCATGGCAAATGAAGATTGTTTCCATCGAATCAACACGTGAAGTTAACATTCCTCAGCCGAATTGGGTGCCAGGTCTAACTCGGCAAGGTTTTGGTGGAGAATCTACGGAGGGAGTAATTGGTGAGTTCGAGTTACTAAAAGCCGCACTTCGTGAACGGCCTGAATATATTATTGTGGGTGAGATTCGTGGTGCTGAGGCTTATGTTCTGTTCCAAGCTATGGCTACAGGTCACTGTGCTTATTCAACAGTGCACGCAGATTCGGTACCTTCTCTTGTTCACAGATTAGAAAATAAACCAATTGATATCCCTCGTGTTCTTCTTCCAGCACTTGAGGCTTGTTGTATTCAAATTCAGACAAGAATTAACGGAAAGCGTGTTCGAAGAACCAAGCAATTAGTCGAGATTGTCGGGATAGATCCTAACTCGTTGGAAGTAATCACGAATGAAGTATTCCGTTGGGACGTAACCACTGATGATTTCATATTTAGTGGTAAATCATATGTTCTTGAGAAAATCATGGTAAAACTAAACTATTCACAAGATGATATGAGAAGAGAATTAAGGACTCGTAAAAGAATTCTTGAATGGATGGTATTGAATGATATCCGTAAGGCTGACCAAGTTTCACAGATTGTTACTGAATACTATGTACGTCCAAATGAAATTCTAGCACGTGTCGACGGTCTACGTTGATGGGGGAATAAGAATGGAATTAACCGCTTGGCAGAGATTCTGCAATAGAATCCTTGGTAGGTTGATTAAGAAAAGAGCTCGTAGAGATAAAGAACTTGCAGATAATTTAGTCAAGGGTTCGATGGGCATAATGCCTGAAGTNTATCTNTCAACTGTAATAGTNNCCTCCTTTGCCATCGTTCTAATCTGTTGGGGAATTGTATCTTTATTTTTCATGCCTGAGATTGGAGTCATTGCATTTTGGGAAGGTCTTCAAGACCCAGCCACAATTAATCCATGTCTAGATTGGGAGTATTGGGAGCCAGAACTCATCGATAAATCAAAACCAGGAAATGGTTGTCCAGAGTATGCAACTAGGGTATTCCCAGTTGCTTTGCAGGGGCTAATCTTAGTTCTTGGAGGATTAATAATCCCTTATGCCGGATTTAAACTAGTTCGTGGCGGTGCTAAGCGTGAAGCTGATAGAAGAGGCGCACAAATTGAGAAGTATCTTCCATATGCTGCTTCTTACACTGCTGCTATGTCTGCAGCAAATGCTACACCAGCCAAAATTTTCCGTTCTTTGGCTATGAATAGTGATATTTATGGAGACGTAGCTGATGATGCCGGATTAATTTATCGAGACGTAACATTACTCGGTTATGACTTGATTACTGCGATTAAAATGAGTGTTGATAGAGCTGCATCAGTTTGGTTGACAGAGTTTTTCCAAGGTATGGTTGGAACACTAACTGCTGGTGGCCATTTGAAATTATATTTCCTTAACAGAGCAGAGCACTACATGAGAGAGAATAGAACCAGGCTTCAACAATTTTTGGAATCTATCGCACTGCTTGCTGAATCATATATTGTAGTTGCAGTTGCTATGCCTCTGTTTTTGATTGTCATGCTTGTAATTATGTTCTGGGTTTCAGGTTCAGGAGCACAGATGTCTGAAGGTATGCTGTATGGAATCGTATTAGGATTCATACCGATGATTCATCTTGCGTATGCAGTTTTGGTCTACACAAGCAGCAAGGAACAAGAGATGTGACAGGAGGTGATTCAATGGCTAAAAAGAAAAAGAAGAAGATGGTCGTTGAACTTGACCTTCCTAAGGATGATAAGACCTTAAAAAATCTCTATATCATACTTTTCTTTTCCATTATTATTGGTCTAAGTTCAGGAATCATGTGGGCTGCTAACTCTAGTTTTATTCCCACTTCCAATGGTGAACCAATGTTTACCAATATCTATTGTGGAGCTACAGCAGTCGATCAAGCAGGAAATCAAATGGGCGAAGAATTTACAGGAATTAAGAAACCATCTTACAGGGCTAACGAATCATGTTCAATTTTGAAGGATAATCCTGATCAGTTAACATGGGCAGAAGAACCGTGGGTTAATTTCCAGTCCGAAGGAAAAACATTCGATGTGCCTGGAATTTCCGATGATGATAAACAAGGAGTAGTTGTACTCCAACCATTAGAAATGAATTGTGAGGTTATAGCATCTACTCCGACAAAATATACCGCAGCGATAAGAGACTCTGATGGTAAAACCTTATCTTTTGTCAATGGAACAACAGGTAAAGAAAGTGATGAATGCTACATATCAATAGAAAATATTGAACCCGGAGAGAGATATCAAGTAGTATTCTTTTCAGGTGAAGACGGTAAATCATTATCTTCTGCTGAATTTGATTTAACAGTTGACTACTATGATGGTATTCCAACTAACATGAATAACAAATCATTTTGGATTGGTCCGAAAGTTGAGGCTGGACCATTCACATTTAGGCCAGTGATATTTTTGAATTTCTTTGGTTTGACATTCTTCTTTTTCTTATACCCGGCTTCCTTCTATTGGGAAAAAGTCGAGAAAAAGAAGAATGAGGTCGAAGAAAAATTCCCTGATTTCCTTAGAGACATGGCTGAATATTGGAAAGGAGGTTTGTCAATGACAGTAGCTGTCCAGACCTTAGCGAAATCAGAATATGGGGCGCTTAATGACGAAGTCAAGAAAATGTCAGATCAACTGAGCTGGGGGATTAAGTTCAGTGATGTCATTAAGCAGTTTGCTGAAAGAGTAGGAACTCCCCTAGTCAAGAGGGCTATTACACTGATTGCTGAAGCAGATAGAGCCGGTGGAAAAATTTCTGATATTTTGGTAACCGCTGCTAACGACTCTAGAGAAATTAAATTCTTAGAAGGTGAAAGAAGAAGAGCAATTGGCTCTTATATTGCAGTTATATGGACCTCATATTTCGTATTTTTAGGTGTTATCACCTTGCTTGGTAGAATCTTTATTCCTGCTATTGCTAAATCTAATTCTGGGGATTCTGGTGGAGATTCTGGTGGGGCCAATATTGGAAACATGCAGATTAGGGCCATCGACCCACTTTTCTTCGTTACAGTGTTTTACTACGGGGTAACTATGCAGGCTATTGGTAATGGTACAATGGCTGGATTAATGGCCAATGGCCGATTTTCAGCAGGATTCAAACATTCGGGAATGATGATAATAGCCGCATTGCTTGCTTTCAATCTATTAGTTTTCAATCCCGAATTGATAGGCGATTCCGCTTATGCGGTTACTAAATTAATTACGACTCCCGGTTCTTCTTATATGATTGGACTTAATCCGTCTGGTGGTTCTTTCTCACCAACTCCAATGATATGGGGTACACCCTGATGGAAGTTGATACGTTGCGTAAAGATGAGAATGCTCAGATACATATTCTTGAGATGCTAACTTTATTTTGGCTATTTTTTATGTCAGCCACATTTCTCATTAGAATCGATGTACCAGATTCCCCCTCAATCGCCCATGATTCCTCGTTAGAAACAGCTGGAGAGTCCGCATTCATGTATGGATTGGGATTAGACGCTGAGGTCGAGGGAGAAAATAGGTTGACTGAATTACTGAATAATAGTAACTTTGATGGGGTATGTGAACTATTGCAAGATGCCATAATTAGCGGCAAAGAAAGTAATTGTTGGATTGCCAAAAACAGTGCAACATCTGCTCCATATGGATTGGTTGGAACGCCTTCAGGAACAACTTTTGCAGTTCATAATCTAGTTGTTATCAATGATGATTTATGGACGATAACTCTCGATGTATGGAGTACTGGAGGTGGTGCTTGATGTATGATAGAGAGAGTAAATCTACTGACAGAGATGCTGGCCAAATGCTTCTTGCCACAGGAGTAGTTTTGCTATTATCTCTCTTATCTATGGCTGTTTTTAGTGTTAAAGTGGCTGGAATTACTCAATCATCAGATACATCTTCCAACGGAGTAATTCAAACGACAAGTGAAGTGATAGATGCCATCCCAGTGTTAGTAGAGAATCGTACTATAGTTTGGGTAGATGCTGGAGTCGAAAGATTAGATGCGGCTCAGTTATCCATCGATAGCGTTCATGATGACCTTTTACATCATGGTGAAATAAGAGGCGTAGAAGTAAAGATTCTAGATTTCATTTTTTCAGATATTGACGGGTCATCAATGTTGATTACAGGACAATTAGGAGTTTCAGATAGCACTACGACTCTTCAGTCTAATGTATCGTTCATTATTTCTGTTTGACCCGATTTTCATTCCAAGCAAGGTCGAGTAAATGCTGGATTCTGTCAGTGTCATTTTTGACTCTAGAGATATCTACGATTGGCCAATTGGAAACCTTTGATCTTTCCATCAAACCTTCTTGTATACTCCGAATTCGTCCGAAATTAGCTAGATATCTATCCGCTCTTCTAAACGAGTGAGCATCTCTTGAACGTATCATTTCTTTATGCTTTTTTTCGTCACTCACAGCCATTATTACTCCAAGTGCAATTCCTCCAGCATCTCTCCATGCACTCAGTAACTTCTCACTTGGTACGATGTGAACTCCTTCGAGTAGTAAGTCAATTCCTTCTCTTAACGCTCTATTTATCGTCGCTTCTATGCCGGTCTCAACCGACTGGCATGTGTCAAGCCAATCGATGATAGGGTCATTTGCAGAACCTATAGAGAAAGAGGAACGATGTAATGCTTCGTGCATATCTCCCTGGTCGCAACTTCGCATAATTTCGCGGATTGCATCAGTTGAAAGGATTCTAGAAAAATTACTCTTAGAGGCAATATTTAGCGCAGCCGTTGATTTACCAGTTCCAGTTGCACCAGATATTATCAGTAATCTCGGAGCACGGTCGGCGATGGTTCTGGCGGTTGTTTCAGCCAACCCTATCGTACGCGCCATGAATCACTTTGAGTGGTCTTTACTCATGAGTCTTGCCTCACTACCAATCATAATCTTGCTTATTTGAAACCTTCATCAGAAGCGAATACCTTTGAACGGTCACTTCATGGACGGTTTATGAGCGCACAACAAATGCTGATTAATGGAGAATGGATAAACGGTGAAAAAGGTGAAACTAGCGATGTTATCAATCCTGCAACTGGTGAGGTAATTGCTACAGTTCCTAGAGCGACTATTTCAGATGTTGAGGCATGTGTATCTGCTTCCAGTGCAGCATTCATGGATAAATCTTGGAAGAATATGGATCCAGCCCAAAGGGGGAGAATCCTCAATAAAATGGCAGCTGCAACTTATGGTGCTGCTAAAGAATTGGCAGTAATTGAATCTGAGAATAATGGAAAAACATTCCGTGAAGCATTGTCTGAGATTCGCTATGGAGCATGGACTTTGGAATATTTTGCAGGACTTTCAGATAAGATTGAAGGAAGTACGATTCCTGTTCCAGGTAATCGGCTGAATTATACATTGAGGCAACCACTTGGAGTTACAGCCCATATCGTACCATGGAACTTTCCTCTTCAATTAGCTATTCGTTCGATAGCACCAGCACTTGCTGCTGGCTGTACTGTAATTGCTAAGCCAGCATCTTGGACACCGCTTTCATTAATTGCATGGGCTAAGAAAATGGAAGAAGCAGAAGTTGGTTTGCCTTCAGGAGTTCTCCAAGTTATTACTGGTTCAGGTGGATTGATTGGAGATGCTTTAGCTGGTCACTCAGACATTGATGGTGTAGTTCTTACTGGAGGAGTTCCAACAGGACAAACAGTAATGGCTAAGGCTAGTGAAAACCTTACACCTGTAACATTAGAATTAGGTGGAAAAGGAGCAAATATTGTATTTACAGATGCTAATCTAAAATATGCTGCTAAGGCGATTTGCTTTGGTATTTTCATGAATGCAGGACAAATGTGCTGGGCTGGTTCAAGATTGATTGTTCATGAAGAAGTTCACGACGAATTAGTCGAAGCAGTAGTGGCTGAAGTAGGTAAGTGGAAAGTTGGGCCAGGTATGGAAGAAGGCGTTAGAATCGGTAGCCTAGTACATCAAAACCATCGTGATGAAGTATTAGAGAAATTACAAGCAGGCCTAAAAATGGGCGGAAATGTAGTTTGTGGTGGTAATGCAATTGATGGAGCAGGCGCTTTTATGGAAGCAACAGTAGTAACCGGTGTATCTAGTGACAACCTATTATTCAACGATGAATTATTCGGACCAGTATTATCTGTAACTAAATTTAGTGAAGATGCCCAAGCGCTTGAACTTGCTAACGATACTCCATTTGGATTGTTGAATGGCATTTGGACCAATGATCTAAGCCGTGCTCACAATATGGCAAGAGATTTACAATCTGGAATGATTTCAATTAATGAGTATCCAATAACTTTCCCACAAACAGCATTTACTGGCTGGAAACAATCGGGTATAGGTATTGAGCAAAGTCAAGATGCTTTGAGGTTCTATACGAAAGTCAAGAATGTTAACATCAAACTTTGAGGTGAATATATGAGCGTTTCATCCAGTGATATGGGGCATGGAGTTAGATTGATTCGTTTTTCGGGTCAGTCTGCTACGCAATCTTTTTCTCGGACATTCTTACCTGAAATAGCCAAAGCCATTGATGAAGGACTTACCAATAAAGATGTGAGAGCATTAATTTTAACAGGAGACGGTAAATTTTTCTCCGCAGGAGCAGACATCAACGCATTTGCAAAAGCAATAGAAGACGGCGATGCGCCGCAGTTGATTCGAGACCTCACCGGTGTACTCCACCCTTTACTTGTAAGAATGCGCCAATCCCCCACTATATGTGTAGCCGCAATTAATGGCGCTTGTGCAGGAGGTGGACTTGGTTTGGCTTTGGCTTGTGATATACGTATTGGTTCACCTGGCGCTAAGATGGCCGCATCATACGCTGGTATGGGCCTTTCTCCCGATGGTGGTACGACATGGTTGCTTCCACGTTTGGTCGGTGACCAAACCGCAAGACGGTTTTTCTTTGAGAATGAAATATGGTCAGCAGAAAAAGCAAACATAATGGGGGCAATAGATTCTATTGTCAATGAAGAATCTCTTCTTGATTCTGCCCTTGAATTAGCAATTAAATGGTCTCAATGGGGCAGTCATACTAAAGAAGCGACCAAGCATTTACTCGATGTTCAGTCGGTACAAGATTTTGAGACTCATCTAAAACATGAGCGTACTTTGATTGAAGCTGCTGGTACTACAGAGGCTTTCAAGGAAGGAGTCAGCGCTTTTTTGGAAAAGCGAAAACCCGAGTTTAATTAATTACTCTGGCAGATCAGTTTCTTCTGCACTTCCGCTTGACCAGTCATAAATTCCCATACCGGTCTTTCTACCAAGTCTTCCTTGAGAAACCAGTTTCTCTAGTAGAGGGTGTGGAGTATAGGAGTCATCATCGAATGATTGTTTCAAATTTAACAGAATGTCTCGACGAACATCCAGTCCAACTAAATCTGTAAGTGCTAAAGGGCCCATTGGGTGCTTGTAACCTAAGACCATTGCAGTATCGATATCTTTTGCGCTAGCAACACCATCTGCCAACATTCTAATTGCTTCATTACCTAGTACAACTCCAAGTCTCGAAGTAGCAAATCCAGGGACATCGTTGACCAAAATAGTAGTTTTATCCATTTTTTCTCCAGCCATTTGTGCAGCAGAGATAGTGTCATTAGAGCAATTATCATGTTTGACCAATTCTAAGAGTTTCATAATTGGAACTGGATTAAAGAAGTGCATACCAATGACTTGGTTAGGTCTTCCCGATGCATTAGCGATTTCAGCAATTGAAAGTGAAGAGGTATTTGTTCCTAAAATACAATCATCCTTTGTCATATTTCCAAGAGACTCAAAAATACTACATTTTAGTTCCATAATTTCTGGTACTGCTTCGATCACCATATCAACATCTTCGACAGCCAATTTCATATCTGTGAATTGATATAGGTTTGAAGACCACTCGGTTTTTTGTTCAGGAGTGGTTTTTCCACGAGCGATTCCTTTGTCCCAAAAGGAATCAATCGCCTTGATGCCTTTTTCTAATCCTTCTGGATAAGCATCGAATAAATTTGTTTTCCAACCGCTTTGGGCACAGATTTGAGCGATACCAGCGCCCATTGTTCCTGCACCAATTACTGCTACAGAGTTTATCTCCATAGACATGCCAGTAGTTTGTACTTCATGATGCTTCCTTGAATTTGGTAGGTTTACTCTGTGCTATTGTGACTCCACCAACTATCAGGATAAATGAAATCAATAGTGCTGAACCAAGTTTTTCATCGAGTAATAAATATCCGCTATAAATTCCAATTGGGGGGACAAGGTAAACATAAAGTGCGCTTTTCCCTGCACCGATTACTAATATTCCATCTGCAAACCAGACATAAGAGATTACAGTTGAAAAGATGGCGAGGAATATAACTGCAATCCATCCTTCATTACTAGGTTGGGGAATTCCATATTGCATGGTCTCAATCGCCATAACCGGAGTTAGGAAAATTAAACCTGCAACCGAAGACCAAACGGTCAATTGAAGAGGTGAAAGTGGCTTTTTGGAATCTTTGGCAGGAAACAACATTGCTTTTTTCATCAAGATAGTATTACACGCCCACGATAATGCCGCTCCAGCAATGAGTAGATCTCCAATCGCACGGTCGGTGAAAGAAATATCTACATTTGGTGAATAATAGAAAAGTATTGCAACACCACTAATCCCAAGGGTCAAACCAATCGCTAAGCGTGAAGTCATTTTTTCATCCAAAAAGAAAATCGCAAGAATTGCAGTGAAAAAAGGATTGAAAGTTATCATTAAAGAAGCATCACCAGCCGCTGTATATTGCATTCCATACATAAAAAATGCCTGATAAACACATGTCGAGAAAAACCCGATTAATGCGATTCTTTTCCATTCACCTCTAGAAGGAATCATCCATTGATTTGCAACACGTAAAAATATCAAGAAACATAAAACAGCAATAACATATCTAATCCAAGAAGCAGCAAATGGTTCGATATCATTAGCAAGAACTCTTCCTGCCGGCCATCCAAAGCCCCAGATAGTAGCAACAGATAGTAATTTGAGATGAGTTAGAATATGTTTCATTCAAATCGCTCCAAACCTAGTTGGAGCATTCTTGCTCTTGGCAGTCCGATTTCAGGTAACCCATCAGCAGGGGAATAAACTTTCAATCCTTCAAGTCTAGAGACATATAGCCCATAACTCGCCATATCATTCAGTTTATACGGAGTTTCAAGGCCCATATTTGTTAGAGTTTGACAAGCCTTTTCACTATAAAGTGGATATAGGTTAGTGGAAAAGTGAACCCATTCAGAGATTCGACGGGTATCTATGTCATCCAAGGTCAATAGATGCTCTAGAAGTGACACATCTGGATAATTTACTGTTTGTAAAATCATTTCCATTTCCATCATAATATCTTCTGGCCATACCTGAGGTGGTCTCTTAGACCACTTTTCTGAAATGAATACATGCTCGATTGATGCTTTTTCCTGGATGGAATAAATCGTTTTAGCATAATGTTCATCATCGATGCTATCAGCAACTAGAGATGGTAATTCCGAATAAAATCGTTCACACATATCTACGTCAATACCGTACAATGAAACTGGAATCATAGTATCTCCTCGGGGAGAGTAATTCAAGCAGTTGCACCGATTCCAGACTCGATTTGACGAGTTGACATCGGTTTGTTTTCAATCCATTCTTGTTCGAAGATTTCTTTGAGGGCTTCTTCATCTTCTTTTGTTGGAAGATGGGAAGTAATGTAATCATTCCATTCCTTGTCAGAGCCTTCGAATGCATTACCTTCAACTGTGAACTTTTGCCTCTTTGCAACACCAATATCTCTATTGAAATTTTCATGAGGGACATATAGTTTAGTTGCTCCTTCAGGTAGATACTTGGAAAGTTTTGCGACTTCCCCAGCGATTTCATCGTGATAGTGACCTCGAGCCTCTTCGTTTAGGACCTCCTTATCAACTTGATTTCCTGCTTCTAATTTCTTGCGCTCATCCCATCTTCCTTTGATTCCCCAAACATAAGCCCAATGAGCGGATGAAGATGCATCTACTCCAAATAAGTCGTGAGCTGTTGCGACCCATTTGTTGATGTAACGTTGTAGCATATCTAATGGAATTACTCCTGCCTTGATGATTCTTCTTAGTCCGTTTGAACCAGTGCCCAAATGGAACGACTCTTCTTTGAGCATTGGTCCCATTGAGGCAGCCAGTGGCTTGAAAGCAGAAGTAGATAACATTCCTAGTTGGAATTTACCATCTCTATCGACAAACATAGTGTAGCAGAAAAAGTCTAGCCAGTGAGGCATTGGTCTGTTGAAAGCACCTAGTAGTCTGTCTCCATCTTGTGCGTTTCTCTCAAGTAATTTTTGAGCCTCACGACGACCTTGTTGCCCAAAATATGTCATTAGAAGGTATGCCATTTGCCAACCATGTCGTTGTTCTTCCGCCATGATTCTTGCAGCAGCGTATCGATCATAATCAGTAGGTGCAGTTGCCAATAAGTGGCGTTGTTGTTCCACAGATGCGAACTCAGTATCTCCTTGAACAGTAATCATCGAGATTAGTGCATCTCTCATACTTTGATGAGGGACTTGAAGTGAACGTTCCCATTTTGCACGACCTTCATAATCTCCATATTCGATAACATCACCTGCTCTATCCCAGTCGAATTGAATGGATAGGTCGAAGTCTCCAAGCCAGCTCTTATCAAATCCGACGCGTTCTTGCCATTCTCCAAAATTCGAAATCCAGTCTTCCCAGGTGCTTGGTAGGTTGTCCATGATTACCTGAGGGCTGGGTTATCCTTATTGCCTTTGCGAACATATTCGTATTAGCCTTGACGAATTTCTTCATAGAATTCCTCAACTATCTTTCCTTCAATAGAATGTAGTAGTACTGAGAGAGTTGATTTTGAAATATCTAAGGAGTTAGATAAATCAACTAGGCTAATTTTTCTTGGAGTTGCCCAGTAACCTTTGTTTCTAGCGATCTCAAAAACTTCTAATTGTCTTGGTGTCAACAAACTTTTTCCACTAATCCTTGTAGATTTTATTCGATAAGGTAGTTCTGCTTTCTTCAGTTCTTCAATAAATTTCTTTCTTAATTCTGGAGTACATTGGATGGTCCAACTAACCCAGCCATCAACAACATCAAATGGAGTTCTTGGCACTAAGCCAACAATTCTCAAAGGGCGAATAAATCCCCCTCCACCGCTAACAATGTTGACGGTTGCTTTTTCATCATTGAGAATATTGATACTTTCGATTTCAGGGAGTGTATGTAATATTTCCAATAATTCAGAATCAGTGGAGATTTGTGCGGTTCCTCTGCCCTTGCTTAGAGGCATTGTTTCTACAATTTGTAAATTAGAAGACGGGCATTTACGAGATGAATCTCCTGCCCAGTGACCATTAGGCAAACGAATTTCTATCTTTATTATCTCAGACATTCAATCACACAATTCAATGAACTCTGTCATGTCGAGTGATAGTTCCTTTTTCGACATCGATTAGTTCTGCAAATGTTCGAATTTCATCGCCATCAATCTTCACACCGGGCAAGTATCCATCACAAACTCCTGATGCTACAAAAATAGCATCATCAGAAGTACACAAATCCTTTGCTTTCCAGAGCCTTGTTAGGTCATCATCAATCATTTCACCGGCTCGAGCCTCTTCTTCATCGGAACGGAAAACAAGTCGACCTTCAAAAACTCCTCCAATTCCACGTATTGCTGCTGCTGAAATAACTCCTTCAGGAGCAGCGCCAATTCCCATAAGGAGGTCAAATTCACCCTCGGGCCTTGCAGCCCACAAGGCTCCTGAAACATCTCCATCTCCAATCAAGTGCAAATCAGCACCAGCCATTTTTATTTCTTTGAAGAGTTGACTGTGTCTCTCCCTATCCAGTGCGATAACTTTCACATCACTGATCGGCTTGTCTAGAACACTAGCAGCCTGTTCAAGATTGTAAGCGACATCTGCTTCGAGACTGATGTGACCAGATAATTCTGGCCCTGCAGCTATTTTGTCCATGTAGCAATCAGGGGCATGAAGTAATGTCCCTCTTGGTGCAGCAGCAAGAACCGCTATAGAATTTGGAGAATTTGAAGCACAGTTATTTGTACATTCTAAAGGATCTACAGCAATATCAATTTTTGGAACATTAGGGTTGCCTATTTCACAACCAAGTTGTTCTCCAATGAACAACATAGGGGCTTCATCTCTTTCACCCTCGCCTATTGCTACACGCCCATCAAACGGTACATTGTCGAAGGTACGACGCATTGCTTCAACAGCCGCATCATCTGCAGCATCTTTTTCTCCTTTTCCACGCCAAGCCGCGCTAGCAATAGCGGCTTGGTCAACTGCTTCGAGGAAATGACTGGCGAGGTCAGATACGCTTCCCATGTGCATATGCTGACGCGCCTATTCCATGAATGAAGCGGTTGAAATCAATTTTCATTTTTGAACTTTTCAATTACCCTTACATCAGAAATTATTGTTTCAGGATATTGTCCATTTCCATCCTTTTCCAATGATTTCACCATGTCTAGAGCGCAAAGTAAACCGGCACACACGCCAGTTAATGCTTCCATTTCAATACCAGTCTTATAATGAGCAGATACTGAAACAGTACATCTTAGATTTTGACCTTCCCACGACCAATCAACGTCGCACCCTTCCAGCGGAATAGGATGACAATGAGGTATGATTCGGGGTGTTTCTTTTACCGCTTGAATAGCCGCAATTGTCGATGCTTGAATGACATCTCCCTTAGTAACACGACCATGATTTATTGCATCAAAAGATTGTTTTGATAGACTCACTATACCAGTTGCAGTTGCTCTTCTTTCAATAATTGGCTTCCCGCCAATTTCTACGATTGCTTTTATCTTCTTGTCCATATAAATCCTCAACCTAGTCCTGATTTCCATTCTTCTCCAGCATCTGTGACTTCTTTTTTCCATAAAGGCGCCTGATTTTTTAATTCATCGATTAACCATTCACAGGCTTTGAATGCCGCTTTTCTATGAGCGCTTCCGACATGAATAGCAACTATGTCTTCGTTGGCTTTTACAATTCCAACTCGATGGGCCATTGCCACACTGATTACTCCAAAGTCTTCAACCGCTTGCTCGGCTAATCTGTGCAGTACAGCAGGTAACTTGTCCAACCAG
This sequence comes from Methanobacteriota archaeon, assembly GCA_002697705.1. Taxonomy (GTDB): domain Archaea; phylum Thermoplasmatota; class Poseidoniia; order Poseidoniales; family Poseidoniaceae; genus MGIIa-L1. The sequence continues at coordinate 22,523 of NZXL01000053.1, forward strand.
GCATCAAATTCTAGTTGAATAACCTTCGAACCATCTTTTTGTGCTCTTGTGATTCCTAAAAAAGAGACTACTGCGCCACAGCCCTCGAGATTCATCTTACCTTTTAGTTCATCAGAGTCGATTTTTTCTATGGCATTTTCGATTAGAATATGCCCGCCCATAGTGATGCGAAGTATGCGCATCATTCAAACCTCACTCATACATGCGGTCATCATGGCGGGAGATGAGCCGATACAAATCATGGGAGCAGGACTCTCTGGTTTAGCGGCTGCTACCATACTTGCTAAAGCGGGTAAAGATGTTCATGTTCACGACATCAGGGATGACTCTGGGGCTCGGTTTGATGGTGATTTCCAAGCATTAGAAAACTGGAGTATGGATGTTGACTTTTTCGACCAATTAGTCGAATGGGGATTTGATATCACGGAGTTTAAAGCAACAGAGTTCAAAGTTGTAGATTTAATCCATCCAGATGATGAAATTACTCAAGCCAAATCTCCAAAGATATCTTACCGAATAGTTGAGAGAGGTACTTCATCTCATGCCATCGACCAGGGTCTAAAGCGACAAGCACTTGAATCAGGCGTGAAAATTCACTATAAATCTAGAGTGAAAGAAGAGGATTG
>NZXL01000054.1 GCA_002697705.1 Methanobacteriota archaeon
ATACTTGCTGATTACCAATTAGCATAGCCAACATGAGTAAGGCTGATACAGGTTCAAGCATTATAAAACCAATAATAACTGGTGGAATAGTAGCAAATAAAGCGCCTATGATTGGAATGAAATCAAGTAAGAAACAGAGTATTCCAAATAAAAACCAGCCTGGTAAATCAAAGCCGATTGGTGATATGATGATGGTCATTACAAAGGCTTGACCTGCGCTACATGTTACTTTAGAGACTACATATGCGGTAATCGATTCAGTGGATTCACTAACTATTTTCTTCGCTCTGCCATATGAATCGGGGAATGCAGAATTAAACCTTTTAGCAATTGTATGCTCTTCAAGAACTATGAAAAGTAGGAAAATTACTACAGTGCTCATTATTCCTAAAAATCCGCCCAGTGAGCCTAAAATAGCTATAACAAATGCTTCAATATTTTCAGGAGAAGCAACATCTGAAATTATATCTGAATTAGAAAATATTGCTTCTAAGCCATAGAGATCTGCTTCCGCATACTTCTGCCTCTTTTCTTCAAAGGCCGCTGTTATTTCTGGAATATCATCAACAAATTGCGATAGATTATCATAAAGGAAAATCGAGATTAAGTATACCGTTAGTATCCCTGAAACAAGAACTGTCCCATATGAGACAAATCTATTTCCAACTTTTCGATAAATTATCTGTTCTGGCGGTTTTATGATGAAATAAAGTAGAATTGCAATGGCTAAAGGCATCAGAATAGATTGTAAATTTATCATTGCCAGGTATACTACAACCGAAACAATAGCCATACTTGCAGCCGTGGTTCGATTGCTATGAACGTCAACTTTCAATACTTCATCCATGAATTATCGAGCGTTCATCTTAATCTAAGGTTTGCCCCACCATCATAGTCAAAAATGGCGTTTAAACAGGTTGATGTAAAATCAAAGAACATTATTGACTAATTCATCAAGATTTTGAGGCCTGCCACAATAATGGCATCTAAGTTCAAGTGGGTCTTTGGAAACAACTCTCAATCTATGAGGCAATGGCTCTCTTAGGTTTGTTGTAATACAATTAGACATAGCACATTTGACAACATTTACTACTTCTTCTCCTAGATTAATGGTTAATTTTTCAGCTACTGAATATGCTCTAATTATCGCAACATGAGCATCTGGTGCAACTAAAGCAAGGCGATCTAATTCGCTTTGAGTTAATTCTCTATCTTCGACTTTTATGATATCTTTAGATCCCATTTTCTTGGATGGTACATTCATCACCAGTGAAACTGGAACCGATGTTGAGCCTGTCACACCAAGCATTTCCAGTACCGTCAATGATTGTCCACAAGGGATGTGGTCAATTACGGTTCCATTTCTAATCGCTGTAACTCTTCGCATACTATGCTCGTTTGACATTATAGTGCACCTCCTGCTGATTCTACGTCTTCGGGAACTGTAACTCCAAGTAATTTACAAAGTAGTGCCATTCTTGCCACAACACCATTGAATGCTTGTTCGAAATATCTAGCATGCCTGGTTGAATCTACCGATGGGTCGATTTCGTCAACTCTTGGCAATGGATGCATAATGATCATATTGGCCTTAACATCACTAAGATGGTTAGCATGTAATTTGTATGCTCCAGCACACCTTGCGTATTCATCCTCATCAGAGAATCTTTCTTTCTGAATACGTGTCATGTAAACAACGTCTGCATCTCCAATCATTGAATACAAATCCTCTGTTTCAGTTATTTTCGCTCCATGGACATTCAAATCTGAGATTATTTCTGAGGGCATTTTCAAAATCTCTGGGCTTGCAAAAACCAATTCACAACCGAACCTTGTGAGGGCATGAGACAATGAATGAACTGTTCGGCCATAGCGTAAGTCTCCTGCTAAAACTACTTTCAGCCCATCCAGTTTTCCGTGCGCTTGTCTAATGGTGAATAAGTCAAGCATTGTTTGAGTTGGATGATGGCCAGCGCCGTCTCCACCATTTAAAATTGGCACAGTAGCGGAATCCTGAGCATATTGAGCCGCACCTTGTCGTGGGTGCCTCATGGCGATAATATCTGTATATCCGTCGACCATTTGGATGGTATCAAACAGAGTCTCACCTTTGACAACTGAAGATGTTTTAACATCGCCAAGGTTAACCACATCTCCTCCTAAACGCTTCATAGCAGTCTCAAAAGACATTCTAGTTCGCGTACTAGGTTCGAAAAATAGATTGCCTAAAATGCGTCCTTGTAGTAAAGGAAGATACATTTCTCCTTTAGCCACAGGTAGAAGTCTTTCAGCATCATCAAGTATAGTTAGAATCTCTTCATTTGTCAAATCATCCATTGTTATGAGTCCGGCCATTTGCTCCCCTCTTCTCTTCAACGGTAGCAAGACTCCCATGAACATTACCGTTGTAAAAATATTCTAAAATCGAAATTTTAAGCCAACGAAGGGGCATAGTTATTGATTAGAGCGAAAGTCGCGAAGCATGGATGAGTGGGCGGACGTCGAAGGCGCCATCAAAGCCGCCATCAAACAAAGGCAAAACCGTTTACAAACTTTAACCGGCATCTCTGCAATGCTTATTCTCGCTAGTGCAGTTTGGTTGATTTGGCCAAATATCACATCAGCAATCAAAGGAGAGTCCGGTTTATTTTCGGTATTAGGACTTCCATTACTCGTATTGGTTTGGGGCCTAATGGTCCAAGACTTGGGGCTTTCAGACCCGAAGTCTAGAACAAGGGTTGGGGCAACTGCTAGTATCGCATGGCCTGTTTTACTGATTATTGCAGCCCAAAAATTTAGTCTCGATACAAATTCTGAAGCCATTGGTTCTGTAATGATTGGCATCGTATCATTCTCTTGCCTTTATAGTTCTAAATTGATTCTCAGCGGAGGCTTAGACGTACTTCGGTTTAGATCGGTGATGACTGGAGTCGGAGGACTTGCTGCATTTTCACTTTTTGTTGGCGATATCCCAGAAACCTCATCGGTCAATTGGTATGCCAATGTATCTGTAATAGTTGTAGCAATTGCTTACACGTGCTATATTTGGGTGGCTGGAGATGACCAAAGAGAACTTCGAAAGAAATTTCAAAAGCGATTAGATAAGTTAGAAATTCGATTACTAGAGTTAAAATCCCAGGGTTCTGCTGTTGACCAAGCCTCTAGTTTGGTGATCACCGCCAGAGAAGAAGGCCACGTTGACCCTGAACTGGGAATGCGGCTACTAAATAATGCAGAGGAAGATATTGAGCGTTCATTATCATTGGCTGATGATGTAGAAGCAGTACTCAAGGATGCTAAGGAATTTATTGAACAAGCAGAGGAGATCGCNCCAATAGTAAAAAGACCCAGAAAAGCATTTGANATGGGNATTAGAGAGATCGAATTNGGTTCTCTAAGAGAGGGNGAAATGCTTTTCCGACAAGCGAAAAAGAGAGCNAAGGAAGTTATTGAATGGTGGAGTCAAGCGGAAAAGGCAATCGGTGAAGCACAAAGACAATTGGATGGCAAAACAGAAGAAAATTTACAACACTTGCATGAAATGCTTGCAGATGCCAAAAAGAAATTATCTGCTGAATCTCCAAAGAAAGCCTTTGAATTTGCAATTGTGATACCTGCTCAATTAGCCGCTGGAGATGATGCTTTGACACATGCTGCTGAAGCAATAAAAGAAGCTGAACGACAATTAAAGCAGACCGATGGNCTTGATANAACNGAAATGGAATCTAGGATGGAGCAAGCAACTCAAGCTCTNGACAATGGNAATGCAAGNCAAGCNACTGGNCTTGCTGATGGAGTGGTTAGGACTATTCAAGCAGAAAGAAGTGCAATGGATGATGTTAGAAGGGCTTTCAAACAGAAAAAGAAATTATTGAAAAGATTCGAACACAGAGATGATAAGGAACTTTGGGAAAATAGAATCACAGAAATCGAAGATTCTGCTGATAAAAAGGAGTGGACACATGCTGCAACTTTACTAGACAGGCTTACTTCTGANCTCGACAAAGAAGGCAAAGCGAGTGAAGATGCTAAAGAACTCTATGAATTTGTTACAGAGGAGTGGAAAGTATTACGCAATCAATGTGAAGCTGCATTCATTAAGGTCGATGATGAAGAACGAAGAGAGTGTGAAAAAGCAATNTCTCTTTCAAAGGATGCTTTNGATGTTGGNAAAATTGAAACTTGCTTGGAACAACTTTCTCATGCCGATTCTCTAATGGAAAAATTGCGTAGAAGAATTTAGTTTCTAATCTCAAGATTATACTTCTAAATCATCATTGACAATAATATGGCCCATCCGGTAAAGATAGATACTCTGAANAGAGTTGTTTGAAAATCTTGCAAACTATTTTTCTTCANTATAATNAAGCAATTTAATATGGCTAAAATNATNACTAAATACATGTAAAAGGATTCTTGAACNGGTTTTGANACAATGAAACAAAGCATCCAAATCAAGATCAATACAAATGAAGTCTTAGTGGTATTATCCTCTCCAAATCTAGCCGGAAAAGAATTAACTCCATTTTCTCGGTCACTGATAATATCCATTCTAGCATAGTTGATATCAAATGCAGTAATCCATATCGCCACACCTAGAGATAGATACAGAATAGTAGGATACCAAAGAAGCCCTGAACCAAAGCCATCTGTGCCTGTTAGAGCCTGCCAGCCATGGAAATCTCCTGCTATGGCTAACCATGCTCCTGCAGGAGCAAGNCCNAGACAAAGNCCGAGCCATGAATGGCAAAGCCAAGTAAATCGTTTTGTGTAAGGNTAAATGACGAANGCNAGAACTGGTAGCCATGACATCTTTAGAGCAACCTCATTTAGCATACCTGCTCCAAATAATAACATTNCTAAGAATAATCCTGCCAAAATCCATGCTGTTTTCATAGACATTGTTCCACTGGATAAATGTCTTGAAGCAGTCCTAGGATTTGCTGCGTCAATGTCTTTGTCGATTATTCGATTGAGCGTCATTGCTAGACCNCGAGCCCCTATTCCAGCAACTAAAATCCAAACTAGGTCAAGACTGAAAATAGAGTCATCATCCAGTAGATCGTTAAACTGATTATTAGCAACAATATATCCAACTAATATGAATGGAAGAGAAAAAAGNGTATGCTCAATTTTAATGAAAGACATTAGTTGTTTGAAGTNCATCAATTAGAGCCCCCAAATTCTAGGTGTACCGGCCACTCATAATCGGATAATTCNGGATGAGTATTCAATTTCTCAAGAGTTTCTGGAGTGTGTAAGGTAATCGCTGGCCATCTTCTTACGCCGTGTAAATCACTAGGAATTGGAATTGTAGCATCCCAGCATAGCCTTTGCTTGTTTTCATCAAAGGTCAAACCTCTACTAACTTCAAAGCGCGATGTTAGTTGCCAAAGTAATCTTCTTCTTGCTTTAACACAATGTAAATCAAGGTCATTATTTGTGATAAATAACCATCGAAGTGAAGAATTGAAGTCCAATTGCCAAATCGAATTTCTCAATTGGTTAATTCTATCTATTCTAGTCTGTTCTGCAGCATCATTGGACTTTGCCGAACCAGTTTCTGGAGATGGTGAATTTTCAATATCAATTGTGACTACCAACATACTATCTCGTAGCATTCTTGCATCTGATACTTCAGGGAGTTTCATGACTTCTTCAATCCCATCAAATTTAGGAGGACTTTCCAAACCTTGTCGCCACTTTGGAGTATCTTGATTGAATGACCCCTCCAACGGGTCTTTGTTGGAGCGGGGGTCTGGGGCAGGAATGGTTGTTGCATCGATTAGCAACTTATCCTGAACATTCTCAAATGGACTGGCTGCATCCAAAGAATCAGCGACCATTCCACTAAGAGTAATTATATCTTCAGCGATTTCGACTTTGTCATTTAGAGCATCTAGTAGTGCTTCAAGGTCTTTAGGNTCTTGGNCTGGGTCNACTACTATAATCGACTTAAGGAACATCATTTGCCCTGCTCCAAGTAATCCTAGAGCTGTTTTTCTTGCTTGTCTTGGATAACGTTGCTTTGAGGCGACAATTGCCAAATTATGGAAACCGGTCTCTAGTGGCAAGTGAACGCTTTTTACATCCCTATGCTGGAATTGTAAAACTGGAGAAAATTGCCGACCTATCGCTTCCCCAAGATAGCCATCTTCCATTGGAGGAAGGCCCACTATTGTAGCTGGTAAAATCGCATCTTTACGCCTGGTAATTGCAGTTACATGCATGACTGGGTATTGGCCAGTCAAAGAATAGAAACCAAAGTGATCTCCAAACGGACCTTCTAATCTAGTCTCTCCCGGAATACAATATCCTTCAATCACAATGTCTGCTTCCGCAGGCACCATGATATCTTGTGTAAGAGCCTTGGTAATCCTTAGTGACCTTCTACCGAGAATTCCTGCGAATTGATATTCTGAAAGATTATCCGGTAATGGCGATATTGCAGAGAAAATAAGTTCCGGTGGACCACCCATACATATCGCAACAGGCATTTTCTGTTTTTCGCCAATTGCTGAAGCATGGTCTGCTGCATGCTTGTGGATTTGCCAATGTAATCCGATTTCTGTTTCACTAAACACTTGTGCCCTATACATTCCAAGATTATGCTCACCGTTCTCTGGGTTCTTGGTCACAACCAATGGTAATGTTACAAAGTGCCCACCATCCATTGGCCAAGTTTTGGGGATAGGTAGTTTAGTCAAGTCTAAATCCATCTTTACACGCTGACATTTACCTTTCCATTTCTTCCATGGAGGCATTGCAAGTGCATCTCTAGCCAACGGTAATGCTTTCCAAGGTTTTTTCATGAATTCCCCAATCTCTGGTTTCATCATTGCAACCATTCTATCGCCAACTTCGGTTTCATGAGTTGCCCCTAATGCTCTAAGTGTTCTATCACTGGTCCCAAATATGTTCATGGCAAGTGGGATTTCGCTTATGCTTCCGTCAGCAAGCCTTGGTTTTTCAAAAATTACTGCAGGGCCGGAATTCTTTACCAATAGGTCGGCGATCGCTCCAGCTTCGTAGACAACATCCACTGGCCTAGAGATTCGAAGGAGCTCTCCGTTCCCCTCCAAGTGGTTCAACCACCGCTTCAAAGTCCTCCATGCCACATACCTCGGAGAAGCGTTATGGTTTTGAACCTGCGTAAATCTTCTCATGCAGTTTCAACCGTTTTATTCATGGGCTTGGTCCTACACAGTAGTGCTATGGCGGACGACGTTAGGGCATGCGATGTCTTAGTTATCGGTGCTGGACCAGGCGGTGGCTCAGCAGCATTACACGCCGCTAGGGCAGGTTTATCGGTTCTTATCGTAGAAGCAGACCCTGAAGTCGGCACTCCTGTTCATTGCGGAGAATGCTTATCTGAATTGGCGGTAGAAAATTTAGAACTTGAGATTCCTGACCATGTCAAAGCCTTGGATGTTAAGGGCATTAGAGTAATATTCCCCGATGGTTCAGAAAAACTTCTCACCGAACCAGGCTATGTTTTAGAGAAGCATTTGTTTGAACAATGGTTGACTGAACAATCTTGTGAAATGGGCGCAGAATTATTGCTCAGCCACAAAGTCACATCTATGGAGCGAGTTTACAATAGCAAAAATGAATTTTCCAATTGGAAAATTGATGGTAAAGGTTCTGATTTTCCAATTGAATGTCGCGCCGTAATTGANGCNTCTGGAGTTGCAGGAGCATCATCCAAACTACTCGANATGGGCACTACGGTAGAAGTCATCGCTGGTTTCCAGTATGAGATGACTGAAGTTGAAAATGATGGATACTTAGATTTCTACATTTGGCCTCAATATTCACCACATGGCTATGTTTGGATGATCCCTAAAAAAGGAGAAAGAGCGAATGTTGGGCTTGTCACTACTGACAAGAAAGGGGCAATAAAGTACCTTGATAAGTTCATCAATGATACATATCTTGATGGTAAGCCAATAGTAAATCCAATGTGGAGAAATGAAGGCACTAAGGTGAAGCCATTTGGAGGCACTATCCCAATTTCAGGACCTAGAGAGAAAACGGTTGATGATGGAGTAATACTAGTGGGGGATGCTGCTGGTTTTACATCTCCTCTTTTCGAAGGAGGTTCTCACCTAGCATTGTGGTCTGGTAGAGAGGCGGCAAAAGTGATTGCTAAGGCGCTCAAAGAAGATGACCTTTCTAGAGAGAATTTGATTTCTTATGAAAAAGCTTGGAAAAAGACATTCCCCCCTTACAATAAAATCCTGAAAGGAAAGGAAGCATTGTATGAGTTAACCGATGAAGAGATGTCTTTCATGGCACGTTGCCTTCCTGAAGAATTATCAAACATGTCTCCACTTCAAAAATTAGGAATTGGATTGAAAATTCTAGTCCGAAGACCTGTACTGCTAACCAAGAAAATTATCTCAGTACTCCGTTCATTTGGATACAGCCGTGCTAAGTATTTTGGTTGGTAGAATTCTGATTTATTGATTTTGAAATAGCAAAACCCTTCAAGAGCGGGAGTTAGCCAATGTCATGTGGGGAGTTTCATTGTGGGTCGCAGCGATTGCGGCTACTGTTTTGATTATTCAACCTCGCATATATGAAAGATCTAAATCGCTTGGATTATTGTTGCACTTATGTATAGCAGTGCCCTTTTTTGCACTTTCGAGTAGGTTTTTGGTCAACGACACTTCAATACAGTATGTAGTCGCCTTTGGCGGAGAAGCACTTCCTTTGAGATATCGATTTGCTGCAACATGGGCTGCTCGAGAAGGGCCACTATTGATGTGGGCATTATGGCTAACATTACTGGCTTGGATTTGGAGAAAACCAATGACTGAATTGGAAGATAGCAATTCACAAGAACTTCGATTAAGATTGGTTCATGGATTCTCGCTTATTCTAATTTTGATATCTATTAGCCTTGACCCTTTCAAACAGACACCAGAGTTTTTCATCGGAGCGGGCTTGAATGAATTACTACAAACTGACTTGATGGTTATTCATCCACCACTAATTTTCCTTGGTTATTCTTTTTGTGTTCACCTTTCTGCGATTTCCATTTCTAAGATATTCAACAACTCCAAGTCGGGAGTGAAAGAGCAGATTCTCGCTGTAGCAAGGCCTGGTTTGCTGGTTTTAACATTAGGAATCGGCTTAGGCGGCCTATGGGCGTATTTGATTTTGGACTGGGGTGGATATTGGGCCTGGGATCCTGTCGAGACGGGTTCTTTCCTACCTTGGCTAGCACTTGTAGCACTTTCCCATCTTAGAACAAGACCCGGAAAGGCATCTACCAATGCATGGATTGGTGGAGGGCTTATCGCAGGTGGATTAGCCCTCTTTGCAACATTAGTGACTAGAGCAGGAGGAGTTTGGGCTTCATCTGTTCATACATTTGTAGCATCTGATGAAGGCTCTGCCCCTTCAGACGCCTTTTCAAGAATGATTCTATTGAAATCTGATGGCTCGGTTGGCGTCGAAGTAATCACTTACCTAATGATACTCTTCTTGTTAGCAGGTTGCTGGTTATTGGCTATCAGAAGAGAGAAAATTCCCAGTCAAAATAATAAAAATGGCTCACTAATTTTCTTATTACCGCTAATTGGGGCTTTCTTGGCAATATTTATTGGCGCTGACATTTACTCTTTTATTCCTGATTATGTATTCCCATTGTCTTTGTTATCCTTTATTGCGGTAGATTATTTTTTAGACAGAGAAAAACAGATTACTCCAACTGGTTGGACATATTTTAATCACAAATATTTTCCAACGATCGCCGTAGTGATCTTGGCCTCATACCTCTTAACACAGCAAGTATTCTTTGTACTTCTATTATTGATATTCTTTATTCCAATGTATTACTCAGAAGATGCGACAAAAGAGTGGATATGGGCCACATTTGGCATTATGTTGTGTTTAGCTGCAGCATGGGCAAGTCTGATTGAAGTTCTGCATGCTGGAATTTTATTGTTGATTTTCATCGCACCATGGCTATTAGAAAAGTATGAAGAACAAGAAAGTACATTTTCCTTTTTCTCTCGTAAATGGCAGCAAAAAATTGCACTTTGGGGTTCTGTACTAGTGGTTAGTACATATCTGATTTTGACATTAGTTATTCTTTTGGGAAGCATAGATTCGGTTAATTTCGAAGCACATGAGTTGTACGGTGCACCATATATACTCGCTTTTTCCATATCCATGATGCTTTATTTGAATCGTAAAAATGAGCCGAAATCTATTTTTAATATCCTAACTACTTTGGTAATTCTTTCAATTATCCTTGCGGTTTTCTTCCCTCATGCCTTAGGTTCTGACTCGGATTCATCAGTATCTAGTATAATCGATAGAGGCTCTATTGCTTGGATATATTTGCCAATTCTATTGGTATGTATCGCCCCATTGATTTCTGAAATTA
>NZXL01000012.1 GCA_002697705.1 Methanobacteriota archaeon
AATTGATGATGGTACGGTTAGATGTTGGGGCGGAGGAACGGCAACAGGTACTGGAACAACTAGCGATGTATTTACTCCAACTACAACTGATAGTTTGGGTGTTGGTCGCACAGCACAAGCACTAATTGTCGGTACAGGACATTCTTGTGCAATTCTTGATGACGCAACAATGGCATGTTGGGGATCTGGTGCANATGGGAAATTAGGTAATGGTGCAACCAGTAATCAAATATCGCCTGTACCAGTTATAACAAGTGGAGTTCCTCAAAACTGGCAGGTCAGCGATTTCTTAGTCGATCCGGATAATAGAGATTTCAGGCCAAAGTGGGGCTCACCACTTCATGTTCTTGGCGCCGGTGCTTATGATGCAGATGATGCAAGTCCATGGGTGCCAGGTATAGATTGGACCTATACTGCATTATCTAACCCAACTGTCGGCTGTACTGATGAAGGCGCACTAAATTACGATAGCAATGCAGAATTTGAAGATGGCTCATGCTACTATATCACAATNGCACCAAGTGCAACAAGCGCACAACTAACTGCATCTACTCCAATNANTCNAATTACTGTTACAGCAACAACTTCCTATGTCACAAACTCTTCATCGCAACCATTTGATTATGGNTCAAATAACGTTCACATAGATTCAGATATTGCAATTGATAGAAATGGCAANTCACACATTTGTTTCCGAACCAGTTATGGTACTGGGAACTTATACTACCTGACCGATGTAACAGGCTCTTGGGCATGGGAATCGGTACATGTTACCAACTCTGCAAACCTTGGTGCAGAGTGCAATATCGCCATTGATTCTAACGATAATTTGCATATTGTCTATCATCAAGTGAATAACATGAATATCAAATATGCAACAAGGGCTATTTCTACTGACGGCTCAATATCTGGAGATGCAACATGGACTAAATCTAATGCTGTCACTCTTGCTGAAGTAGGAAGTTATATTTCAATGGATATCGCTGAAGATGACACACTGTATATGTCCTATTTCCAAGGCCCGCCAGAAGGCCAAGATTTACTTTGGAGTAAGAAAACTCCAGGTGGTTCATGGGTGAATAAAGGAGCAATTGACACATCAGGTAATACCGGCAGGTATAATTCGATTGTTTATGACGATCTAAATTCAGCAGTCCATGTATCTTACAAGCGAGGCGATACCAATAATTTGAGGTATGCAGTCAAAGAAGGCTCAAATACATGGGTTAAGCAAAATGTCGACTCCTCAGAGTCAACTAATGGGGACACCTCAATTGCTATCGACTCAAATGGCTATGTCCATATTGCATATTCCAATAATGGCGGTACAAAGGTGCTTTACTCAACAAATGCTGCAGGATCAGGATTTGTCACAACGGTTGTAGACCAAGGTGCAAATGCACACTCAGGTTTAGTAATGCGACTAGATGATAATGATAAAGCACATATCGCATACCATAATGCCAACGGTGATACTTTGAATTATTCTTCAAATGCTCAAGGCTCATGGATAAGTCAAATTCTTGATGGCGANTCATCAAATGTTGGCGAGGGGGTTGAAATGGAACTTGATACAAACGGAGACTTATTCCTTACTTATCTCAATATGGACACCAATCAAAGAATGGTTGGGAAATTCCGTAGTCTTGCCAATATCGAAACTTATGAAATACATCCAAGCCTACCATCTGGTTTGTCCTTTGGCGCCAATAATGGAACTATTTGGGGAACTCCTACTGCAGGCTTCTCCGCCACAGATTACACAATTTATGCCAATACAACTACACAATCTGCTACTACAACTGTTCAACTTATGTCGATGTGGCAAGTTGAGCCAAGTGTTGCTGGCGCTGAGATGATGAAAGATGATACACTTACTCCAATCACTTTCAATTGGACCGCATGGTCTTCAAGCCTCGTTAACAGTTCAGATGCCGTGTATACCGCAGGCGAAGCAGGTAATTACAATAGCATAGTAACAGATAGCAATGGCAAAGTCCACATTGTCTCATTTAGAGATGATTCAAAACAAGATCTAATGTATACTACAAATGAATCAGGTTCTTGGATATCAATTAAATTAGATTCTAATAATAACGTAGGCAAATATTGTAGTATTGCAATCGATTCAGCCGATGGTTTGCATGTTTCATATCGTCACGAGACCGGTAATAAATTGAAATATGCTTACAAAGCAAATGGTGCAACCTCATGGTCAAAGGAAGATGTCGATAACACAGGAGGGTTATACACTTCAATTGCCATAGATTCCAACGACAAACCGCATATTGCTTATCGTGATAGTGGAGGCGCTCTTGGATATGCTGAGAAGACCGGCAGTTCGTGGTCTTGGAGCAGCATAGTATCTGGTGTTAATGTCGGTTGGACATCAATCGCTATGGATTCAAATGATGATATTCATATAGCATTTTATGATGAGACGGGTGATGATTTGTATTACGTAACCGACACATCGGGTTCATTTGTGGATTCTAACTTGATGGATATCAGTAATGCAGGGGGAATGGCTCTCGATATTGCGGTATCTCCAATTACCGATGAGCCAGGAATTAGTTATTTGAATGCACATAGCGATGATTTAGAATACAAAGTGTATGACGGTTCTTCTTGGTCTACAGAAGTAGTTCACTCTTCAGGAAGTGTTGGACGATACAATTCTATTGCTTATGATTCCCAAGGTTCCGCTCATATCTCTTATGAGATGAATGGAGCTGCATTTGATGATTTGTGGTATGCTACTGATGCCACCGGCTCTTGGGTTACCAAGGGCATATATGTTCACCCAACCCATAGGACTGGTTTAGACACTGCCATCGCAGTAGATATTAACGATGATATTCACATAGTAAACCGCAATACTGTAAACAGTGGAGACCTTTACTACGAGACAATTCAAGGGTATGTGGCAGGCTCATCTCCGCGCTCAGCATTATCTGGTGCGACATGTACCTTCTCCCCGTCTTTGCCAACAGGACTTAGCGTAGAGGCGGGAACATGTACAATTTCAGGCTCGCCTAGTACAATACAGTTTAACACCACTCATACCATTACTGCAACATCATCTACAGGCTTATCATATACTGGAGAATTCTATCTCAATGTGATGGATCAAACTCCAGTTATTTCCTATACAGGCTCGCCGTTCACCTATACCAAAGATGTTGCAATCTCTCCACTTACTCCAACCAATACTGGCGGCGCTGCTACCTCTTGGAGCATCTCTCCAACCGAACCAACAGGTCTTACTTTTGATACTTCAACCGGAGAACTTACTGGAACACCTACTATTTTGCAAACCACCCCAGTAACTTACACAATTACTGCAACCAATACTGGGGGTACAGATTCAACAACAATTTCTATTTCAGTCGTTGATGCCTTACCGAGTATATCTTACTCAACAACTACTTTTGATTTGATTGTTGGTGAGGCAATGACTCCGATTACCCCGTCCAATAGTGGCGGTGCAGCAACCTCTTGGAGTATTTCTCCTGCTGAACCAGCCGGTCTTAATTTCGACACATCTACGGGTGAATTATCTGGCACACCAACCGCCGAGTCCGCTTCTCAAGCATATACTGTAACAGCGACAAATTCGGGTGGCACTGATACTGCAACACTAACTATTGAAGTCCTAGTATTTGCTACATTATCCTCCAGTGTTGAGGGGATATCGGATGTTTTCAATTCAGCAATTACGCCAATTACTTTCACTCATACAATAAATGGCGATACTAGTAGTCCTTCGTGGACTACAGGAGTTTCAGCTGCCTCATCACAAGTTATTGACGGTTCATTTATTCACGGAAATGATATCGCTCTAGGCCCTAATGGTGCAATAGCCATAGTTGGCTATGAAGCGGGTTCAGATGATATGAATCTGGCGTATTACTACGATGGAAGTTGGACTACGTCAGTCATACAAAATTCAGTAACTCCTTTGCAATATCCAAGTATCGGTATAGACTCAACAGGAGTGATTCATATAACTTACTTGGACATGACAAACGATGTCTTGCGTTATGCTACTAATGCTAGTGGTACTTGGCAAGTAAGTGATATTGATACTACAACCGCATCAGTATCAAATCTAGCAAGTGGAATAATTCCAGGAACCGATTTGGCTATTGATTCAACCGATAATCTACATATTGTATTCTCAACCAAAGACCCGACCAATAACAAGCAATCAATAAATTATACAACAAATCAAGGCGGCTCTTGGGCTTCAACAGTAATTTCAGATGTAACTAAAAATGCAGTTGATCCTGCAATGGCTCTTGATTCAAATGATAAAGCTCACGTTTCATATTATCGCGATACTGGTAGCGATTTAATTTATGCAACTAATGAAGGGGGCACTTGGACTAGAGAGATTGTTGAAGAAACATTAAATGTAGGAAAATACTCATCGATTGCTGTAGATTATAATGATGTAGTCCATATTTCTTATGTCAAAGCAGATACGAATAATGACCTAAAACTTGCATCAGGTTCAGCAGGCTCATGGTCAATATCAACTGTTATAGCAAATCACAAGGTCGAACACACAAGTATTGCTGCAGATTCAAATGGTGACTTGCATATTATTTACTCATATTCTGACTTTGCCTCTAACAAGAAATTATATTATTATACCAATGAAAGCGGTAGTTGGGTAACTACAACCTTAACCAGTGATGGGGGGTTATCATGTTCGATATCAATTGATACAAATGATGATATCCATATTGCACACAGCGATCCTGCAATAAATACAGAATTAGAGTATGCCACAGCCTCAGGTTCGGGTAAAGGAGTCAAGCAACATACAACTTGGCAAATTAGTCCGGCTCTACCTGATGGCTTACACATGAATTGGCGTAGTGGAGTAATCAGTGGCACTCCAACATCGATTTACAGTAATACCACTCATACAATCTATGCAAATATCAGTGGCAATTCAGTCAGTACTACAATTTACCTTGAGTTCCAGTTTAATGCACCAGATATATCCTATGCTCAAAATGACCTTACTCTTACCAATGGCACTGCAATGGGTACTGTTTCACCAACTAATGTTGGCGGTGTAATACCATCGCTTATATTAGATTCAACGAGTGACGTAGGACGGTACCCTTCGATAGTTTCTGATAATGGAGTTCAACATATTGCATATCGAGATGTTACCAACCAAGACCTCAAGTATGCTACCGATAAGAGCGGTAGTTGGGTTTACACAACGCTTGATTCCACTGGTGATGTTGGTTATTATACTTCAATGGTTATGGATTCTAATGGTAAGTTACACATCTCCTACTTTGACACCACTACCGACACTCTCAAATATGCTACAGATAAGAGCGGTAGTTGGGTAATTTCCACTCTTGATTCTACTGGTATTGTTGGAGCAAGTACCTCAATTGCCCTTGATTCAAGTGACAATGTCTATATTTCATATTATGATTATACCAATGATAAACTCAAGTATGCTACCGATAAGAGTGGCAGTTGGGTTTACACTATTCTTGCTGATATGGGCACGGGTAATGGAGGAACTTCTATTGCCCTTGATTCAAATGACAAAATCCACATTTCTTTCCGCCATACTTCTCTCAAGGATCTAATGTATGCAACTGATAAGAGTGGTATCTGGGTAATTTCCACCATTGATAGTATTGGCGATATGGGTAAAGCGAACTCAATTGTGATAGATTCAAGCGATAAAGTTCACATTTCATATTATGATAATTCAGATAAGGACCTCAAATATGCAACTGATGAGAGCGGCTCTTGGGTAACCTCCACACTTGATTCTGCAGGGCAAGTTGGGGGGCATACTTCTATTGCCCTTGACTCCAACGAAAACCTCTTTATTTCATACTATGATTATGATAATGAAGAACTCAAATATGCAACTGATAAGAGCGGCAGTTGGACTTATTCAACTCTTGAATCAAGAGCCCTTATCTACACATCTCTGTCAATTGATGATAATGATGCGGCACACATTGCCTATTATGATTCTACTAATCAGGATCTTAGATACATTGGATTTGATGCAACGTCCAATGTTTTTGGTTATTCAATAAACCCATCCTTTACTAACGGATTAATTTTCAATACCTCAACTGGAGAGATTTCAGGAACTCCAACCACATCCCATTCTAGAACAATGTATACAATTACGGGAACAAATTTGGGTGGAACATCAACAACTTACGTCAACATTACTGTAAATGATGAAGCTCCAGTAATCTCCTACAGCGCGCTTGTTTTGACCAAAGGTATAGCCATGACTCCTGAATCACCAACCTCTACCGGAGGTGCAGTAATATCTTGGGCCATGGGATGGGGTATGGCACTTCCTGTAGGTTTATCTCTTGACCCTTCAACAGGTGTGATTAGCGGCACTCCGACAACAAATGGGGCGCAACCTCAATTCGGTAACATATGGTTTTACTCAATTAATGCAACCAATAGTGGGGGCACCACCACCTTCAATATCGCAATTACTGTAAATGACCAAGCGCCAAGTATTTCTTACACACAAAATGACCTCACTCTTACCAAAGGTACTGCAATGGGGACAGTTTCACCAACCAATAATGGTGGTGCAGCAGACTCGTGGGCAATAAGCCCATCATTCGCTAATGGGCTTAATTTCGATACTACGACAGGAGAGATTACCGGCACTCCTAACACACTACAAACAAGAACACAATATACCATTACTGCAACAAATTCAGGCGGTACATCAACAGCCTATGTTAACATCACGATAAATGATGTAACTCCTGGAATATCTTACAGTCCGGATCAATTTGATTTGACCAAAGACACACCAATGTCTGCGGTGACGCCAACCAATTCTGGTGGACCAATTATTACTTGGTGGATTTCACCGAGCCTTTCTACTGGACTAAATTTCAATACCGCAACTGGCGAAATATCTGGTAATCCAACTGCCCTTCGCCCAACAACTATGTACACAATCACAGCAACAAATAGTGGGGGCTCTTCAGTAGATTATGTCAATATTACAGTACAGGATTCTACGCCAAGTATCACATATTCGCCAGATGTATTTGATTTAACCATCAACGTTGCAATGTCGCCAACAGCAACACCAAGCAATAGTGGAGGAGCAATACCAACAAATGTTATTGACAATGTGGCAAGTAGTTGGAACTCAATTGCGATTGATTCAGTTGGAAATAGGCATGTCGTCTATGAAAGCAATGATGATTTATTCTATTCTACAGATGAGAGCGGTTCTTGGGTGACAACAACCATCCAATCAACCCCTGATGTAGGCCGTTTCGCAGATATAGCAATTGACTCTACTGATAGCATACATATTTCATATTTCGATGAAACTAATGGTGACTTGAAGTATGCTACCGATAAGAGCGGCTCTTGGGTCGTAAGTACGATAGATAATACGGCAGGCAGAATAGTAGGACACTTCACTTCCATAGCAATAGATTCAAACGATAAAATACATATTTCATACCATGACGATACGATGGAGAATTTGAAATATGCTACCGATAAGACTGGTTCTTGGGTGACATCAACAATATATTCAACAGGCGATACTGGACTCCAATCAGAAATTATCATTGATTCAAACGACAAAGTACACATCGCATATTTTGATGGTCATTTCAAATCACTGAATAGAATTACTGATGAATCAGGCTCTTGGCAAAATACAGTTGTCGATAATATAGGCGGTTCACCTTATACAACTGGTGGCCAACCATCAATTGCTTTTGATTCAACTGGAGCAATTCATATTGTTCATCGAGATGTAACTAATTCTGCACTTAGGTATGCAACTTGTTCAAGTAATTGTGTTAATGCTGCTTCCTGGGCATTATCAAATATCGATTATGCTAATAACGTGGGAACCAATTCGGCATTAGTTATTGATTCAAATGATAATTTACACGTGACATATCGCGACGTAACCAATAGCGCACTTCGCTATGCAACCGATAAGAGTGGCTCATGGGTTGCTACCGAATTAGATGGAGATGGCAATGTTGGAGGTCACAGTTATATGGCCGTAGATTCTAGTGACAATATTCATGTTTCATACTCCGATTATACACTACCTGCAGCAAGAATAGTTACCATTGGTGCCAATGGCCTGCATGAGTATTCAATAAGTCCAGACTTGCCTAATGGCCTAACAATCAACTCGGTAACCGGTGAGATTTCAGGAACACCAACTGTACTTTCTGCCTCTACAGTTTACACAATTACCGCAACAAATAGTGGAGGTTCTGATACAACAACCATCACTCTTGCAGTAAATGATATTGCACCAGGAACGTTCTCATATTCACCAGAAAACATGACCCTGACTAAGAATCAATCTATGACTCCAAACACTGTTTCACCTAGCGGCGGAGCGGTCACAAGTTGGGAAATCAGCTCAAGCTTGCCTGCTGGACTAACCTTTGAATCCAGCAATGGAACAATTTGGGGGGCACCAACCACTCTGATGTCGTTGAAGACGTTCACGATTTGGGCCAATAATTCTGGAGGTTCCTCTTCAGCAACTGTTAACATTACCATCAACGATGTAGCACCGAGTTTCTTTTATTCCCCAAATCAATTTAACTTAACAATCAATGTTGCAATGTCACCAACAGCAACACCGACTAATACCGGTGGTGCAATTCCGTCTGGTTTCATAGATGGTCTCAATTCTATAAATAATGTAGGTCTTGACACTTCTATTGCTATTGATTCGTACGGATACAAGCACATTTCTTACTATGATTCAACCACTTTCGATCTCAAGTATGCTACCGATAAGAGTGGTTCTTGGGTTATCGATACTGTTGACTCTTCTTCGAATGTGGGCTCGCACACGAGTATTGCGATTGACTCCAATGATGCCGTGCACATTTCATACTATGATTGGTCTAATTTTGATCTCAAGTATGCTACCGATAAGAGCGGTTCCTGGGTTACCACTACTGTTGATAGCAGTGGATTTGTGGGTAAATACACCTCTATCGCTATCGATTCCAATGATGCCGTGCACATTTCTTACTATGATGAAACCTCTTCCAGCCTCAAGTATGTTACCGATAAGAGTGGCTCTTGGGTTATCACTACTGTTGATAATAGTGGATCTGTGGGTAAATACAACTCGATCACTGTTGATTCCAATGATGCTGTGCACATTTCCTACTATAGTCTCCCCGGTGAAGACCTCATGTATGCTACCGATAAGAGTGGCTCTTGGGTTATCACTACTGTTGATAGCAGTGGTTCTGTGGGACAATACTCCTCAATCGCCGTTGATTCCAATGACCATCATCACATTTCATACTATGATAGCGCCAATAATGTTCTCAAGTATGCAACCTGTTCTTCTACATGCTCATCTGCCGCTTCTTGGTCGAAAGTCACCGTTGACTCGTCTTCTGGAGATGTGGGCAAATACACCTCAATCGCCATCGACTCCAACGATGCAGTGCACATTTCATACCGTGATTCTAGCAATCAAAACTTGAAGTATGCTACCGATAAGACTGGTTCATGGGTCATTACTTCGATAGACTCTACTGGAAAAGTGGGCAAATTCACCTCCATCGCGGTTGAT
>NZXL01000009.1 GCA_002697705.1 Methanobacteriota archaeon
ATCATTAAGCCTTGATGATAGGGTTTCATTAACACTCGCCTGTGATGCGACATTGGAACTTACTTCCAGACTTGGAGAGAAGTCCGCTAGTTGGTTTTAGTCAATGAATGATAAAGTTCAACTTAGCAAGATATTTTCGAATTAGTTCTTTGAAAAAAACCTAATTATAGTTACTCTTCAGAAATATCTTCCGGTAGTAATTTTTTCAATTTCTTAATCAAATTATTACTGATTGTAAAGTTATGTGGTTTTTTTGACTGATCTAATATCTTTTGCATTTCTTGCTTGTCGCCTGAATATATTATTCCTTTCACAAGTTCGGCTGCTTCCACTAAAGACAACACTGGCATCAGTTTCTGCCCTAATAACTCATGAGTTCGTAGCAAACCTTTGTTTGTGTTTTTATTGACATATTCTGCCAGCCCAGTAGGGGTCAATGGGAACTTGATCTCGAGTTCTGGATGCGCTGTTGCTTCCTTAAGGGTATCAATAATCTCCTTCAGCAATACTCCTTTTTCTGGTGCGGGAAGATGTAACTCGATCATTTCTAAGACCTTATCGTCACTAAATGGTCTAATCAATTCTATCGAATATTTTCCTGGTTTTACGTGTGCGTGGTGTAAACCAAAATTAGAGGAATTATACAATTCTGCTTTGAAAATATCTCCTTCTTGGACCATGTGTAAACCTCCCACTAGATATCCGGATTTAATCGAGGGAATTGTAACTCTAGATTCATATGGCTTCGGTTTCTTTCGATCTTTCTTTGTTTCTGGGGGTATCCAACGATTTTCGCGCATGCACAAAATTACAGGTGATTCAGTTAGTGAAGAAATCCGAGTTCTTACCTCAGCATATTCTCTGCCACTACACAACAAGATTGTATTCAATTCAAGTAACTTTGTCCCTTGACGGTTAGCCAAATCAGTGCTTGTTGGTGAATAGACTAGCTCTAATGGGAAAGAGTCAAACAAATTGTCGTGCCATTCAGCCAGACTTTGACTGGCTTCTTTACTTAGGTGAGTTCCCACTTCTATACCGGTATTGAGGCCATGGCTTCCATCAAGGTTAGCAGTAAAAAGAAGGCCTGAATGATTGTCAGCAATGACATGTTTTGCATGGAGGTCAGGATGTCCTCGTATTGACACACCCTTGCAAGACATGAGTCGTATAAAGCCAGTCGCTTCATGCTCTCTAGGGGGCCGCCCAATTGCCTTTCTTGTAGCATGATAGAGAATCGTTATGCTAACACCTTTCTTTGATGCAGAGACCAATTCCTCGATTAGTTGATTTCCAATCCCAGAATCGGCATTCGAAAGAACATATGTTGAAATTCGAAGTGTTTTCTTAGCAGACCTAATAGTATCAATTATCGCCTTGGCCAAGCTCATTCTCTTGTTGTGCAATGTCCAAATTGCTTTTTCAGAAGCAACTGGCGGCGAGGGTTTATCCGATTGAGACCATGGATTACCTAGTCTCGGATCTTTCTTACTAGGCCGAATATGTTGATTTGCCTCATGAAGCCAAAGATATGAGAAAAACGAGTGTAGAGAGCGAACTGTACTTGAATCATTAACACGAATTCCAGTCTCAATATTCTGTTCTAGAGATGTTTTTACGATGTTTGCGGATGTGATTAATAATTCATCATCTGCGATAAGGAATTTAGCATGAGATTCTGGATGTAATCGAATATAAACTCCATTTCCGGCGAGATTTTGTAATCTTGCAAGATCTTTCTTAGCCTGTTCTTCATCAGAATATCGACTAAAAATATTCGTGCCCAATGTGGTCAAGACATGGACTCGGCCATTCAAGCGCTTCGCAGCATCAATAAGGCTCTTCTCAATTTTAGGATGATTTAACATCCAATTGAAGAGAAATACTGAATGTTTTGCAGAGGAGATCATTTCAATCATGGTGTTTAAAATTGCATGATTCTTTGGATGTGTACACATCAATTTTTCACTCTTACCTTGCCATGTGAGAGAAGCAAAATCTACTTTCTTTCCTTCGATTGGTAGCCAAGTAACTAAATCGGGCAGGGGGCTGTTGGGAATTTCTATTTCAATAATATCAGTAGGCATGGATAAACACCTCCGCTTCGTCTATACGATACTGCAGTTCCCATTCACCAGTCTTTCGGAATCGCTCCAATATGGCATCAAGAGATATCGCTTCCAAAGACTTCTCGAGAGTTTCAATCCATTTCACCGGGAGGTTCTTGGAATCTATCCATAAATTTTCAGTCGAATTCTTAAGTTCTGCTACTTCGGATGAAACTCCAGCGCGACCAAGTGCGCCATCTGGTAATTTACGCATTGCATCATCTATTGCATCATTTATCCAAGAAGCTATTTTCTTCTGACTAGGTATAGGCCTTAGGAGTGATTCAACTTCAATATCGCCGCCTATTGAGAATAATACTCTATGTGGTTTTGGGGCTGATTTACTTGGGAGATCGCGGTAATCATGTTCGGATACTTCGATTGACAACATATTCTTGTGTGCTCTAACCTTTGAGGACTGATTTCGAAACTCAATTTTACCTAATTTACCAGTCAATGTTTCATCAGATTCGAGTTCCACTTTCCCAATGGAACTGATAAGCATAGTTGATCCGACTTGTACATCTTTTAGATCAATTGAAGGAGACTCAATAAATGTCTTCATCACCCAAATTCCTGGAACTTTTGCAGATTGGTACTCTTGGATTTTAGAGGCTGGCCAAGAAGTAAGTTCAGTACCAAAATCATCTCTTCTGACAGTTTTTTGTTGTGAAAAACCCTCAATTGTTTCGTCAACTTTAATCGCATTTCTATGCTCTGCTGTGAACCATTTACTAACTTCTTCATTAGAAGGGGGTTTGACTTTTCGCCAATTTATACTGCCCCATTTTTCACTAGTATTAAATCTAGTATTTATCGGCAAAAATTCGCCTGTTTCTTCAACCATGTAGAGAGTAATATTCTTTGAAATAATTGAACGAATTTCGCCATCCTTGGAAGCAAACTGCCCTGCCTCCGTCAGTTCAAACATCTCGTCAAATATCGGATCTTTTCGGTGCCTTTTTGCCTCCTCGGAATCTTCTTCGAAGAGAAAGCCCCCCTTACGGTTTAGCAGACGAGATTTTCGTTTGGTTGATTCTTGAATCAAATTACGATAAAATAACATTTCTAAAAGTTTTCTTGCTAAATTTATTGGTAATCCAAAGACGCGTTGAATATCTTTTGCGGATAAGGCGTCAAGTTCATCCGCAAGACGAATTGCATGTACAAGTAAGGGGTCTTCTTTTACACCCGCCTTCCGACACCTTAGATTTGTGAAATCCATCTTGATTATGGTGGCAGGAGAAGTATGAATCGCCCATGCACCTTCCTTGATTATTCTGTTGGAAAGTACGGGCCGAGGTGTACGAAGTTCTCTACTCATTTGCGACCACCTCTTTTATTCCCATTTCTGGGTTTTCTAACCAAATTGATGCCTTTCCAATCATTTCTGAGGTCTTTGGGAGAGATTTGTAGAGAACGTCCATTCTTCTGAACGTGATTGATTAACTGAGAGACGAAATTCTGAGGGGCTGTATTTTCAGTCATACTTGATTCTGAATCTTCATCAGTATTTCTTGCATCGTATTTTTTGCCCATGTCCTCAAGTTGACGAGCATTTCCAACTAGAACCAAGCGATGACGAGCACGGGAGGTGGCTACGTTAATTCGATTTAGTACTGTCATGAAACCGAGACTTCCACGTTCATTGGCACGAGTCATTGGTAACAATACTACGTCGGCTTCTCGCCCCTGGAATCTATCTACAACATTAACCTCGATTCGAACTGATTTAGTTTTCTTGTCGACGAACCGTCGACCTTTTGATTGAACGACATCACTGACTCGAAGGGCTTTTTCTATTGCTGCCGCCTGTGCTTTGTAGAATGAAATTACTGCAATCTCCCAGTATCTATCATCTGGATGAGAAATAGATGCAAGATCTTTTGCAATATCGTCAATTGCTTCGACAATTACCTTGGCCTCCGCGACGTTGACATATCGCCCTCTTTTACCCTCATCCAATTGCTCCATAGCTTCCTTTCCAAATAATGAAGTATCGAGTAGAATTAGACTGTCGTCCTTCTTTAGCGGAGTTCCTAGAAGACGTGTAGGGAATCCTCTTTCAACCATATTTGAACCACTGTGATATTCGTCCCCATAAACTACACGGCTGTTGAATTCAGCGATCTTCGGGTGCATTCTGTGCTGAACATTGAGGCTGACAATTCGATCATTTCGCTTATTCTTTGATAGGCGCTCAGCAAGTAGTTCAAATCCACTATTGTATTCAAAATCAGCTACCATTACCAAATCTATCCAAAGTCGGTCTAGATTATCTGCTCTCTTCATGTCAAAGCACCATGGTTTAATCGCTCCTGAGATGTGAGGTGCTGAACGCTGAGGACGCATTCCTCTGGGTAGAGGTTTCATCTCCCGAGTTTTCCAATCCCACATAGCATTAAACCAAACTCCAGTTTTCTGATTGTATAATTGCAATACAGTTGGTTTCTTTACTGGCGGTCTACGCCAAGATTTAGGGCGCTTCTTTGGCTCTTCGGGGTATGCTTCTTTATTTGGTTTCTTAGGCTTGTTATATCGTCCAGGATCGGCCAATTGCTTCGGCTCATTTGGTGGTTTAAATTTACCTTCTTTGAATGCCTTTGGTTTCTTTGGCTTGGGGCCACGTGTTTTCTTTTCGGCAGAAACCCATTCATTTACAAGTGAATCATATTCTGATATTTTATTTGCAAAGTCTTTTTGCCTGATAGATTCTTTATTTTGAAATTCTTCTTTTGCTTTCGCAAGAATTTTTGGATATTCTTTAATTGTTGCCTGCCGCTCATTGTAGGCGGTTACTGCCCGCTCATGCGTCTGTTTTGTTGAGTTACATTTTCGTTCCCAGCCGGTCACTGCTCGAATAAAATTATCATCAATCCTTTTCTTAGCTTCCTGCCACTTTCTGACTTGAGATTCAAAACTAATTTCAGACCATTTATCCTCAAGATCTGCTCGTAAATTCAAGATAGAACTGTAAATTCTCCATTGATGTTCACGTCGTAAATTTTCATTATTCGACATTCTGTGCTCAAACCATTGCTCAAGAGAAATGCGGACACTTACAGCGCAATCTTCAAACATCTTCTGAATTTCTGGGCGCATGGCAAAGAATCCTACAAGTTCGTTGCCATCCTTTGAAACTGATACACCCTCATGGATATGGGCTCCTTTAATGTGTTCCTTGGATGGTTTGGTAAGTTGATGAACCCAAACTGATTTCCCAGTTGGTTTCTCCTCTCCATTCTTTTTGTTCATACTCCAAACAAAATGTTTCCAAATTATTCGTGCTAGGATGAAGTCAATTTTAGATTGATCTACGTGAGGGCTGAGTTGCTTCTCATCGCCCACAAGAAGCCACCGCTTAGCTCTGATTCCGGGCACCAAGAACTCGCCTAGAGTCGCCTTCGATGCTTCATCGATTATCGCAACATCAAAAGGAATTCCATCCGCTTCAAAATAACCTCCAGTAGAAATTCCAATTGTAGTTGCACAAACTAAGTTTACATTGTGTTTAAGCATATGACCAATGATATCAACCCGCTCTTCACCGTCTTCATCGCGACCCTTTACTGGTTGACGTAATTGAGTCAACCAATCTTGTTGAATGGAAGATACCTTGTCAGATTCAAGATTTTTATTCAATCCCGATTCGAGGGTTCCTGCAAGTCTTGAACGAAGACCAGAACTCAACTCGTCCCAAGTGAACATACGTAGGTGGTTGGATACAGCGCGACTATTACTAGCGTGTCGTAATGGATATACTCCTGGGAGAAAATTTGGTCCGTCGACCAAACCGATTCTTTCTAGCACGTTATCCACTGCAATATGTGTAGGAGCAACCATAAGAACACGTAATCCCTGCTCTACAGCCAATTGCTGGATTATTTCACAGATAACGGTGGTTTTTCCGGTACCAGGTGGCCCTCGAATCAAAGAGATATCTGGACATGTGAGACCTGTAAATACCGCTTTCCGTTGGATTTCAACCCCACTTCTATCTAGGGCATTCATCCTAGATTTGAGATTCAACCCCGGATTCAACAAATTAACGCCAGTATCATATTGATTATAACTGGGAAGTTCGTTTGCATCTCGAATCGTATGTGCTAAACTCCTAGCCTGTTCCGTAGCTTCATGGATAAGTGAACCAACTGCTTGGCTCTTCCGGAATGTGTTATAATCATCCGCACCCTGTCTAAGATGGAGGTGTGGTTTTATTGTTCCTTTAACTGCCTTGTCCAGTAATTCTGACCATTTGGATGCAACTTCTGGCCTCCATTGATCTGGGCGTAATGTCATAATCGATGTGTCGGGATCAAATCCTTCAATTCTGATTCGAAATTGATAAGTCTTGGGCTTCTTACCTTTTCCTTTACGCTCAAGTTCTTCTATTTCAACTTGGAAATTACCTTCACTCCAGCGGGGCGGAACTCCAACAGAATCCTTATGTAAGCGGATACGAAATGGGTCTGCTGCGGTATTCTTTGCCACTCGAGCCCAAGCAGAGGGTTGTGGGAGATTATCGAGTATACTATTCAATGCATAACGCATACTTGAATGAAGACCTAATGATTTGACAAGTTCATCTACACCAGTTTTTCGAACGTGCCCGACAGTACGAATCTTTCCTTCGCTTAATTTCTTCAAATCATCAGGGCGAATATCTTGAGATGACATTAGTCGTTCGATATTGAAATTATCAGGGTGTAACTTTTCATCCACTGCGTAAAATGTGAATCTGGGCCTTCTTCGAGGATCACGATAGTAATCTTCCTCTGCAGAGAGATGGCCGTTTAAACAATTGAGAGTATTCAATTTCTCCGGATTAACCTTTAACCCCCAATCGTCATGATCATCAGCAAAACCTAGGTCGAACTCAACATCTTCAGTCATTCACTCAAACCCCCTAGAGTTATGGTGTATTCGCTGCTCGATTTATCATTTTCCCCAACAATACCAGATGATGTGGCTCCAGTGTGAATCGCTGCTGCGAGTTCACTGAAATCTCCAGTCGCTGAGATTATGTAATCCCAAATTATCGAACTTGCCAAAGCTTGCTCATCAACACATTCAATCATTGATTCAACTTCTGCTCCAACCTTTCCATCACGATATTCCAGACGGCGTAATTGCTCTTCTCGGGAGATTTCGAAACGAAATGTTGTGGCTCCGATGGATTGACAAAACTCAATCTCTGCAGGGAAGCGGATATCCTCAATGACAACTTGACCGTTGATAGTTTCAAGACGATTTTTTACCACCTGTAATAGAAAATCAGGCACGTGTTCACGCAACTTCTCTCCTAAACGAGCCAAATACAGACGGTCATGAGTCAAATCCGGATCTGCAATTGATGCGATATCTCGTAATACATCTGCGAAGGCAATACGTGTGTATCCATGATTGTTGACTAAGTGAGTTGCGATAGTACTCTTGCCGCACGCCCGAGGCCCTGAAAGTGCAATGACTTGACTAGAGACCATCAAAAATCACCTTCTTGACTTGCCATAGGAAGTGATACATTGCCTGTGCCCCATTCGTAAACACCACCGCGGTCGTGGAAACGATCTTCAAAGAAGCAGTTCTGTTCCCAAGCCTTCTTTACTCCGACTTCTAGAATTGATGCACCATAACTATGCCCACCTTCCGAGTTTGAATAGAAGCGGCCAAGTGCATCCAACATTGCATAGGAGCCGCGCATAAGTTCATTTGATTCTGGAACGAATTGAATACCTTCATTAGCAACCCAGGCGTGACGATCAACCCAGGTTTGAAATTCCCCTTCAGCAAGAAGTAAATCATCCACATCACCGTCATTTTGTCCTTCCACAGGTAGAACTTCAAAAATCTTCCAACGTTCCGGACGCAACTTGAGAACAAGATCTGTCATATCATCATCGAGATTAGACTTACAAACAACGGTGTTTAGTTTCATTCGAATGCCACGACTACGGCACCTATTCCAAGCATCAATAGCTAAATCTAGATGATGGCTGCGAGAACGGGCGAGATCGCCACGCATCCCACGACCGATTTCAGCATGTATTTGATCATTCGAGGCGTCAATCGATAGCCCAACCCAATCAATTAGATGCCCCCACTCATCGAGAAACTCTTCGGTCAGTCCTGACGCATTTGAAACGATACATGTGGTCAACCCAACATCCTTCGATACAGAGAGTAAATCTCCCAAGAAAGGACAGAGTGTTGGCTCACCACCAACGAAAGTGATTTTTTCTGCACCTGCATCAGCCAGCATTTCTGGAACTGTTAGAGCTATTTCCTTGGATAACCTATCAGCTCGAGGGATGTCCTCGAAACGAGCAAAGCAGAACTTGCAACCATAATTACACCATGGCCAAAAATGCCAATTCACGGCAGGAGGAAGGTGGCTCATTGCGAACACACCCACTTTGGAGATTCTAAACAACCCACGTTCTTCCAACCAGGTGAAATGTACAGGGTGCAGAGTACCCGTTTGACAGGATTAAGAACAAGCGTGATGGGAACAGGACAATGATCGTTGATTGTTAGAAATACTTCGGCTTGTAGCACTTGATTTACTTCTTTATTAATTTCAGCACGCCGTGATAGTTGATACAGCCTCTGCCTAATGCTCTTCTTATTTTGTAATCGAGTACGTGATGACTCTGGCAATTCAGGTATGATTCGCTGTTCAAAACGTTCTATTGCATGTGTCGTAGGGTGGATGGACTTCTTCCGCATTGAACATTGGTAACACCATTTAGCATACTAAGTGCTTTCTTCTACAATACACCAATCGGAAGTATAAACGGTACATTCCAGTATTTTTCTCTCCCAAATGGCTGAAACGGAAGTAACATACTTCCAGTTTAAATTTCAGCGCTCATTCCTGATTACTAAAAATCCGATTAATGTATTTGCCAAGAAGAGTTGATTTATAGATTTGAGGAGAAGTATTAGAATCAAAATCAATCAATCCCTTCTCCTTGAGAACACGCATAGCGTTTCGAACTGCTTTGTCAGTTATAGGAGACAATGCTTTCGAAATTTCCAGAGATGTGATTATTTCACTTTCCGATTCTCTTCGAATCGTTTCTGCAAGATATTTGAGGTTTTTCTCGTTTTTAGGATGTGCATTTAGCCAAGAGACTGCCTTCATTAGATCATTCAAAAATCCGATTTCAAACAGAAGGCCATCTGTTCGATTCATCGTTTCTTTGTTGACATAGTAGGTTGTAATATCACCCATGATTGATGCGAGTGCTGAACCAATTACCATCAATTTTGTACCGCCAGCAACACCTGTATAGAATTGAAGTTCACGTCCATTAGCCAGTCCTTTAGCAATTGTTTTCGCCTCATCTATAGCCTCAAACATCTGCAATACAGTATTTCCTGACCATGCATCATCAATTGTAATCATCTGCGAATGTTCAACTCTTCGTACAAGACGGCCGAGTTTAGTTTCATCCCGATTCGCAAGATGTCTCATAATGACTGGGGCATCATTCGCATCCTTGTTGCTAATGAGAAAAACCATTTGAGGCATGTAGTGTTTAATCGCTTCTCGTAATGACCCCTCAGTATTTCCTTGGGAGTGAATGAGCACTACTGCAGGCTGCGGCATAGAGAAGGCTAAGAAGTTCTAGTTCAACAGTTATTCGTTCAAAAGTTCTCTATTTATTGGGCGTTTTAGCAAAGTGATAGTTTAACCTCACCTCTGATAGAACTGTGCGCAATCGTTTTGCTCGCTGATTCGACCAATTTTCATGTCCTTCCATACGCCTTATTATAATTAATCTTAGGCTAAATTAAGAAATTCTTTTCCTCATCATTGTTACATATGTCGAACCATTCTGAATTGATGGTAGTTGTCCACTAGTGTCCCATCCTTGGTCACCGATTTCATTCATAAATTCAATCATTCCACCGTTAGTTAAAGCACTAAACACAACATGAATTTCGGATTTTGGATATAGGTTAGTCTTTATTTCTTCAAACAGATCTTGTCTATTATCATCGTTTAATCTAAAAGTTATCCGCAAGAGGGTATTAAGTGGATACTTCTTAAGGAAATTTTTTGAAAGTTTGAAATTAAAAACATGCCTTGAACAGGAAATCAGGCCAAGGGTAGATATTCTGAACAAACAGTTGGGATTATTTTTCTTATTTGGTCCGTAAAAAGATAGCTCGATTACACTGACAGTTGCATACAAGGATTTGCCCATAGCGTATGTAGATTGTGAACCCATAATATCTTTATTGATTAATATACTAACGTACAATCAACTTTCGAACTTAGCCCAATCTTGTTCTGGAGAATATCTGTAATACCATGTTCCAGAATCTGCAGGCCATTCAATCCAATATGTGCCTTTATCAT
>NZXL01000010.1 GCA_002697705.1 Methanobacteriota archaeon
GGATGGACTATGGATCAGTGGAATTATTACGGTCAACAGTACTTAGACCGAATGAATAACCAATGAGGTTGGAAATCTACAATTATTTTTGTATTGTAAACCCATAAAGGGGAGTAGTGTGGAGGAATGGATATGTCGGATGATTCAGTAGACGTGCCCGAGGCCGCCGAAGAGGAGGTCACAATATGGGCTCCAGAACCTACAGGTAATGACGATGTGTTGAATGAAAGTGTCAAAGATTGGATTACTTCTGTGAATTTTGAGACTACTGAGGATGTTCCAATTCCTGAGAATTTAGTTGACCAAGTTATTGGGCAAGAAGCAGGTTCAGTGGTAATTAGAAAAGCCGCAGAACAAAGAAGGCATATGCTGATGATAGGTGATCCAGGAACTGGAAAATCTATGCTTGCAAGGTCTATGACTGACCTTCTTCCTAGAGATGTTCTTGAAGATGTACTTGTATATCCTAATGAGGACGACGAGAATGAACCACGAGTTCGTTGCGTACCTGCATCTCGCGGTGAGAGAATCGTGAAAATGCAAAAAGAAGCTATCAAGCAACAAAGAGAACGTTCTCAAAAGATGCTATTGATAGCATTTGCAGCAATTGGTTTCCTATTGGTCATCGCTACTCTCCAGAGTGGAGATATAATCACTCTACTGTTTGGTGGATTCCTACTAATGTTTGGATATATGTTTATTCGAGGCAGACTTGGGGCATCAGATGAAGGTAGAATTCCAAAGGTATTAGTGAAACATGACCCGAATGAACTTCCACCTTTCGTAGATGCTACTGCTACTCTATCAGGGTCACTTCTTGGTGATGTTAGACACGACCCCTTCCAATCTGGCGGCATGGAAACTCCTGCTCACGATAGAGTCGAACCAGGGGCTATCCATCGTGCTCACAAAGGGGTGCTGTACATAGATGAGGTAAACCTTCTAAGACTCGAAGAACAACAAGCATTGCTAACCGCTATGCAAGAGAGAGCATTTCCAATATCTGGTCGTTCTGAAAGGTCTTCAGGTGCACTTACTAAGACTGAACCAGTACCATGTGATTTCATATTGATCGCTGCTGGAAATCTAGATGCTATTCAAGGAATGCATCCTGCTCTTAGAAGCAGAATTAGAGGTTATGGTTACGAAGTATATGTTAACTCAGAGATGCCAGATACCTCTAAGAATCGTCGAAGATTAATTAGATTCATTGCTCAAGAAGTTGTAAGAGATATTGGGACCTCTAGGGAAATACCTCATTTTGACAAGAGTGCAGTGGCTATGATTCTTAGAGAAGCTCAAAGAAGAGCGGGCCGAAGAGGAAAGTTATCTCTAAGATTGCGTGAATTAGGCGGACTGGTTAGAATCGCTGGAGATTTAGCGGGCGAAGATGGTTCATCTTATACTACTTCAGCACACGTTCTGGGTGCAAGAAATATTGCTAAACCATTGGAACAACAAGTAGCCGATAGAATGATTGAGAGGCGTAGAGATTATTCATTGATTGTCAATTCAGGAGAAAGAGTTGGTCGCGTAAATGGTCTTGCAGTATTAGGTGCTAATTCGGGATTGTCAGACTTTAGTGGTATCATGCTACCAGTTGAAGCATTAGTTACTCCTTCACTTGGTGGTGGAGGTAAGATTCATGCTACTGGAGGATTATCAGATTTGGCTAAAGAGAGCGTTACTAATGTAAGTGCAGTGATTAAGAAATTGACTGGTAAAGATATTTCAGATTATGACATTCATATTCAATTTGTTGACACCCATGGTGTTGATGGAGATTCTGCTTCAATTACTATTGCTACAGCCATAATCTCAGCACTCGAGGACATAGCGATTCGTCAAGATTTGGCTATGACAGGCTCTCTATCTGTTCGTGGAGAAGTTCTTCCTATTGGTGGAGTTACTGCCAAGATAGAAGCAGCAGCAAGTTCTGGTATCAAGACTGTAATTGTGCCAAGAGCAAATATGCAAGATGTCCTTTTGGATGATAAATATCAAGACATGGTTGAAGTTGTTGCAGTGGACTCTCTAGATGAAGTAATGCGACATGCACTGATTAAGCATGAGCACAAAGAGAGTTTAGTCGAACGACTCACATCAGTAATTGATATCTTAACTCCTGATGTTAGTAAAAAATCTCCATCTGCTTAACCTGTTTTGGTTGTTAATTTCTAGTGCTGATTAAAATGGCATAGCATTTGGCATCAAAGGGAGGGGGATTAATGTCAAACATTCAACGTGATGCTAGTAAGGGAGCATTGTTGGTACTTTTTTTGGTAACGATGATCGATTTAATCGGTTTTGGTATCGTAATTCCATTCTTGACTTATCTTGTCGAAGACCTTGCTGATTCACAAGGAATTGTCGAAGTTGGAATCTGGGTTGGTATTTTGATGACCTCATATTCAGCAGCGCAATTCCTATTTTCACCAATTTGGGGTTCTATCTCTGATAGAATTGGAAGAAGGCCAGTACTGATGATTGGACTGATTGGAAACACTGTATTCTTCACAATGTTTGGCCTAGCTAACACGCTTTTTATCGCTCTAGTGGCACGATTTTTAGCAGGTGTGTTTAACGGTAATATCGCTGTTGCACGTGCATATATTGGAGATGTTAGCACTCCTAAGCAACTAGCGACAAGAATGGGATTGATTGGAGCGGCATTTGGACTTGGTTTTACAATTGGACCTTTTATTGGAGGGGAGTTATCAGACCCTGCTTCCAAATGGAGTGCATTTGAATCGACTATTTTTGAAACATATCCGTATCTTTTACCATGTATTGCAGCAAGTGTTCTTTCACTATTTTCACTAATTGTTGCATACAAAAATCTCCCAGAGTCGTTGCCGGTTGAATTACGCAGTAAAAAATCAAATATGGATTTGATTAGTAGATTCAAATCATCTTCAAAAAATATTGCTTCGACGTTATTTAGTGGCTCAATTTCAGTAGTCATTTGGATGACTATGCTGTTTGTTTTTGGATTTACTATAATGCATGCTGTATTCATTTTATACACAGGCATGGATGTGTCCAGTGGAGGACTTTCATTCAATGAGGCACAAAATGGTAGAATTTTTGCAGTGATTGGAATAGCAGGTATTTTGACACAAGGAGTTCTAATCGGCCCACTATCGAGAAGATTTGGCTCAAGGAGATTATTGCCAATTTCCTGTTTGATCACTGGTTTAGGACTTACACTAATTCCTTATACCGAACCTGAATATGCTTTCATACAACTTGGAATGGTATCTATTTTAATCGCTGTAGGAAATGGAATTTTCCAACCATCCTCTTCATCGATACTTACAACTCTGGCTAAGGATAACGGTTTGGAACTTGGAGTAGTAATGGGAGCACAAGAATCTGTCAGTGCATTTTCTAGAATCCTAGGTCCCTTGACAGGTGGATTTGTATGGGTTTTAACAGTAAATAAATCCGCACCATTTGATTATCATACAGCATTCCATCTATGTGGTCTACTGATGGTATTTGCAGCAATAATTTCCCTAAAGATAGTCAAGCCACAGGAAAAAATATCCAGTGAAGAATGATCAAAGAACTTCGGTAAGAATCTTTTCAAGTTCAGTATTAATCATCAAGATTAAGGTTCCAAATTCTGGAGGAATGTTTGGATCTTCATACAATTCCTCTAACTTAGATTGTGACATTGCAATTCTAACATCTAGTTTCTTAGCCTTGTTCAAAAGCCACTGTTCGCATGCTTCCTTGGCTTGTCGACGAATATTTCGTGGAACTTTCGGGTCATCAATTTGGTTGATTACTGTAGCAACTTGCTGTAGTCGGGTTTCAATATCCATACAAACACCTCAATCCTCAATATTAACACCTGTTGGGTGGCCGTCTTTAAGTTCATTGCCGGCTAGGGCGCTTTATGGGGCTAACCACGGAGTCTATACTAGGTTGGACAAGAATCTCGGTATTGTTTCTCGCCATGGGCTGGGCTGCTTGGATGGACCATAAGGACAGAAGAGTCGGAAATGAACATTGGATGGTTTGGGTTAAACCTGCTATATTTTTGTGGGCGTTAGACTTGATTGCTCAGGAAGCGGATTGGACAATATTCCTAACAGCATCTGCTGTTGTCGCCTATGCATCGACTTCAATAATTGGAAGGCCTACACTTAGTGACGTATTTTCAGGTAACAAGATGGATTTGATAGTTAGTTCCTGGTATGTTTTATCCTTGGCAGGAATTATTGGAGGCTCCTTGAAGTATGGAGATGTAAGCCCTCTTGATGTATTAGTTGGAAATGAAACAGGTTCAGCAGCACTATGGTGGGGCACTTTATCGGGATTGCTTACCATTCTAATAATCGACCTAGCATGGAGATTTAGATTGATTCATGGTGGAGCTGATGCGAAGGCTTTGATGCTTGTTGCTATTCTAATTCCTAGCTGGGATACTATGCCGCTTATCTCAGATAAAACCAGTGAATCACTAGTTGCATTACCTCCATCATTGGCTTTGCTAATGTGGGGTGGTTTGACATTTATCCTAATTCCATTCATTCTTTTAATTAAGAATATAATCAATTCTAACATTTCCTCATTTACTGATTTGAAACTGTCATGGCATGCAAGTAAAATGAAGTTGAGTAAGGTGAGAGATAGTCATGTATGGTTGCTGACATCGATTATTCAATTGCCAGATGGGAGTTCAAAAGTTTATCATAAATCTAGAGCACCAAGAAGAACACCTTCAGATGAAGAGTTAGATAATTCGATTAAAGAGTTAGAAAATTTTGATGTAGAAGAGGTTTGGATAAGCTATAAATTACCACTATTGGTATTCTTATTCCCAGCAATCATTCCATTAGCATTGGTGGGTGATCCAATTTCTTACATCATGCCACTGATAGGGCTTTGAAGAGAATAGATGAATCAAATTCCCTTTCTTTCGATGTTCTTAGGTCTAAGTCCCTTGTAAGAACACTTGCGGCATCGCACAGCGCGGAAAGCATTACGTGCATTACACTTCATGCAAATCTTGCGACGAAGCATTCTATTTTCAGCCTCAGGAAAGCGTCCCATGGAGTCTGCGACCAACTACCCCTATTTAATCACAACCAAATCAGTGAAGAGTATTGAAACTTGATTCATGTACTTTTTTTCAGTATTATTCAAACACTTGGTCATCGAGCATCTACCATGCGCATAGTACGTCTGCCGGGGATTCACCATGATTCCAATGTAGTCGTACTGATAGGTACTGCTGGAAATTTACTCATTGATTCAGGGACTTCATGGTATCAAAGTCTTCAAATTGAGAGAATTTTGGGGGTTTTAGGAGAGGATAAGTTGGAACGAATTTTACTTTCTAATCGCAGATTTCCTAGTTCTGGTGGCGCTAAACATATTTCTCAACATTTTGATGATTGTCCAGTGCATATTCACAAAGATGGCCAAGCATCATTAGATTCAGGGGACTTTTTCACAACTTGGGCAAATCGGTTTGATTCAGATATGCCTTCGATTAAGACAACAGGGATTGAGGACGGAGAATTATTTATTCTTGGTAATGGGCAAGTCTCAGCAATTTCTCTACCAGGCCATAGTTCCGATTCAATGGCATTTTATGTTTCAGAAAAAAATATGCTTATTGCTGGGGCACTAATTCCTAGAGCAGATAGACCGACTCGATGGGATCTGCCAACTGGCTGTCTCACTGATTTAGTAGATAGTTTGAAACAGGTCAAGTCTATGGATTTAGATTCATTGGTTCCTCTTCAAGGGCCAGCGATAAAGGGTAAGAAACATATTCAAGAAGTATTGAAGAGACATATTGATTTCTTCAAAAATTGTGTCGAAAATCAAGGTGTTACGCCCAAGTCTTGGCCTAGGCCAGCACAAACTGCGATTTGGAATACACCAAGTCCACCATGGCCCCTTGAAGAAAGAGAAGAAGCTTAAGCAATAAGTGGCATGTCGAGTAACCTTGCTTCAGGGATTCTACCCTTTTCATGTTGAACTTTGAGTAACCTTGCACGCCTATTATTTCTCTTTGTTTGTTTTTTATTGAATATTTTATTTTGGTCATGATGTTCTATCTCCTTTCCAGTCCAATCAAAAACATATCTTGACCATCCACTTTGAATTATTATATTGCTATCATTACATCTTATGCTTGTGACTGCTTTTTCTAATGAGAAAAGTAGTATTTTATTTCCTGGCACTTCTTTTCCAAGAGTCCAAATGTCACCACTTGAAGTTCCTACAATCACCTTATCAGAAGTGGTACTAACTGCACAAATAGCGCGAATACTTGAAGAATTTAGGCAATATTTGTTCAATATCTCTAACATGGGTATGCTGATGTGAACTATGTTTCCTTGTGTATCTCCACACCATACAGATTCACATTTCCCACTAGGCCCACCTACTGCAAGTAATGTTGTGACAGGATATTGTAGTCTGATATTCCTTCGAGTACCTTCACTTGGTCTCCAACTTATCATACCATCATCCATTGCCGCAATATAGCCTTCTGGGAGTACTAAACTTCTAATCACTACTCTGTTGTTCATGAACAAAATGTATTGCCGTAGGTAGGAGTAGTTTTCTTACACCCGTAATTAAAAACTGAAAGTGAAATCAATAAGTATCATCGGACTTATTTTCTTTCTTCCACTTTCGGTAGCAACTCTTACAGACTCTTACTCGGCCTTTGGTAGCAGTATAGTTTCCGCTACCCCACATTTCAATGGCGTTATCTATTGATAGTGACCTTCCGCCAAAACTCTTGTCGGCGAATTTTTCACAGCCTTTGATGGCACAAGAGAGTTCTCCTTCCTTCGATTTATTTCCCTTGGGACCATCTTTTTTGTCACCATCTGGATTGTGCTTTCTAGCCTTGGCCTTGAATCCCATGGTTATCCGACCAAAAAGCGATTCATCAAGTTTAGGGTCTTATTGCTTGGAAACTTCGCCTAATTTTTCTAACAAACCTTCGAAGATCTTCAATAACCCACGTAGTGTAACCTCTGAAATATTGGCCACAGAACATACTTCGGCTTGAGTCCTTGAAGTTCCTGAATCTGATGCAGATTTATAGATCAATGCTGCTGCCACGCCCATTGGCTTTTTGCCTTGCCAAATATCTTCATGAGGTTGAATCTTAGACCATAAATGATTGACTTGGGTATGGATATTTGGTGGAAGTTGTAAATCTGAAATGAATTTATCGAAATACTTGTCAGGGGAAGTAATCTTGTGAAGATTCAATTTCCGAGATACTTGCCTGATTAGACGAGAGAGTTCTTTTTCGGCAACCCCATATGCTTCAGCAATTTCAGGGATTTGTCTTGGTAAGTCTTCTTCTCTAGCCACTAAGTATGTACATGCTGCGGTAACTCCAGCAATTGAACGACCGGTGACGAAACCTTCACCGCTCAACTTTCTGTAGAGCCTGGCGGTTTCTTCTTGCAATGACTTTGGTAGGTCAGAGCGGTCTCGAATCATCTGATTTGCTTTTACCAAATTTCTCTCGCGACTTTTACGAGTTTTGGAACGTTCATCGATTACTCTCCTTCTACGCCAATCTCTGCGAGCTTGTGAGTTCAAACCATGCCTTGCCGCTGAACCTGTATTCAAGTCTTTAACATCAATAGTTGTGTTGAGGCCTTTATCGGCAAGAGTGTAAGTTGTTGGTTGACCAACTCTTGAA
The DNA here is from genome assembly GCA_002697705.1 of Methanobacteriota archaeon. Lineage (GTDB taxonomy): Archaea > Thermoplasmatota > Poseidoniia > Poseidoniales > Poseidoniaceae > MGIIa-L1. The sequence goes on from NZXL01000010.1 coordinate 7,697, forward strand.
CGGTCTTGTGAGTTGTCTCTATTGGTCCATTCTGCTCCTGGGTCTATAACGTTCTCTTCGACAACAAGTCCACATGAGTTACAGGCGATTTCACCTCTTGATTGGTCTAATTGCCAATCTACAGCCCCACATTCTTCGCAAGGTCTTGTGTGTCCATCAAGTACTCTGCGGTTTGGATCAATCAACCCATAATGCATTGGGACAGACGATGATGAATTCTCTTGTGTTCTCTTTTGGCTTCGGCTTGTCATCTACTAAACTCCTTGTTATGTAGTCAGTACCGACTGTATATAAACCCCTGCATTATTATTTAAACAAATAAACGGGTGCATGTTAGGTATAAATGGTGATACTTTCGTCTTGTCGACAATACTAAAGAAGATTGAATTAATATAAAAAAGATTGTTTATCTCATGGGCTAAATATGTGGGAAGTCAAAGCATATTGATATTTATTTCAATGACATAGTTCAAAGACGGGACGCGGATGGGTAGATTTGAGAGATATGCCAGCAACTGTAATTTTGGGTGCACAATGGGGCGATGAAGGAAAGGGTAAATTGGTTGACAGACTTGCAGAGCAAGCCACATGGGTCGCTAGATTTCAAGGGGGGAACAATGCAGGACACACCGTAGTTCTTGGCGAGCAAGTGCTCAAGTTTCACCTCTTGCCATCAGGAATTACCAGAAAGGAGTGTAATTTAATTCTCGGAGATGGTATGGTAATCGACCCATGGGTATTGAATAAAGAACTGGTTGATTGGAAGGAATCCTCTGGTGAAGACCCACGTGGAGAGCGGTTATTTATCAGCGAAAGAGCGCATATTATCTTACCTTATCATTGTTATATGGACAGTTTGGACAAGAAGATTGGAACTACTGGGAGAGGTATAGGTCCAACTTATGCAGATAAAATCAATAGAATCGGTCTTCGATTTGGAGATCTATCTGAAGTTGATGGTGACTTAGAATGGGCTTCATCGAGTAGCGAGCGAATGAATGCTTCACTCGAAGCGGCTGGTTCATCGGAAAGAGTTTCAGCAGAATCATTACTTGAAGATGTCAAATGGATTTGTGATAATTTCTCATCATCTATTGCTCATACTGGTTTGATGTTAGATAATGCTTTGAAGCTTGGAGAGCATGTAATCCTTGAAGGTGCTCAAGGTTGTTTATTGGATATTGATCAAGGTACTTTCCCATATGTTACATCCTCGGTCACCTCAAGAGGAAATTCAACTCATGGGGCAGGGATTCATCCTGGTCATGTCGAAGAAGTGATTGGAATTACTAAGGCTTACATTACAAGAGTTGGAAATGGAGCAATGCCTACAGAACTTTTGGATGAAGTCGGCGACCATCTTGGGACAGTAGGCCATGAATTTGGAACTACCACTGGCCGTAAGAGAAGATGTGGATGGTTTGATGCAGTTGTAATGAGGCATGCTCATAGAATTAATGGTTTCACAGGATTGGCTTTGACGAAATTAGATGTTTTAGGTGGATTGGATGAAATCAATATTTGTGTAGCCTATGAATTAGATGGGCAAGAGATTAGAGAGATGCCGTCCAGTGCTTCTGCGCTAGCTCGTTGCAAACCAATTTACATCACAATGCCAGGATTCCCATCTCATTCGTTGACTGAATGGTTAGGTATTGCAAAGAAAGCAAATGAAGATAGTATGGGATTCAAAGCACTTCCATCAGCAGCGCAACATTACATCAAGCAACTCGAAGTTTTGGTTGGTGTTCCTTGTTCAAGCGTTGGTGTTGGCCCTGACCGTGATGCTACAATTGACCGCGTAGATTGATTGTTTATTGATAAGTATCAAAAGGAACGGGCGCTCCCGTGGAATATAGGGGCGTTTAGCTCAGTTGGAAGAGTGCTTGGTTTGCAACCAAGATGCCGGGGGTTCAAATCCCCCAACGTCCACCACCCCTCTCGAGTTCAAACC
>NZXL01000004.1 GCA_002697705.1 Methanobacteriota archaeon
CTTGAGACCATTCCAACACTTGGGAAGCATGCTACAACGAGGGCATTATCGGTTGAAACTTCAGCATTAATTCGAACACTAGGGCCTTGCATGAAGTCTCTACTTTCTCATCGTGTATGAAGACTTTCGTCAATTTGCTCATTGCGGTGGTTTGATGATGGTTAAACAAAACGATACCTCATGGCCGGAGAGACTCCCCCTGCAGTTAGAGAGCACATGCTCTCTCCTTCAGCTTGGAATCGTTACGAGACTTGCCCTCGAATGTACTGGTTGAGCCGTCAAAGATTACCGCGTAAGGCTGGGATGGCGGCCTCTCTTGGTACTGCAGTTCACGCCTCTATCGAGGATTTATTGTTGAATGATTACTCTAACATAGGAAATCAGCAAGACGATTGGCTTCCAGAAGAAGCTCTAAGAGTACTAAAACTGCGATGGGAAGAAGAGAAAGAAGTGTTCATGAATACTCCAAGGCGACCTAAGTGGAAAGAAGAGAAATGGAAGGAAGCGATAAAACAACAACGAGGGGGCGTAATCATGTTACTGGACCATGTTGGAATACAAGGTCTTGACCACAAGAGAATCACCGGCGCATTATGGCGAAAAATCCAGAAGCATGCAATTGCAGTTGAAGGAGAATTAAAAACCAAAGATGGGCGATTGATGGGCCGTCTTGATCTATTACTTGCGGATGTTAATGATGCAGGAGAGATGACTGGTTGGCTTGTTGCTGATTTGAAAACAGGTAGGACGCCAGACAAGAAGTTGAAAACCGAAGTCAATCGCCAGTTGAGGTTGTATAGAGATATTTTACTCGACAATAACCCGAATGCGCCGAAGGTTAGAACCGAAGGCTGGTACACTCAAAACTCATCAAAGTGGCCTGCGATTGGAGAAAATGTACTCGAGCAAGCATATGCAGCATGGCAAGAAACTCAGCCGACAACAATTCCGATGGAGCCAACTCCTGGCAAAGATTCTTGTGGAGGATTTTGTGATTGGAAAGCATGGTGCCAACATTGGTGGAATTGGAGGCATGAAAATGGCACCCTTCACAAAGATGATTTTTCTGATGCAGTTGTATTATTACATGAATTCGATTCAAATAGTGGTTCTGCAGTGATTGAACTTTGTGAACCATTTGATGGGGGAATTCGAGCAATACCAACAGGTATTCGAAAATCAGCAAAATTCGATGACCGTGGTAAAGATGCATTACAAGAAGTTCTGGCATCTAAACACCAAGGTCCATTATTTCTAGGATCGATAATGACAGCTCAAAGCACCTGGCGCATTGGCCATTGGTGCGACGTTCTACCTTGGAAACCGATTCTAGATGGCGTCGAATATATTCGTGAGAATTGATTAATTCAGAGAGTCTCTTAATGTCTCACGAGCATCTTCATCTTCGATTCCTTTTGGCGAAAGTAGCCAAGAGATATATTTCGGGTCGATATTTTGGATCTCTGAAACATGTCTCCCCTTGTGTCTACCAAAGGCGAGAACATAGTGGCCATCATCGATTCTAATTTTACCTAAAGAATCTAACATTTCCAAATCTTCAAGCCCTCTTCCAAGGTTTGACTCCTCACTTCTCGAATCACCATGAACCAGCCACCTTTCTAGTTCTTCCAATGATTTTCTAAAGTAGGGGGAATGGTCGACAGTAAGTCTCCAGAACAGCAGTAGTGAAGCAGCAGCATCAGCAGCAGCAGTATGAGCGTTTTCTAGAGATATGCCATGTTTTCTACACAATGCTCCTAGATTGTGAGGCCTAGGTAATTTTACACGCCTTACTACTTCTAATGTATCTAGTACTACTTTTGGGTTCGGCGGTAATCTTCCTAATCTACGAAACTCATTATTGAGCAATGGTAAGTCGAATTGCCTCACATTATGCCCAATGATGACAGCGCCCTCTATCTGCTCATAGATTTCATCTGCAAAGGTGGAAAAATCATCCAATCCTCTAACATCGTCATCATATATTCCATGCACATTACTAGCCTGCATTGGAATCGAGCGTCGGGGATTAACTAGATTTTCATAAGAGATTTCACTCCCGTTTTCGGATGAACCAATCAAAGCGATTTGAACAATCCTGTCATTATTTGTTGAAATCCCAGTAGTCTCTAAATCCAAGGCTAAAACACGTTCCCCATCAAGAAAGTTCTGAGCCATACAACGAGCAAAAGTTCCTACTCCTTGAACATCACTATACCAATATTCAAATCAAATTTTGCTGTAGGGTAATTCATGGGGCTATTTGATAGAATCTGGAGACTTTTCGTCAAAGTCGAGCCCGAGATTCAAATCGAAAATAGCCAATCAGATATTGTTCAGGAAGAATATGAGCATAAGTATCAAGGAAATAGTGAAAAGATATCTGCAGATGCCATGGATACACTATTACTAGATGATGAAGAAGATGAAAAGCCAGTTGAAACGGTTATTGTATCGGAATATGATGCGGGCGATGTCGATTTTGATGAGTTTGAAAACACGGAAAACGAAGATAATTCAGACAAGAATGTGGTGGTACATGAATCATATGATGATTTAGATGAACATCTCGTGGGAGCCGAAGTAATTGGCGATATTCCGGGAGAAGTATTGTTTGATTCGGACAAAAGTGAGCCGTAAAATAATGAAACTTTTTGCACTCCAAATATACATACTATTACAAGGGTGAAGCATTCCTTGTCTATTATGAGGAAGATGCAAGTAGTTGCTAAGGCTAAATCTTTCTCGCTCTCAATGCTGATATTGTTATCTGTATTTGTTTCTGGATGTATTGGATTAGACTCAACAGTAGACCCCAGGGCATCTCTGCAGGCTTACCCGCTCTCAATTCAAGAAGGAGAGACAGTAACATTTGATGCTAGGGATTCTGAAGCAGTAGAAGGAGTTGTAACTGGTTTTGAATGGGATTTTGGAAATGGGCAAAAAGCAGAAACTGTAGTGGGGTTCACTTCTCACACCTATGATTCATTTGGCGTATACACCGTCACCTTAACCGTCTCAAATAGCCAAGGTGGAGAAGACGACATATCCGCAACAATAGTTGTCAATGGCGCCCCAGTGCTCAATTTAACAATACCTGAACAGGTGAAATCGGGAGATTCCGCATTCTTGGATGCATCCAATAGTTTTGATCCAGAAGGCAAGGACTTGACATTTGCTTGGGATTTAGACTGGACCACTGATTCAGATTCAGATGGCGACCAAAGAAACGACATCGATGCAACCACTCCTACAGTTTTAGTTCCAACAAATTCCTCTGGCAAAATAATTGGTAGTTTGATAATTTCGGATGGCACTGAAGTAAGCGTCAGTGAATCTTTTACTATTGAAGTTACTACTAGAACATTCGAAGTAAAATGGGTTACAGAAGAACTACTTTTCACTTGGGATGATTACCTCGAACAAGGTAGCCAGTGGGAAGATAGTATTTCTCCAGGCGACCGAGGTAGAATCATGGAATATACAGCGACCTTAGAATTAGATCAGGAATTGGGGCCACAGGACAACTTTACGCTGACTCTTCTAATTGAGAATGACAAGTATGAGAAGACTGTACAAACAGAAGGCGGCAATATAACTGCTAATGAAACCGCTAAGGCAACCATGGACCGAGATGGGATCAATCCAGAAGGTGAAGATGGTATTTTCACAGCAGATTCAGAAGAGGATTTGATGAACTTATTAGTTGGACAAGCCGGAGCAAGAACCGCTCAAGGAGTCTGGACATGGACAGTATTTGCACAACAAGCTGACCCTGACCCACTTATTGATGGGATGATAGACCCAGATCCAGGTAATGATTGGGATTTAGAAGTAATTGTTATCGTTATGAGTCCAGTGTTAACCGAGATTACTTTTGGATGATTAAGCGCCGATGCAAGAAGTAATTTAGCCGGACCTTTTGGGAGGTATGAAAGCCATGGTAGATAGTGTTGAAATCAGCAGAGTCAATATTCGAGATACAGTCTCATTTGACATATCGGTGTGGATGAATAATCCAGATGATTGGGAGTTTAGACCTAGTCTTTCAGTAAGCGGGCAGAACTTCATTATTTCAGATATTAATGATGGTTCACAGATGGCAAGTATAGAACTTAATGATGAACAAATGGAAACAATCCAGAGAGATAGAGCCGCTGAATTAAGGGTCAAATTCCAAGTCCAAGGAATGCATGGAAGGCTAAAGATAATCCACCCAATAATCGCAGATGGAAAAGCCAAGAAATTGGCAACTGCAAACTGGAAAACAACACAACCAGTTCGTTTTGATTAATCACAATCTGCGAATCCTTTGGGATTGCCACCATTTCTTTGATATGGGTTAACAGCGATTTTCTAAATATGGTTCCTAAGAGGGTAGGCAAGGGTTCGCAAAAGCGGGCTAGGTTTGAAAGATTGAAGAAAGAAGTTGAAAATTTTGTTGGAGCAAATCCTGGTTGTTCCGCTCAATCGATAGTTGCTAACCTTGCACATGATAAGTCGATGAGAAATCATGGCTTAACGCCACGAAAAATTGGTTTTTTTATCTCTAGGAATTTATCCAAGACTTTGACTTGGTGGCAAGACCATAAAGCCGGAAGAAGAGTATATGGGGAGATTGGCAATGTCCTGAAACCCAAGAAAACGCGCTGAAAGTTTTATTTCAAGGGGTTCACTCATGTATTACCGATAATTAGCCACCTTCGTGACAGGTGAAATAGCGGCTTATTTTGACCTTGATGGTACATTGTTGGATGCCTCTAGTGAGAAGACATTGACCGGTCATTTAGGTTTTAGAAGGCCTTGGAGAATACCACTAGGTGCTACTATGTGGACGCTAGGATTCATTGGAAATTTACTACGCGGACGATCTGTATATGATGCTGCAAGAAATCGCGGACATTTTTGTTTAGCCTCATGGCAAGTATTGAAACAGTATTCTGATATTTTAGCCTCGCAGAAATTAATCGATAAAGTCCCTAAAGAGGCATTAGATTGTATTTCATGGCATAAACAACAAGGCCACAGAGTAGTATTAGTTACAGCAACAATCGCACCAATGGCTGAAGCTATGGGAGCTCAGTTGGGAATGGATACTATCTATGGCTGCGGACCCGAAATTAGAAATGGAATATTATCGGGCTCTGAAAAAGGTTGGAGCGTACCTAGAAGAAAAGGCAAGGTCCCAGTGGTAGAAAAAGATGCCAATGACAACGGCCATGATTTATCACAATGTTATGGGTATGGAAATACTATGGCGGATACTTGGTTCATGAGAATAACAGGAAACCCGATCGCAGTAAATCCAAATAAAAAGATGAGGGACATGGCTGAAGAGAACGGTTGGCAATGTAAAACTTGGAAAATTTGAATATTAAATACTCTCGAATTCTATATCGGTCATGGAAACAAAAGCGCCGAGGCCTCTTTCAAAAGGCATTCAAAGCCAAAAGAAGAGCAACCTAATGAGAGAATTATCTGCAATTACGGCCGCCCATCTAAGAGCCTTTGAGTTTCTAGATGAGATAATGGAGTTAGAGTCGGACAAGATAATGCTTGATGAGGATTGTATTGTGGTATCTGGTCAATTAGCAACTTATTGTATCAAAATTGATACATTGCTTAAGAGGCTAAGAAATCCCATTGTATATGGTATCGGATTTGATACAATTTCAGTTCATGCCAAAGGTAAATTGGATAAAGAGAAGTCAACTTATGCTTGTATTCAGAGTATAGCTGATGTTAACGTGCCTTTTGCAGATAGTATTGCTGCAATGATTTTTGGACTATTGAATGATAATAACTTCTTTGAAAATGAAAATGGAGAAACTCTTAGGACAGCATTGATTGAGTTATATGGGCCAGACCCATACAGTCCAATTGGCTCAAAAATGGAAAGTTATTTTTCATCGAGGTTCAATGCTCATTACGACTTAGAATCTTTGACAGTATCATTTAGAGGCACTCATGGCTTCAAGTGGAGACTTGGTTTTGGCAATCCATTAGCAGTTGGATTTAGTTTGGAATACAAGAAGCCGCGACAAAGGAATTGGCGTCTGTTGACTAAGGACACCGCAACAGTTATCGAGGATTCAAGTAGTATTTTCACGATGATGAATAGGATTTCTAGGAGCCCAGGAAATACTATTCCAGATTCCATGGATTGGACAACATCTCTTGATTTATGTAAGTTAATCTTGCCACTTGTCGATGAATTCAATCACATTGGCGAAGAAGAATTAGAAAGCCTTTGTGAAAAAATGGAATATGAGCATTGGTGAACAATGGCGGCCCCGCCGCGATTCGAACACGGGTTACTGGTTCCGCAAACCAGTGTGATATCCAAGCTACACTATGGGGCCTTGAAGCACTCCACTTATGCTTTGGATATAAGCGCGACGGGTTTCGAAATATATCCAAATGCAAGGTTTCATTGATGCCCGCTAATTCGCACATACATGGCGGTAAATCTCCAACGTCGTGTTGATTATCCAATGTTGGACAGCGCCAACATTGCTTATTTCCCACGTATTTATGATTTAGCACATCGTTTTTTTGAGGAATGCTGGGAAGAAATGTGCGGAATTTCGTACCCAGAAATGATCAATGATAGGAAAATTGGCTTCCCTGTTGTTCATATCGAGACTGACTTCATTTCCCCTTTGAAATATGGAGACACCGTTCATGCAACAATATGGATTGAAAAAATAGGTACAAAGTCCTGCACTTGGGCTTATCGTTTTCATAATCAAAACAATGAGTTACTTTGGTCCTCTTCTCAAGTCACAGTATGCGTAGATATGGAAACTATGGAATCTGTAATAATTCCTAATTGGTTAACTGAAGGACTTGAAAAACACATCAAGCAGGAGTGATGTTCATGAGCGAAAAACAGTTTGATTTTTCTATCCGCATGGATAAAGAGGATTCAGTGCCCAAAGAGGAAGACTTTGACTTCGCAATAAAACCAGATACAAAAGGGCCAAAAACAGTTGCTGTATTGATGTTGGTTAGCGGAATTTTACTTCTACTTTTAGCGTATGGTGATTTCCAATTGAGTCAAAAAGAGGACCTTACGCAAGAAGAAATAGATATCGTACTCGAGACTCCAAATAACGACATAGACACCGAAATAACGACCGAAGACTATCAAAAATTTCACGATTCTTCTAGACAAGGCTACTTGATTAGAGCTGCTGGACTGGCTATCGCAGGAGCTTTGATTGTTATCGGCTCGCCTTATTTGTTTAAGTTGAATAAGAAAGGTGCAATGTTGGGTATTGAAGGTGCGGCAATTGGTTTAGTTACCGGGGTTTTAGGCAGTTATTTGATTAATAATTCTGCAGAACAGTATCTCTCAGGAGCATTGCTTTTGACTTACAAGATTATTATGTATCTTTGCGGAGTATGTATGTTAGTTTGTGGAGCGCTAACTTCACTACCGCTACTAAATGCACGGGCTAGAATGGCGCTAAATGGTGGTCATAAAGTTAAGTTAGCCAAAAATCAAGATGATGAATCTGAATGATTTCATTCACTCTTAGGCTGTGGCCATTTTTTAGACAAAGTCTTCCTTAGGTCATCATCAATTATTGCATTCCACCAGTCGCTTCCTTGCCAAATGGCGTATTTGCCTCTAATACCTCTTAGGTCGGCGTCCTTGAATTTACAATTATTGAAATTGGACAAATTCAATCTAGCCTTTTTCAGATTAGCACCTCTAAAATCTGCATTATCAAATGCAGATTTCATTAGATCTACACCAACCATTGAAGCCTTCCTAAAATCACAATTTGAGAAATCTCCTTCGGTTAAATCAGAACCATCTAGCACGGCTCTTTTGAAGTTAGAGCCGGAATGACGACCTTTGCGAAGCAGTGAATCAGCCCTATTTTGGTAAGACCAATCGATAACTTGGCTCTTCTCTCCAACATTATCTCGAGGGTCATCCCCGCTCCCCGACATTACCACTTCAACAACCTCACATATTCTCAGATTTATCTTCTAAGTGCTTACGTCCTTCTTCAGTCAGTTCAGCATATCTATTTTTATCGCCATGTTTGCTAGGTATCTTTAGAAAATTTCTTTCCTTAAGGCGATTAATGTATAGTGAAAGATTACCAGGGGGCTCTATTTTAGCATCTTCGAATAATGAGTTGATTACTCTTGGAGGACAATCGCTTAGATTTTCGATTTCTCGGAGGAAATGCAATGCGCCAAGAACTTGTTCTGGTTTACCATCAAGTGCATAGTTTTCTAGCAATAAACGGAAGTTCACCCCTCTTTCAGGTTGGTTAGTATTACTAGAATTTATATCTGAAGAATCTTTACTAAATTCAATTGTTTCTTGTATGCGCTCTAACATTGCATCCCAGAGGCCTTCTTGCTTGAATTGAGTCAATCTCTCTTCAACTTCCAATTGACCTCCTTCGGCCTCAAAGTCAAAATCTCCAGTATGAATCGAAATTTTCGTAGTCTTATCCATGCCATCCCTCATAATGATGCAAATATCCGGCCTAGATAATAGTTTACAATTCAACTATCTAGGCCATTGACAAATAGTAGGTCTTTTGATTGACCTTCATCACGCATACTCGAGGGGAGTCGATGGAGCACGAGTTTAGAGGATACGCGTTAGTTCTCCATGAGGGCGCAGATCCTAGGACCGGCGGTGTTGCGATTGCAGGCTTTACTACTGCTGGTATGGTTGGCGTTATCGCAGCATCACACATCATAAAATCATTAAATTTACAACAGTTAGGTACTGTATTAAACTCCGAATTCCCAGCAGTTGCTCTTATTCACGACCAAGTCCCTAAACACCCAGTAAGGGTTTACCAAGGGGATAAAATTGGGGTATTCACATCTGAAATACGTTTCAAAGATAAGCAAGATATAATGTTTGCATCAACAGTTCTAGAATGGTTTACCAAGGGTGGATTTGAAAATTTAATCATTATTGACGGTATAGTATCTCCAGACAAACAACTAACTCATGGAGAATTATACGGAGTTGGCTCATCATCACTATCAAGACAGCGACTTAAGCAAGCAGGTATTGCCCCAATTCAGCAAGGAATAGTTGCTGGGATTACAGGTTTCTTACTCGGTGAAGGTGATAGATTAGGTATTGATGTTACTGCACTGTTGGCTGAGGCAAGCCCAATGTATCCCGATGCTAGAGCGGCAGCACTAGCAATTGAGGCGGTTTCTGAATTAACAGGGGTTGAGATACCATTGACTGAATTATTAGAGAATGCTAGAGAAATAGAAAATAGCGTTAAGGAAGTTTTTGAGAAATCAGTGACTATGTTACCAGGGCCTGAAGATGAAGATGATTCATTCACCGACCCTTCATTTGGTTAAATTTTCACTTAGTTCTTGAACTGTTTTAACCACTTCTTGAAAATCAGCATCTGTTACAAAAACAGGCTCTGAATCGGGCGCTCTAGCTGCACAAAACCCTTTTTCTATCAAACGTTCGATCAGTACTTCCATCTTTGGTGCACCTGGCGTGTTAGACCATTTAGGTAAAGAATCTAGATTCAATAGCAGGTGTTCTCGACTCATCAAATCAGCAGCTTTTGAAATATGTCTTACGCTTCTTCGTAATTCTCTAGTTGCGTATTCTAAGTCTTGCTCATCCCAATCTAAACCGAAAGATTTTGCGACTTCGAGGTCTTCTTGTGAGGGGTGACATAGTTCAAGTGCCCTTTCTTCAGTCATTCTTTGGGTAATGTCCTTATTCCATAATGGGCCAATCCACATAGGCCCACTAGCCCGTTCTAGTTCACTTTCATCAGGGTGTTTCTTGAATTGATATGGGGTTTTATCAGACCTTATTCTCCAGCCAATATTAGAATGAACATCACTGGCCTTTTCTTTGCTAGTAGTGAGCATTACACTTACTCTAACATGGTGGCCATCAAATAGGGCCAAGATTGGAGTCATAGATTTATCATGTCGCGCAGCAGTTGTTGCGATAAGACTCATAAGAGTTCTAACCGCATCATCGTGAGCGTACAAGTCAACAATACCTTTCGCCCCATATCTCCTTTTTTGTGAACTTAAAGAAGAACCAGTTAATGCAGCAGTATCTGTTGCAGTGACTTCCAGCACACCAGTTCTTGCAAGACTTTGAATCGCTGAATCTAGGAATGATACCGGTGAGCCAAAAGGGTCAACATCTATCCATTGGTAAGAGGCCTCAGATAATGCGACACGAGCGTCTAATTGCTGGAAAAAGATTCCATTATCAAATACTCCTTCAGGAGTCTTTCCGTATCTATCGGATTCTACCGAATGCTCAATAGTGGTTGATGGGGGGTGGGTTTGATGAGAGATCTTCGCCCAGTTTATAGCAAAGTCATCTAAGTCATTTGCAGTAATTCTAAGTCTATTTTGCAGATTACTTGGTATTTCATTTCTCCATCTTCGAATTCTAACTCCAGTTGAGCACAATGCATCAAATACGCGAATCGACTTCCCCTCTTTCACCAACCATCCATTTTCAAGTACATCACTCAATAGCAATACAGACCTAGTTCTGGCAGGAGCCATTGCAGGATTAAGGAATCCAGGGCCAGTTTTTTTTGCAGGCCCTCTAGGCATGTGCGAAGGCCTTGGTTGGCTCTTTTGCATGTGAATAATTGTTTTACCTTCTAGCCAAATAGAACCTGGCCAACCTTCAGGAATTGTTCCAAGGCCTCCACCGCTCATGACACGCCGTGTGCTCCATATTCAAAAAAGACTCATATCAAATCCATTCAAAGAAACTTTAGAGGGTCGCCCAAAGCAACGAACATGAGCGAAGAGTTTTCTGTAGCCGGCCAGTCAATGCCAAGAATCACAATTGGATTTGGAACTTTACTAATTGTGTGGGGCGTTATTATTTCAATAATCTCAGCATCAAATTCCATAACTTCCTTTTTCCCATCTCTGCTAGGAATTCCTTTGCTAATTTCAGGTATCATGGCACAAAAAGTTCCAGAAAAGCGAAAACTCTGGATGCACATAGCAGTAACTTTCGGATTATTATGTGCAATTGGTGGAACTAGATTTTTCATGGTTATGTCCGATGGCATTACCTATGCTTCAGGCTCAATGTTAATGCTATTAGTTACAGGTTCAGTATACACCTTTTTGTGTATAAAATCATTTAGATTTGCTAGATTAAATGCTAAAACAGAGTAATTGAGGTGAAGAAATGTCAGGCCCACTAGTTATTGATGTAGTTGATAACGGTGGCCAATGGACTCATCGTGAATGGAGAATGTTACGTTATCTCAAAGTAGATACACAAATAATCGAAAATACAACCCCGGTAAGTGAACTTCGCGAACTTGATGGAATTATTCTTTCAGGTGGTGCTGCTAGAGTCGGCCTTACTGGTGAGTTGGGTAATTGTGCAGCATACCTTGAACTCGATATACCAATTCTGGGTATTTGTGCTGGCCATCAATTCATGGCTAGGCATTATGGGGGAGATGCTCGAGAATCTCCGATCCCAGAATTTGGAGCGATGGAAATTGAATTAGAAAATGGAGGCGGTAAAATCTTTGCAGGTACCAATCAAAGTCAAACCGTATGGGAGTCGCACAACGACGAAGTACACATTGTACCAGAAGGCTTCTTCATTACGGCTAGTAGTCCTTCATGTCAAGTTCAGGGAATGGAAAATGAGGCTGGAGATAGATTTGGATTACAGTTTCATCCAGAAGTAAATGATTCAGAGTTTGGCAAGGAGATGTTTGAAAACTTCGTCGAAATTTGTAGAAAAAACCGGGACAGTTGAAAACACTAATATAAAAATCATCCAAGATTTTACGAATTATGGCAGAGTCTATCTTGATTATAGGTGGCGGCAGCGATATCGCACAACAATTAGCCCACAAGCTTACTCAAAATGGCTATCTAGTCACGATGTTAGTTAGAAATAATGAGTCGCTAGATGGACATATATCTAGTAGAGTTACTGTTGTTAATGGTGATGCATTATCTTCAGAAGACCTAACTAGTGCTATAGAGATGGCCAAACAACAAGGAGATGGCAAGATTTCAGGTATGGCTCACCTTGTTGGTTCTGTATTAATCAGACCCCCTCATGCAGTAAAGGTAGAAGCATTCGAAGAAGTGATTCAAACCAACTTAGTGAGCGCTTTTATGGCATTATCTATGACTTGTAAAGCATTGCTAAAATCAGGTGGAGGCAGGGTAGTTTTTACTTCAAGTGTCGCTGCTAGTTTGGGGCTAGTCAATCACGAAGCCATTGCTGCTGCAAAAGGAGGTATTGAGTCAATGGTACGTTCAGCAGCAGCAACTTATGCTCAAAGAAATATCCGAGTTAATGCAGTAGCCCCCGGCCTTACAGATACCAAATTATCTGAACCGATTACCCGTACTGAATCGATACGAGAATCTGCAGTTTCAATGATCCCAATGAAACGTATAAATAAACCAGAA
>NZXL01000005.1 GCA_002697705.1 Methanobacteriota archaeon
GGTTATTTCCCAACCTATACACTGGGAAATCTATATGCGTCACAATTATTACAAGCCATGGCACAGGAACTTGGAGATATTGACGAAATAATTCAATCTGGCGACTGGTCTAGTTTACTCGATTGGCTGAGACCTAAAATACATCATCAAGGTAGTAAATGGACTCCTAGTGAATTAATCCAAAAGGCGACAGGAATGCCACCTTCTCCTGAACCCTTCTTACAGTATGTTGAAGAAAAGTATTCTAATCTGTATAACTTAGATTAATTATTCATCAGAACCATCGTCAGAACCGATCATAGATTCCATTCTTGCAGTTAATTCATTAATTGCATCCATCAAATCATTAGTTCTGTCATCTTCTTTATCAGTTCCAAAGGAAATACCTAGCATTGTAATCATTGCCCCAGCCAACATTGTGAATGCTGGCCAATAAATGTCAGATGCAGTCATATTTCCATCAGCTTGTATTCCGCCCCAAATTGCTCCAATAATGAATACTACAAATCCAATAATAATTTGTTGATATCCGCTTCCAAGTGTTTCTTCTAATCCTTCGCTCATAATAAGTCTCCTCATAGCAATTATTACACAGAGACTTTTAATCTATTTCCCTATTTTTCGCTCAAAATAAAGGTTTTACTATTTCCAAGGCCCCATCAAGATAGGTTTTCCAATAGTTCCTGCTTCAACCAATATCTTTCCTTTATGTCCAGTGATTTGGTTTCTTTCAAAGACAGGTATTCCGTCTACAACTGTCAAAACAGGCCATCCTACTAATTCTCTTCCAGCAAAAGGATTCCAACCAACTCTAGTCCAAGAATCTTCATCTTTAACAACTGCACTGTGGTTCATATCTACAAGAACAATATCTCCATCATAGCCAACTTCTAGTTTTCCTTTACCTATCATTTGGTAGCAATCAGCCACATTTGTTGACATCCAGTTAACTACGTCTTCTAAAGTACACTTCCCTTCATTTACATTGGTCAACATAACTGCTAGCGAGGTTTCAACCCCAGGCATTCCACTTGGTGCCTCGGGGAACCCTTTTGATTTTGCCTCAAGAGTGTGAGGCGCGTGGTCAGTAGCGATACATTGGATAGTTCCATCCACTAATCTATTCCACAGCCTTTGTCTATCGGCAGAATACCTAATCGGTGGATTCATTTGTAATCTAACTCCCTGTTCATCAACATCTGTCTCGTCAAAAGTTAGGTGTTGAGGTAGAACTTCAGTAGTAATAATCGGGTGTTGTTCAGTTTTTGATGGAAGTTTACAATAGTCGGCCAAATAATCCGCTTCAATTCCAGAAGTTAGATGAAGAATATGTAATCTGTGGCCGGTTTTAACTGCTAATTCAACCGATAGTTTAGTCGCTAATAAGGCTGTGATGTCATCTCTGTAATATGCATGAGCAGCGACATCTGTACGCCCTTTGACCAATTTTCTACGTTCATTCATTCTGTCTTCATCTTCAGCATGAACCGCAATTAATCCCGCCGTTTCAGTGAAGATTCGTTCTAGCGCTACTTTATCAGAAACCAGCAGAGTACCTGTTGATACACCCATGAAAATTTTGATGCCACAAATCCCTGGTATAGCAATCGGATTATCTCGAGTACCTACCGCTTCCTGTAAATCTTCGACATTGTCCTCGGTTGCCCCAATAAAGAAGCCATAATTAGTTACGCATTTTTGTGCCGCAGTGTCTAGTTTACCTTGCATCCCCTCAAGATTTGTGATAGATGGGACGTTATTTGGCATATCCAAGAAAGATGTGATTCCACCACTTGCAGCAGCAGCTGAACCACTCCCAAGATCTTCTTTATCAGGTTGCCCAGGGTCTCTAAAATGTACTTGTGGGTCAATACAACCAGGTAATAGATGAAGGCCTGTACCATCGACAAACATTTCTCCGTCCAGACTTTCCAAGGCTCCAGAATCAGCAATTTCAGAAATGATACCATCAGTTATTCGCAAATCTCCGATTTTAGTTGCATTTGGTAGAACCATTGTGGCGCCGCAGATTAGTAAATTGCCGTTGTTTTCCATCTTAATCAATACCTTGCATTTCTACCCAATGAATGAACTTTGAGGTTGTTAGCACCGCCTTGCATCCTTAGGACGAAAAGCATTGCACACATCATCATTCATGTCCATATATGGCCCTCCAAGCAAATCAATGCAATAAGGAACTGCTTGCCAAATTTTATCAATGGTTTCTCGTATTGCTTTAGGCCTTCCTGGTAGATTGAAGATCAAACAATTACCTCTAGTGCCTCCAACTTGTCTTGAAAGGATAGCAGTGGGGACATATTCCAGTGAAATATATCTCATCTGTTCGCCAAACCCATCCAATATTCTGTCGCAAACTGCAATAGTTGCTTCAGGAGTGACATCTCTTTTAGCAGGCCCAGTTCCCCCAGTAGTTACAATTACATCACAACCAATATCATCGGATAATTCAATCAATGTTTGTTTGATAATCGATAAATCATCTGGTATACATCTGTAGATTATTTCAGCGGGACTAGTTAGTGCTTGTTCAAAGAATTGTAAAATTGCAGGACCTCCTTGATCAACATATTCTCCACTACTCGCTCTATCACTAACTGTGATAATGCCTAATGTGACCTTATCGCCACATGTATCTTTAGAGCCACTGATGACAGTATTGGCTTGCAAGCTCATCACCTATGCTCAGTTTTCGCCATACTTTGCATGAACGTCAGCATGGAAATTATCTAGCAAAGTATCTTCAAATAACTCAGTTTGTCTTCTAACCTTTGTAGACCTTATGTGAAGGAATGCTGCTCCAATGAAAACGATGATAATCAGTGGAATTACAGCTTCCAGTTTATACTGGTGCATGAATTTAACAATTCCTTCTGCAGTATAAGCCCAAGTGACTGAAGCAATAGCGCCGCCGATAAAAGTTGCAGCAAGAACTCTTGTGAATTGCATTCTAGACAAAAGACCTAGCATAGCCCCAACTAAAACTCCCGATGCCATGAATGGAATCCAAACGAACACAATTAGTCCCCAGAATCCCCATTTATTGATCATCTCACGCTTTTCATTAGCCATATATTCTACAGTTGAAAGTGTATTACCTAGGAATTTGGTTTGCAACATCTTGCCACCAAGTCCGTCTTGCTTTGCAACTGCAACGATTCTATCATCATCCTTACCACCACTTTCAACTCGACCTGCTCCAGAGCGGTCTGCTAGAGTTGAAATTTGATTTCTCGCCTTTACAATTAATTCTTGGCTACCTAGCAGGTCTTTGTTTCGATCAGAAATGTATCTGTATAATTCAACTTCAACTTCATCTGTTGTTTTCTTAAATCTAAAGAAAGCAAATTTCTGAGTAGGTCGATAAATCACTGAAACAAAAATAACACTATCATCGCTGGTAACAACAGCGCCTTCCATCTCGACATCGCTTCTGCGAGTGAAGAAAAGGTCTAGACTATCTCGAACTTCGTCTTCAACTCTAGAAAGAGTATGAAGTTCAGAAAAGAAACTAGAATAATCCTGTTCATCTTCTAACTCTGCACCTTCCGCTCCAGTGCCTATTCCAACACCACTATCAAAGTCAATGGCTTGATTTATTCCAATAGTTCTAACTGTTAGTTGAACTGGTTTGAATACACGGAATATTGCAAATTCTTCTAATATTTCTCGAAGAACTTCAGCACGGACATCCTTGCTGTCAGAGAGGGTTGCATCCGTATTTTTATACGGAACCATGATGTCAATAGAAAGCTCACGCGACTCAATTTTGTATAATTCCCAATCGACTAATATGTTCAAGCGTTTAGCAGTCTTATTCAAAGAGTCTTCAACAAGACGGGAAATATGAGTTCTAGATAATACATCATCAGTATCTTGGTGGTATATTTTGTACATTATAGGATAGATTACAAGTAATGTGACTGCAGATAGTGATAGAGAAATGAATGCCATCCACCATGCAGGAATTCCAGCAGTTCCGCCAGTCAGCATTGCGGTTTCTCTTCCTCCACCTAATTCAGCAGCCATGAGGATGTATCCCCAGTCTCCTAAGTCCTTGGTCGTCCAACAAGTTCTACTTCCAGAATCTGTAATTCTTACTTCGCTTTTTGTATCAGAGTCTACAAATGGTAAGAAAGAGAAAAATCCTCCATCATTAATTTCTAATTCGAAGCCTATAGTTTTACTAATTTTTTCTCCATCTTCAACCACGCTAGCATTTGCAATATCGCTATTATTGAAAATGCTGACCTCGAAATATATTTGATATTCACCGACTCCTAGGTTTTCATATGAAGCTTCAAAGTAAGATCTTCCATCTTCTACTTCCTTTACCAGTTCTTCACTAATGCCGGCCCAATCATTGTCTACTTCCGTTATCGTATAGTTCATCACTGCAAAACCATCAACTAGATTATGGCCTGCCAATGAGAAATATTCCAAGTCATTCTCAGGGAATATGTGTATCCATGGAGTGTCTTCAATATCTTCACATTCTTCTCCTGTATCCAAGAATGTTTGTGATGCTTTGTGGTCTAGGGTAGTTGAAGAACCAAAAATACCACTGGACATACAAAATATGACCAATGCAAATAATGCTCCATAACCAAAACCGGCAAATAACACATAATCTTCTTTGTTTGTTAGAAATCGTTTCTTTTGACTTTTGGAGCGACGGCGTCTGATTTCGCTAATTTCTTTTGCGACTTTATCACGCGCTTTTTGCTCAACATCGACCTCTGCGATGTTGTCGGCGCCATCAATCATTTCATCGCCCATGACGCGCAGAAAGGTCACTAGCACATGAACCCAACGATTGGAAAATCATGCAAGTGTCAAAAAATCGCTAAAAATAGACTAAATTGGTGGGTAGGGCCGGACTTGAACCGGCGACCTCAGCATCTTCAGTGCTGCGCTCTCCCAACTAAGCTACCTACCCAGTAATCGTGGCGATGACAACTGGCATTTCAAGCCTTCCGAAAAATGAAGGAAGTAAAGGTTCACTCTATTCCGTCTAAAATGGCTACCTGTGCTTCGAATAAAGCCTCGAGTCCAGCGTCTGCTTGTGAAAGTAATGCTGAAAGTTCTTCCTTAGAAAATGTCGATTCTTCACCAGTACCTTGAATTTCAACATATTTTCCATCACTAGTTTTTACTACATTCATATCTACATCTGCATTAGAGTCTAGGATATAGTCAAGGTCAAGATATACATCCCCATCTATCAATCCTACAGACAATGCAGCAAGGTCATGAGGTATGACATCATTTTCGTGATTCTTTCTCTCTGCCTCAGATAGTTTTGGAGCAGTCCAACCAGACTTTCTTTCTTCATCTGTTGGTCTCAAATCTATAGGCAAACATATTCCTTGGGCTATCATTCTTCTAACTGCGAGTCTAAGTGCTATGTTAGCAGCAGTAATGGAAGCACATCTAGTCCCTCCATCAGCGTTTAGAACGTCACAATCAATGTTTAGAGAAATCGGACCTAATGCTTCAAGATCTACTGCGGCACGTAGTGAGCGAGCGATTAATCGCTCAATTTCTTGAGTACGGCCTTTTGCACCTCGTCTTTCTCTTCTAAACCTTGAATCTGTAGAACCTGGGAGAAGAGAATATTCTGCGTGTACCCATCCTTTGGTTGAGTCTCTAGGGAACCAACCAGGAAGTCTAGATTCTTTGGTACAGCACACTAAAATTACTGTATCTCCTTGTCTGTAAAGTATAGACG
This sequence comes from Methanobacteriota archaeon, assembly GCA_002697705.1. Taxonomy (GTDB): domain Archaea; phylum Thermoplasmatota; class Poseidoniia; order Poseidoniales; family Poseidoniaceae; genus MGIIa-L1. The sequence continues at coordinate 5,750 of NZXL01000005.1, forward strand.
CAAGTGCATTTGGTGTAAAATCAATCTCTACTTCTACATGTCGCATTTGATTGGGCTCTCTCTCGGTTTCAAAGTCGGTTTTGAATTTGGCCATGACACTCGCAGAACTTTTCTTTCATCAAATCTTCTCATGAAATAGATGAAAAATTAAATGCACACATTCAAGATAAGTGCCCTTTTAGCCACTTTATGGGAGAATCCAAAGTAGTAATTTGTGCAGTATCAAGAACCCCTATAGGTTCTTTCATGGGCTCTTTATCTTCTTTATCTGCTGTTGAATTAGGAGTTTTAGCGGTCAAAGAACTATGCTCAAGAGCCGGATTAGACCCTGCAAGTGGAATAGTTGATGATTTCCTATTCGGACAGGTACTACAAGCAGGATGTGGGCAAAACCCAGCAAGACAAGTTGCACTTGGTTCTGGATTGCCTTATTCAACTCCAGCAACAACAATCAACAAAGTATGTGGAAGTTCTCTTGAAGCAGCAATGCTCGCATCAAATAGCATCCGTGCAGGTCACAGTAAGGTGATTATTGCTGGAGGAATGGAAAGTATGTCCAATTCCCCACAACTATTGATGGGGCAAAGACGCGGGAAAAAGATGGGTGATTCAAAATTGGTTGATTCAATGATCCATGATGGATTATGGGATGTTTACAATGACATTCACATGGGCAATACTGGCGAAACAGTTGCTAATGTAAGTGGTATTTCGAGAAATGATTCAGATGAATTTTCTGTCCAAAGCCATCTAAGAGCTGCCAAGGCATGGGACTCAGGATGGTTTGATTGGGAATCATTTTCCGTTGAGGTGCCACAAAGAAGAGGCGAACCCATAATCTTCTCTAAAGACGAGGGAGTAAAGCCCAATACTTCAACAGAAATACTTTCTAAACTACGACCAGTCTTCAATAAAGAAGGACAAGTGACAGCAGGAAATGCAAGTACTCTAAATGATGGAGCGAGCGCAGTTTTACTTGCTGATGCAGATTTTGCTAAAGAGCAAGGTTGGGAAATAATTGCTCATGTCGAAGATTATTGCACAAGCGGGGTTGCTCCTGACCAAGTTATGAGCGCTCCAATACCGGCAATTAAAATGCTTTTAGAGAGAAATTCTCTAGAGGTTTTAGATGTTGATATCTATGAGCACAATGAAGCATTTGCCTCAGCATCTTGTGCAGTTGCTAAGGAAGTAGGAATCCCTAATGATAGATTCAACTTACATGGCGGCGCAGTAAGTCTAGGCCATCCTCTTGGAAGTAGTGGGACAAGATGTCTAATCACCATGCTTGGAGTGATGCGAAGAGTAGAAGCAAAATCCGGTATTGTAACATTATGCCTTGGTGGAGGCAATGCTGTTGCAATGTTAGTTAGAATGGACTAAATTGTTCCGAACCAAACATAATTTACCTTAATTTACTGATTTAGGCACTATTACTACTGCGGGTATCAAATAGGGTTGGAAGACGGCCACAAACGGGGAGAGCATGGTTTCATTTTCAGATCTGGGCATTGGGGGGAGATTAGTCAATGCTTTGCGTCAGCAAGGAATCGAGGAACCTTTCGAAGTTCAAACCGAGTCAATACCAGATGGAATGCTTGGACATGACGTATGTTGTAGAGCACCAACCGGTTCAGGAAAAACACTTGCCTTTGGTTTACCTTTAATCGAAAGAACACAACCTGCACGCCCAAGACGTCCAACTTCTCTAATTCTTACTCCAACTAGAGAATTAGCAGAACAAATTTACAAAGTTCTCGAACCATTAGCGTGGGAGATGGAACTTTATGTTCATGCAGTCTATGGTGGAGTTTCTTACACCAAACAATTTCGAGCCCTAGAAAGAGGCGTAGATATTTTAGTTGCCTGCCCAGGTCGTCTTATCGATTTACTTGAGCGTGGAAATGTATCTCTTGAAGAGACTGGAATTGTTGTTCTTGATGAAGCAGATAGAATGGCAGATATGGGATTCATGGAGCCAGTTTGCCAGATTTTAGACGAATGTAAAAAGGACCGCCAAACAATTCTTTTTAGTGCTACTTTAGATGATGAAGTAGCGGAGTTAGTACGTGATTATCAGACAGATCCAGTCACTATCCAAGTTGGTCCTGAAGAAGTCAGTATCGAGAGTATGGAGCATCACTTTTGGTTAATGCCAAACTCGAAAAAATCTACTATCTCTTCAGAGATAATCCGAAAGTGTGGAAGAACGATTGTATTTTGTCGAACTAGAGCTGGTGTAGACCGGGTTGGTGAAGACTTGGAGTATGATGGAATAGGAATTGAAACTCTTCACGGCGGTTTGTCACAAAGGCAGAGAGACGGAGCAATGAAACGATTCCAATATGGAGAATGTATGGCTTTAGTAGCAACAGATGTAGCGGCTAGAGGAATTGATGTTGAGGGAGTAAACTGCGTAATTCATTATGACCCCCCTGAAAATGCCAAGGCGTACAAACATCGCAGTGGAAGAACCGCTAGAGGCGGAGCCAGTGGAATTGTAGTTTCATTGGTTCAAAAACCACAAAAGAAATCCTATGGTAGAATTCAGCGAGAAGTGGGAATAAAAGTTGACTTCAAACCTCCAGAATTTGTCGACTTACCGGAGTTTGAAGTGGAGTTCATTGCACCAAGAAGACGCCAGAGTTATAGTGATAGAAATAGAAATGATAGGAATCAAGGACACTATGGTCAAAGGAATCAGAATTCCTTCAGAGGCCGTGGCGGTGGAGGCCGTGGTGGCGGAGGCCGTGGTGGCGGAGGCCGTGGCGGTGGAGGCCGTGGCGGTGGA
>NZXL01000006.1 GCA_002697705.1 Methanobacteriota archaeon
AGGCGTTGACGTTCTTCTTCCAAGGCTTTGTTTGCTGCTTGTTCTACTTCGAATTGCTTAGTCATTGCATCTAATTGACTCTTCAGACTTCTAACTTCATCTGCTGTAACAGAGGTTAGCCCCGCTTCAGCAGCCTTTTCTAAAGCATCAACCATTTGTGATATTCGCCCTTCCATTTCCCCAATTACCTCGTCTTGTTGAGAAGTTAAATCTCTTAATTGGCTGGTCTCCCTTTCTAAGTTAGAACGCTCTTCATGAGATAGAGAGGATTGTTGAGCAGCTAAATCTTGTCTTGCATCTGATAACAAACGCTCAAGATGAACAATTTTACTTTGGCTTTCCTCAAGGTCTCCTTCGACTTGATTGAGGCGGGAGATCTCTGGAGCAACCATGTCTTCTCGCTCTGCCAAGTCCAATTCAACAACACGCAGCCTTTGCTTTACAGAAACCATTTCTTCATTTCTTTTCGATAACTCATCCCAGGCGATTAAAACCTCTTCAACAAGCTGTTCTACAGGGTATCCTTGAAGCATCCCTTCAAGCGCAGCGCGCTCTTCATTGGAAGAATCTCCAATACGTCGAATCCCATTTGGTGTCGAGGCAGCGCCAGTCATACAACACCTATCGACTATCAACCACTCTTGAACTTTCCCAATCAATCGACCCCAAAAAGGCCGTATTCAGCACCTTATTGAAAAAACCGCTAAAATTAATTAATTGCGGTGTACATATCATCTGGCATTTCACCAGCGAGTTTCAAAGCACCATTAGCAACAGAGCCAATAGCATCTTCAACACACCATACATTGACATCACCGATGTCAGCAATTTCATCAGCGATTCTTCCAGAGACGCCATCGATTAGAGAGCCGCCACCAGATAGGATGATGTTGTTTCTTAAGACAGGTTGGTACTCAGGGTCTGCTCCAGCAATGATCTTCTTGATTGCATTTCCAACTAGAGGGATAATCATTTCACAAGCTTCTTGGATTAGGTCTCCAACATCTACGACTTGCTTCTTTCCTTCAACGGACAACTCAACCATTACTTCTCTAGCATCGCCAGAAACATAGGAAGACTCTTCTTTCCATTTTCTAACCATGTCTTTAGTGATTTGAGCACCAGTATATTTCTTCTTGATTAGTTCCATTAGTTTTAGGTCCAACCAATCTCCAGCTTCTTGGATTGTAACTTGGTCTTCTTCATTCGGGAATGTACCGTAAATTCTAGCGATATCTGTTGTTCCTGCACCGATATCAACAACGATTGAACTCGCTATTTCATCAATTCCATAAGCGGTTGCGAATGGCTCAGTAACGACCATTATTGCGTTTACTTGGCCACGTAGGGTTGCTACTAGGTTTGACTTATCAGTAAATGAAACGTGACTTGGAGAACATATGACTCCAAAAACCTCATCGTATTCTTCAGGGTCTACGGTTTCTAGTAAATGGGATACGAAAGCCTTAGCAGCAGCCAAGTTTGCTTCATCATCTTGAGCAACACCAGCAGCCATTGGGCGGTATAGGTTACAAGCCAATTTATTCTTCAATGCGTCGTTTCCAAAAAGAACATCGCGGCCAAGAAAGTTTCTAGCCACAGGGTCTTTTGGTCTTCCAACTATTGTTTCAATAGTGTGGCTAGCGCCAGCACTTGATGCAATAGTCGACTGATAGGTTCCAAGGTCAATTCCAACGTATAAACGGTCACTCATTTTAATCACCATCCGCATGCGGATATGTTGGCGAGAACGACATTGAACTTCAAGGTTGACCCTAAGAAAAGACCAATAAAATCCCTAAAATTATTCAAGAATGCTGAGCAGTCACTCACTTTCTATGCCCTCGGCATAATTATCATCAGCCTCAGAAGATTTTACGTTATTCGCGCCGAATTCAACACCTAAAACAGGAACATTTGTTGACCAAATTCTTGCCATAAAAATACTAATTCCAATCAAACCAACAACCCCCCACATCAAGGCTCTTCTTTGAGTAACATTCCAATCCTCATCTTTTACCCCTTTTTTCTCCTCTTCTTCGAGTAAAGGATTTTTCCATTCTGCGATAAATATTGAATCATCATCGATGTAGAAAGGTTCAGTATTGCTTTCAGGGGATTGATTGAGACTTTGAGTGTGGATTTGTATATGCATCTCTTTTCCAGTTACATCAAATATCGGTAAATCATCGGGAATCAACCAAGTACATCGAAATTCATTACTCACATTTGCAAATTCATCAAAGTCACAATTTGCAATCGGGAAGAAGGAAGATTCGCTAGAATTTTGATGTAACATTATTCTCGCACCTGTTTTGAATATATCTCCATCTAAATCTTCGATAGACCAAGAAATCGTTACACTATTACTCCACACCAAACCATCAAGTCCCGAAATAATGACTTGATTTATTGCTGGAGGATTATCGATGGGCCTACAACCAAAATGGTCAACTGGAAAGTTTGAGTCGACCACCAAGGTCTCACATAGATCTAAATCATCACCGATGCCATCACCATCTGAATCGTCAATACATCCATCTTGATTTACATCATATCCAGTAGAATATTGATTTATACAGATGTCAATATTATCTTTTATCCCATCACCATCAGAATCATCAATACAACCATCGTTATCATTATCCCATTGTAGGGGATTTTCATTTGGACATGAGTCTATAATATTAGCAAAACCATCCCCGTCGGAATCTTCCCAATTCAAAGAGTCTCGAATAACACCTTTTACAGCGAGAGCAAAACCAACCCTATCGCCACCCATTCCAGTGTATCCTGGATTTTGACCAGGGGTGACATATCTAGCTCGAACCTCGACATCTAACCATTCGATGCCGGCCAAATCTTCGGATGAAAATTTTATTTCTACCGTGGTTTCATTTTCATTTGGAAATAGAACGGTATCATCTAAGTTTATACTAGCATTATACCATTTTGACATACCATCGCCATCATATTGATTTCCTACAGTAACATAACCATCCGAAGTACGAACAACCAATTGTAAATCTTCAACTAAGTAAGGTTCTGGCGAGGAAGTAAAAGACATAGTTACTCTAACATCATCCCCATTTGGCACAAGTCGCTTTGTCCAGTTCTGGCCAGTTGCTAAAAACGGGCCGGCGGCACCCGAACCATCCCAGGGTAAAGCAATCAGGTCTTCCAACGTAGAGACTCCATCGGAACGGTGGTTAAGCCATTGGGATGGAGTTTTATCCTCAAGTCTAAAACTGTCGTGAATCCATATATCGTCACCTGGAGATACATCTCCCAACTTTACTTCAGATAGCACAGTGTCCACATCGATTAATTCAGACAGATTCAAAACCCCAAAACCAGATTCATAATTCCTTTTAGTATAGTTCCCATCATCCGCTAATTGGGTTGTAGCAATAGACAATATCGACTTTAACAAAGGCCCTGATGGAATAAAACCATCTCCTAACTCGATGGTATTATCATATAGAGTTGCCCAACTTGGACTAATTTCTGAAACATTAACAGCAGTAGTATTTTCATTTGCCCCCATCAACCAACCATCTTGAACCATTTGTTGAACAACGCCGGCAAAAGAAGCTGCAGTTGGAGTTGACATACTCGTTCCACTCGAAGATCGCAAGTCGTTATTGTAGGAGTCCTCGATACCATCCGCTCGAGCAGATTGAATTGAAACGCCGGGCGCTATTGCAAATATCCCATAACTGCCAGATTCGGTAGGCCCAATAGAAGAAGAGGCCCATAAAGCCGGGTCAGCCGTTTTAGTTGATGCTCCAACCGCAACAACATTTCTTGCATTAGCAGGCTCCAAAAGTGCCCCGCCGGTATTTCCTGGAGCAATAAATGCCAGAGACCACGGCATCAAAGCAGACCATGCATCGAACTCCGCAGAACGAGCAGTATATTCTGTGGTATCATCGCCCCAAGAATTTGAGTGAATGATTCCACCTAGAAAAGCCGCTTCACTGAGTAATTCTGAAACATTATCCGGCGGAACCCAACCTTCTGCCGAAACGATATCTTGAACTATAATTTGAGCATTATGGGCCATTGCTGAAGCATTACTAGGAACGGTGCCATTTCTATAATCATAAACATCAAAACAGGCTAAAGAGCCAGCAGTATGAGTTCCATGCCTGAAATTTATATGACCCATGGTATCTGCTGAATCTATGGAATTATTCAAGAACAATATCTTTCTATGTTCTAGGCCAAATTCGCCAACACCTTCTGTTGAATTAATTCCATCAGAACCATAACTCCCTGCACTTGTTGCATTTCTAAAACATGCATGGTCATAATCAATCCCACTATCAGCAATCCCCAATATTACTCCGGTGCCATTTAATCCTAGAGACCATTGAACAGGCTGGGAAATGGTTCCATCTCCCATCAAGCTAGCCGCCTGCACATTTCTTGAACTAGATTCTAATTTAGGCTCTAGCCACAAAAGACCATCTAGGTTTAGCAACTCACTTAATTCGATGCCAATTGAATTGGTATCGATTAATTCACGGTGAGGTATTAGCGAATCATAAATCTCCAAATTTGGATCGATATCAACGCCCATTTGCTTAAAATTCCAAATTAAAAACTCAGCACCCGAGGGCGGCAGATTTGGCTCAAAAACAACCCACACCTCTCCCTCATACGCCTCATAATTTATCAGACCCCCACGCCATTCTGCGGCAAGACTATCCTGAATTATAGTTCCTGGAAAGTTTAGATCGCTATTTCTTGAATCCCAAGCTAGCAACTCTTGTGGAGTTAGTAAACGTAAGGGCGTAATTCCATGATTTTCTAAATCATCCCACATCTCTTGACTCCATGGCCCTTCCATTGCCTCGATAATTATTTCTTGTCCGGAGAAATTATCTATGTCTTCAGGGGAATCAATGCCGACTAGTATCGCACTTGCAAGCGGCACGATTAGTAAAACCGCCAGTAAAAGAGCCCCCCGCATAATACTACTCAAACACTCAATCTTTGTCAAACTCGCGCATGATTCGTGCAATTTCCCGCGCCGTCGCGTTTAAACCATGTTTGCCAGTCGCCGTCTCGATGAAGGCCTATCGAGTATCCGGAATTGCACCATTTGGAAGCATGAGACAGAAGTTTTCTCTAGAATTTGCTGCAGAAAACAAAGAAGATGCTGAACATCAAGCATATTCAGTAATCGGCTCCCGCCACAAGGCAAAGCGCCGAGCGATTAAAATCGATACCGTTGAAGAAATAGACCCTAGAACATCTCTAGAGCCAAGAATTCAACATCATTTTAGAGAGCATATCGAAGCCGCTGGCGGCAGATTGGCTCCAGTTGCAGAAGAAGAATGATTCCGTCGACTTTTTCTAAGTCGACTACATCTCGGGGTTGAAGTAGCATGGTTGACCGTAGTGAGTTACAACAAAAAGCGAGGTTGGTTGAGAGCCACCGTCAGCATTTAGATGAGTTACAAAAAAGGATGGAAGATGTTTCAGCTGTAGTTTCAGAACATCAGATTACCAATGAGATTCTAACAAGACTTTCAGATATGGCAGATAATGGTGAAGCAGGAGCCCACGTTACAATTGGTTCTGGAGTGACTTTGCAGTATAAACACCAAGGAAAAGATCAAGGTACAGCACTTATCGATTTAGGTAGCGGTGTTTTTGGCGAACGCAAATGGAGCGAAGCAGCAGAAATTATCGAAAAAAGAAAAGACGATTTCATTCAATTACACGAATCACTGTTAAAGCAAGCAGGTTCTATTGAAGAAAGACTTGGTAAATTGGCTACGGAATTCAACGCTGCTGCAGAAAAATTACAGGCGCAAAATCAACCAGCGCCAGAAGCCCAAGCGCTAGAAACTTCTAGTAAACCCGAGAGTGAACAAAAACCACAACCTCGCAGAAGAGGCTCTATGTTTGGTGGAGAACTTACATTAGATGATTGAGGCTTTGAAATGGGACTATTCGATAAATTTCGCAAGCGAGTAATCGAAGTGGTCGAAGAAGCCGACAGCGACGCTCTTTCTGCCAAAGAAGATACTGCTGAGGCATTAGAGGCAATCAACCAATTACAAGAGCATGAAGCAGCACAATCACAATTAGAAAGCCAACCAAACCAAGTCGAACAAGAAAACCCCTTTGTAGAGCAGGATGAAGAGGATTTCTGGGATGATGAAATAGAAGAAGAGGCAGAAGTTGAAGAACAAAACCATTCCTCTGATGATGAGAATCAATTTGATGATGACGACTGGGAAGAATTCGATGACGACGAGGTAATAATTCCACAACAACTCTCTCGAAAGGAAAGAAAGCGACAACAGAGAGAAAAAAAGAGCCAAATAAAAGCGGCTAAGGCTCACAAAAAAGCAATGAGAAAAAGAGGTGCTGTTGAGGTGGCCCGCCCACAAGGTTCCAATGTCGACCTCTCCATGATGAGAACAACCACTGGGAGGCAACTGGTCGAGGTTAAACAAGCGCCAAAAGGCTCTGTCAAGAAGGCCGAAATAAAAACCGAAACAGGCACGAAAATCGAAGTAGATTTGGGTGGAGGTGTTGTTGAACAAGGCGGCAGGGTAATCAAAGCAGGAGGCGCTCTTGATAATTTACTCGAAGAATTGGAATGGGTTCTTCTTGAATCAGATATCTCTAGTGATGCGGTTACAGCTGTAATCGATGCTTTGAGAAACAACCTTATCGGAGCAAGATTGAGAAAAGGAGCCGATCTTTCAAAGGTCGTTGAAGCCGCTTTGAAACGTTCTCTAAGGAATCTCTTATCAGCAGGATATTGGGATTTTGATGCTTCAATCAAATCATTTATCGAGGCTGGAGACTCGCCTGTTGTAGTTATGTTAGTTGGGGTAAATGGAACTGGTAAGACTACTACAGCGGCAAAAATTGCCAAGCGACTTTTAGACATGAATCTCTCAGTTATTGCGGCAGCAGGCGATACTTTTAGGGCAGGAGCAATTCAACAATTAGAAGCACATTGCGAGAATTTGGGAATACGATGCATCTCTAGTGAAAGAGGCGGAGATACTGCAGCGATTGCAAGAGACGCCATCGAATCAGCACAGGCGAAAAACATCGACGTTGTTTTGGTTGACACCGCCGGAAGAATGCAAAATAAAACCAATCTAATGAATGAACTAAACAAGGTTAGAAGGGTCGCAAATCCACACTTGACACTATTTGTCGGGGATTCTTTGGCCGGAAACGATGCGGTTGACCAAGCCAGAATGTTCCAAGAAATAATGAAATTCGATGGTGCGGTTTTGACCAAAGTAGATACCGATGCAAAAGGCGGTGCGGGACTATCGATTGCTTTTGCAACCGGTAGACCAATTGTTTTTGCTGGAATTGGCCAAGGATATGACGATTTGAAGCAATTTGACCCCGATTGGCTACTCGAACAGATGTTTGAATAATAGCGTAGGAAAAAAAGACCAGTACCTCCTGGGAGTTACATGACCGAGATATTTAGTGATGAAGATACCGCCAAATTATTCCAACTTGTCCACATGTTCCAACGCTCTGCATTACTCCATATGGGCTACATTCCAGACCAAAATGGAAATCGCTATTTTGACATGGCCGAAGCCAAAGAAGGCATCGATTTGCTTAGAATGTTACAGAATAAGACCAATGGCAACTTAAACGACAAAGAAACCCAGCTACTACGAAGCGTGATTAGCGAATTACAATTACAATTCATGAAAGCACCAACACTAAATCGACAAGCCGAGGATGAAGAGGCACAATCTGAAACAATAAGAGAAACCTTCGCAAATCCAAAATCTGGCCCCGTGGAAGAATTATCAGACCCGAAAGAAGGCGAAGAATAGGGAATTTTATCCGGTTGTTTGATGAGTAAGGGAAATATCGGAGGAATGATTGACATGGCTTATGTTTCCAATAATTCAAACGAGGAATCTCCAACAGTCCTTATCGTTGACAATAATGCAATGTCTCTTCAAAGGCTTAGTAGGCTATTTAAGGTCAAAGATTTCAATATTGAAATATGTGAAGATGGAGATAAAGCAGTTGACGAATATATCAGACTCGACCCCGAATTGGTAGTATTGTCACTAGATATCCCTTCCTTGGATGGACATTTGGCAGCATTGGAAATGAGAGAGCATGGCGGCGAGGCTAGAATCCTATTCATCGCCCCTAAGCGCCTTTCAACCCTCGCCCAAGACGCTGCTCTTTCCGCCGGCGCAGTAGCATGTTTAGAAAAACCGATTTCAGCAACATCTCTTGAAGAGAGTTGGGAGCAAATTTTAGGACCAATTCCAGAAGCCCCAGGTTTAGAAGATTTAGATCAACTATATCCTGAAGACAGAATAAAGGTCGAAGAAGATGATGGCCCTATGTCACTTCCACCTTTGCCCGCACTCCCGGGCCTACCTTTGCCAGGCGCACCTTCAATGGACGCACCAACGGATTTATCTGTAGAATTGCCAGTTAGTTTACCTCCTTTGGGGGCAACTCCTGCCAAAGAAAAGAAATCAGGGAAACTAAAATTTATTCTTTTACTATTGGTCGCAACACTAGGTGGAGTTGGCTACTATGCTTACTCTAACAACATGTTTTGATTTTGTATTTGGACGTTAGTTGGGACAACCATAAACCTTGCATTCTCAGTTATTTGAGTACCAGGTGGCGCAGAGATAACAGATACTACAGTGACACTAGAATCTTCTAGAAGTGTCGGATCGCAAAACATTAGCCTTGAGTCTAATTTACGGCTTTTATTCCAAGCATTCCAAAGTAACCAAGAAGGCAAGAAAAGACATAATACGGCGATAAACCATAGGAAAAGAGCTGTCAACTAATCACCTTTTTTTCTAGCAAAGCATTCCAAGAAAGTTCAGCATAAGCCTTGGCACTTTCAGCCGGGTTATCCGACTTATGAATTCCTGAACCGACAATGATACAATCTGAGCCAGCATGAATTGCTTCATCTGGAGCACCGTACCTTTGCCCCATTTCTCCATCCCCAACCGCTATGTTTACTCCAGGAGTCCAGATCAATTTCCCTTGTCCCACAGCAACTCGCAGTTTCTTCAACTCTTCAGGTTTGGAGCCATTGCCAATAAAACCAAACACACCATCATGTGCAGAGCCCAATTTAACCACAGTTTCAGTATAATCTGGAGATAACAAATTACCTCTGCTCGACATTTGAGCTAGTAATAAAACTCCTCCACTGCGCCCAACATCCGACCATCCAGCCTGCAAACCATCAACAATATCAGGGCCCGAAATCAAATGGGCAGTAACTAAGTCTGACCAACTTCTAATATCATAAATTCCCGCCATTTGGTCTCTACTAATTTTACCAATATCGGCAAACTTTCTATCTTCAAAAATCAGCAAATCCATCTTTTTTGCCTTTGAACAAAAATCCTTCCAAGATTCGACACTCCAATCATCAATCAAGTCGACGTGAGTCTTCAAAGCCGCTAAATATGGCCCAACTTGGTCCAATAATTCATTCAATCCAGCCATGGTTCTTCTATCTGCGGCAAGGCAAACCAAACTTTGTTTTCTGCAGGCGACTTCCATGTAAGTCCTAGCCATCGGTAGAGTGTTGTTTATCCAACGCTCACCCCATATCTCTGATGCCTGCATGTTAACGGCGAAGAGTTCCTTATCCTCATAACTTACGGCGAATATATTTTTTTTGATTTTAATTTAAAACATCAAGTTCTTCAAAGTGAACTGACTGAGTAAACCATGCGAGAAGCGGTATTCATGACCTGTTTGGTTTTGACAATGTCGCTTTCTGGTTGTTTTGGTAGCGAAGAATCATCCAGTGCCGAGGATGAAGAAACGCTTTACCCCGATATTTATTCTCGCCATACTTTAGATTGGAACTGGTCTGATAGCTATTCATATGTTTTAGAGCCAGGGCCTTATACCGCCCTTGAGGTTCAAGAAGCATTTATCGAAGTAGATACTTCAGATATTTGGGAAACAGGCCCACCAACATCCAACGTACATCTATCATATTGGCTTCCATCCAATACTCAAGAAGGCGAACAGGTCCCTGTAATTGCAGTAGTAAGTCCATATTTCTCATATGGCCAACCAGGCGATGAATCGGGCGCAACAAATGTTGTTGGTGCTGGAAGAGGCGAATTTATTTTCGACAATTACATTCCTCATGGCTATGCCTTTGCTCAAGTGTCAGTTTTTGGAACTGAAGAATCCAGTGGATGTTTTGACTATCGTGGCGCAGGAGAGGGACTTGGCATTCACTCGGCAGTAGAATGGCTCGGATCTCAAAATTGGTCGAATGGTAAAGTCGGACTTTATGGTAAATCCTATGAAGGCGCCACACAATGGGAAGCTGCAGCCCTTGGTAGCGAATATCTGGCAACCATTGTTCCAATATCGGGAACCACAGGACTTCACCCTCTTCTATACAAGAATGGTAGCGCAGAGGCTAGAAGTCAAGTAATGCATATGAATTATTTTAGTAGTACTGTGGATTATAATGCGGATGATTTGGACAATATTTGCCCTGATATAATCGAAGGATTTTTTGCAGGGCCAGTAACATATGGTCTAGGGGAATTAGATCCTTACATGGAAAATTACTATGATGAGAGAGAACACATTTCTAAAGCATTGACAAATTATAATGGTAGCATATATTGGGTTCAAGGAATGCAGGATTGGAATGTCGATCCACACCAAGTTTTCGGTGGCCCGCCTGGCACAGTTTGGTATCAAGACTTCATCGAAGCAGGATTTGATGTTCGCGGCATGCTTGGTCAATGGGAGCACAACTACCCTGACCAATGGACAAAACATAATGCCCAAGATAGCGGATATGGTGGCGAAGCAATTCATAACATGACAAGATGGGATTGGGGGCAAGACTTGTTTGAATGGTTTGAATACTATCTCAAAGGAGTTGGAGAAAAACCAGAAACCCACGCCCAAATCCAACGCAATGATGGTCAATGGAGAATTGAAGAATCTTGGCCGCCAACCGATTCCGATATATTTTCCCTCGATCTATCCGATTGTCAAAATAATGGTGCTTTTATCGGCGGAGGCGCGCCAGTTGTTGGAGGCGGACAATCAGTAACTGTTGAGTGTCCAGGGGTCAACGAAGAAGACCTACACATCTCTGGTTTAGCAACAATACACATTCCAACAGTTCCAACATTTGATGGAGGTCAAGTTTTCGTTGAACTTCAAGATGCGCAAACCGGACTTAGACTCGGCCATGCTACTATGGATGTTAGATACCATGCGGGGGGCTCTGAGCCACAAACAGTAATTCCAAGTCAGACCATTACCTTGCTAATGGAATTCCAAGGAATGGACGTGATTCTGCCTGCAGGCAATGGGCTTCGCTTCGTAATTACAGATACTGGTGAAGATTACCTTGCTCCTGCATGCGGAACCGCATGTGTGGTTCACGTTTTACCATCCATGTCAACATTTGAAGCGCCAATAATCGACAGAACAAATTCCGAAGTACTAATCACTCCACAAGGCGAAGAAGCGGCAAATAATCAGTAATCAACCAATACTTCTCAATCGAAGTGCATTCACTAGATCCATTCTGCTAACTAGTCCAACCAATAAGTCATTCTCGGTAACTAGTAACGCTTCTTCCTCTACTAACCTTCTTCTTGCTTCAGAAACTGAAAGCCCAATATCGATGACAGGAGGATTTCTATCCATTACCTGCTCAACTAGACCGGTACGATGAGCGCCCTTTTGCAAAACACTACTCTCTGAAACAATCCCCAGAATGTTGCCCTTTTCTGATATTACAGGCAATTGGCTGATATCTCCTTGAACCATTCTATCTATTGCGGTTTGAACCGAATCTTGTAAGTGTAATGCTTTGACATTAGTGACCATTATATCACCTACAGTATGCAGTTTTTCAGGACTTTCAAAACGAGATAAAGCGGTAACAATTTTTCTCAGTGTCGAAGACCTTGGGTCTACAGCTTCAGTTTCAACTTTAGCGATTATCGATTGAGCAACACCGGATAACTCAGACAATTGGAATTGCGTAAGTTCTAGCGATTTACGCCATCTGCGAATATGCTTTCCAGTTGGGACTTCCATCATTCAATCCTCGAAACTATTTGGCTAATCAATTCGCTCAATTTAACTAATTCTTCTTTGAAGTCACGGCCCGGTATCTCAGGTAATTCAATACCTCGCCCATCACTTACCACGCCCTCAACTGTCGAAATTACCATCCCCCCACTCATCATCCACATCTGCAAAAATGAGCGTAGTTGGGGAGTATTCTCAATCGACATCTTACCTTCTTCCATATTCTTATCACACAACACCACCTCAATAGGTTTTGACATTCGGAGGGCGAATTATCTTAATTTTCAAGACAAAGAAAACGACCTATTCATTTGCTCAAAATCCTAAAAACACGCGAGCAAATGACTATTTATAATAATAGAAATAACCAGTTAAAGTGGGCATATGAATAGAATTATTGAGGCAAGTTAGTCATACGATGCAAATTTACTGATAAAAAATGAGCGTATGTTTCATATACCGTCTCGTAAAGCCTGTGACTGATACATATGGATATGGATAAAGCGAAACTAGAGTATATTTGGCTGGATGGATATGAACCAACACAAAATATGCGTAGCAAAACAATGGTAAGAAGTGAATTTGGCGGAACTCTTGAAGAATGCCCAATGTGGATGTTTGACGGATCTTCAACCAAGCAAGCAGATGGCGGGGCTTCTGATTGTTTACTAAAACCAGTAG
>NZXL01000007.1 GCA_002697705.1 Methanobacteriota archaeon
GCCATCTTGAATATTTTCTTGAATAGTTCCAAAGGTTGTATCATAATAGACAATCAAGTCGATTTCACTTTGCTCCTCCGAGTCATCCTCACCTCCAAAACACCCTGAGAGGCTGGCAGAGAAAATGACGAAGAACATCATCAAACTGAGTAAATGTTGTCGCATGTGCTAATGTAGAAGGCGCTTATTGATAAGTAAATTCCATTTTTCCATTATTTTTAACTTATTTTTGCCTTTTTTGAATTGTGGCAGCAAGCAAAACAATCGGTGCATTGAAAATGGGGAAGGTCGGCGGTTGAGATAACGAGGTGGGGTAGTCTGGATATCCCGTCGGGCTCATAACCCGGAGATCGATGGTTCAAATCCATCCCTCGTTACCAATCTAAACATACTCGTGGTAGTCGTATTTGGGCTTTAGTGAGTCAAGCGCAGTTTGCAATCTTGCGTTAGCCGCAGCCTCTCCTCGTTCGATTGCTCCAATTTCTTGAAGGATTTTTTCCGATAGTTGTTTTGCTTCAGGAAAACCATTCCCTGCTATGAGACTTAGCGCTTGACTAACTTCATGTGCATTAGCAGGTGGTAAATCGACCGGCTGGATAATATAATTTCCATTACTTCTAATGACTGGCCCTGCCGAAGTTGTACAGTTCAGTAGTCTTTTGACGATCTTTTTATCATCATTATAGTGATTAAATGCTTCAAGTGCCACAGCGATATTTCCGGGAGAATTCCGTTCACATCTCAAATAATACTTCTTTGCAGCCCTCTTTTTTTGTGCAGATGCGAAAACATTTGCACACCTTCTATAATCTTCAAATATCGGCCTCATCATTTCAACTGTCATAGAATCGCTCGACTTAATCATAGATGTCAATTTTTTACGTTCACGAAGAAGAGTTTTCGCAGAAGCAATTGCCTTTGACGCTTTACTTCTCAACACAAGAACATCGCATAGTATTCGAAGCCCTTTGACCAACATTACTTGGGAATTCAAATCTCTTTTTTTCATTGAAAGAAACATGTCGGTGAATTGTGTTGCCATCACTTCAGACATTTCCAACCGTCCATCTTTGATGTAACTCTCCAGTTGGAGCAGTGTCTGGTTAGGGTCACTCATTCCAAACATAATGAACAAACAATGCAAAACGACATTACCTTTGATGCCTTCTATGCTTAGTATCCATCAAAAATTAATCTTTCAAAGCGATATTGTTTAATCGATGACTTTGAGGCACTGATATGCAGGATGACTTGTGTATTGCAATTTCAGGGACACCTGGATGTGGTAAAACCTCGTTATCAAAACTTTTTGAGAGTAATGACGTTCCAGTTTATTCTGTTAAACAACTGGCTGAACAATTTGAGTGCATAGGGCATGAAGACCAATCAGATGGAGCGCAAGAGATCGATATTCACAAGTTGTCCGATGAGTGGGAAAATGAAGACACAGGGCTAGTTATTATCGAAGGGCACCTTTCTCATTTCCTCGACCTAGATGCTATAGTTCTTTTAAGATGTAATCCAAAGGAAATAGAAACAAGATTGAAGACTCGAGAATATTCCAATCAAAAAATTAAGGCTAATAGCGAATGGGAATTGATAGCAGGAAATTGGTCTGAACTATTAGAGTTTGAAATTGAGTTGCCAATTATCGAATTAGACTCAACTTCACAAAGTCCAGAAAAATTGTTCCAATTAGTGAATGATTGGATTTTAGAAGGTCTTCCGTATACATCGGTAGCTGAGGAGTCCAAACTAGCGATAGATTGGATGAAAAGTTGAAATTTTAACCGCAACAATCAACCCCCTAATTCATTTGCGTCAAGCCGAGGAAGTCATATGGCTCTTGAAAAGTTGAGGAATTATTGGGAGCAAGCGCTTGTTCCAATCGTGAAATCATTATCTAAATTTTCTCCAGCAACAATCACATGGGTTGCATTACCAATCGGCATACTAGGCGGCCTAGCTATTTTTACTGCATCAGAAGATTCCTTAGGGGCTTCAATGCTATTTGGTGGTGGTTTATTGATTGCCATAGCAATGATTCTCGATGGCTTAGATGGGCCTGTTGCAAGGGCTACTGGTAGAGTTACAAGGTGGGGCGATTACTTGGACCATACCTTCGATAGACTATTGGATGCAGCATGGATAATTTGTATCGCTGGCTCTGTATTTGTAGATGATTTAATTTTAGGACTTTCAGCAGCATGGTTAACTCTTCTTGGCTCTTATATGGGCACTCAAGCACAAGCGGTGGCTGGAACGAGAAACTATCGTGGATTTTCGCGTGCTGATAGAACTATTTTGAGCATTGTAGCTATTTTTGCTATGGGTTTTATGTTGTATATGGGCGAGAGCAGTTGGGGGACTTTCCCTGCGCCTTTTGACCACATTTCGATAAATCCGCTTAGCCTAGTAGTATTCATTTCAGCAATTGGGGGTTTGTGGACTTTCTTGATTAGATTCATACAGGCTAGAGAAAAAATTCAGCAAATAGATCGAGAAAACCCACTGCCACAAAACAATTCTCAAGAGGAATAAACCAACCGCGGTGGATTCAAAAAGCCCCAAAAACCGCCTCATTTATCTTACCTTGGAGCGGTATACTCATAACAGTTGCATGTTAGAAAGAAATGATGACGGGTAGTTCGCACGGTAAAGATGGGAAACTTATCGCTACATTATTAGTCGCACTGATGGCATTTTCTGTAATTCCAATCATGACAGCATCGGCTGAAGATTATGGCGATCCAATGAACCTTCAAGCACAAGATATAGCTGCAACATTTGATACAAGTACGGAATTAACCACTATCACTTGGCGTAATATAGATTCGCCAGGTGCCGAATTGAATAATATATTTGATGCGGTATACAATATTTATCGACACACAGAGAACATTTCTAGAGACACAATTGGCCAAGCCCAATTAATCTATCAAGTCGATGCTTGTAATCCTTCTCAGATAGGAGGGTCGACCAGTAGATATGATTGTATGGCCTTTAATGGCTCTCACCCAGGGCACAGTTTTTCTTATCTTGTATCTCCTGGCACCAATGACACATTCTATTATGCGATAACTACGACCATTTCAACAGTAGGCACATCCGAGGAATTGATATTCAATGAATCTAGTCTTTATCACGGTGTTCAAGAAGTAACAACTCCAATTAGGACTCCTTATAATTTACAAGCAAGTTTTGATGCATTATCTAGTACCACCACACTAAACTGGGTGAATTATAATGACATTTTCCCAATACTTCCTGAAAATGGCCCAGATGCTTATTCTACAAGAATATGGAAAACAACAGAGCCATTGACTCGCCAAACTGCCTTTTCACTATTGAGCGCAACAACTCCGATAGCCAACTTAAGTGCAGGAGTTTCAACTTACGTTGTAGATGTTCCCGCCCAAACAGATTCAGATTATTACTATTCCATTACTTATTTCCTTCCAAATTGGACCAATGGAAATCAAGACTATGAAGATATTAGGTTCTTGTCAAATAATGCATTAACATCTCCAATTACAGAAGATAATTTACCTCCTCAAAAGGTCAGTTCTGTAACCACAGCCTTCATTCCAGACTCGGCTACTGGTGGCGGAAAGACCATAATTTCCTGGGATGAAGTTGAAACTGAAACAGGAGAGTCATATGCGATTTACTCATCTGGCTCTATGTTTAACAACACTACCTCTTTTGGCCCAACTATTATTTCAATAGTCCCAGAGGGACAAGAATCTCTTGAGCATCAATTACCTATTGGTAGGCTAGGGCATTCAACTTATTGCGTTGTAGTAATTGATGTAAATGGTGTTTTTGACACAAATATCCCTCCATCCTCTTGTTCAACAGTTTACGAGGATGCCTTCTATAATTGGACAGCAGAACCCACTCAAGTTTCAGCAGAATTCATCGGAAATGCAACAACAGTTGTACAATGGAAAGATCAATTGGGGGCAGAAGGAGAAGTATATCACATCTGGCGGTCTGATTATTTGGTAAGTGGAAGTCAATTTGTCCCCAACCAAACGGTGTTCTGGATGGCCAGCGTCCCTGACGGCATACAAATTGCACATATCGAAGTGCCTGCCGAAGTTGACAGATTGTCATTTTATTTCGTAACCTCTGAAGCACTTTATCAACATGTAAATGGAACTTATCACTATACAAGTTTAGTTCAAAATTGGGCAGGTGCAATAGCAGAGAACACTGTCACTCCTTCAAATCCCCTCATCAATTCTTTAACAGTAGATGGAGAATCTAATTTGGTTATGCTGGAATGGCTAAATAATGGCCAAATTGATTTTGAACAATACACAGTTTGGAAACATTGGGGAAGTCCTTTTGGAGAAGATGAAGATCAACCAACAAATATTTCTTTTGAAAGCGGTTGGCAGATTTACGACGCAGGGATAATCGACTCAGGGGCGTCATGGCATTCACATAGTTTCTCTAGAACATATAACATTCAACCTGAAATAGAGCGAGAAGCATGGTTTGCAGTTACCATCTCTGATATGTATGGCAATGAAAATTTGGAAGCTAGACCTGGTTCAGGTGGTAATGCGCTAAAGATCAAGGAAGATTCAATCAAGCCAACAGCAAATTACACGCTCTATGATGGAAATGACAATCGATATAATAGCCCCTCCTTGGTTTCTGGAAATTATAAAATTATAGTTACTATTGACGAATATCTCCTCATAGATCCTCGAATGGAAATAACTACTGAAACGGGTGGAGTCATAACTGGCGGTATGAAGCAGATGCTATCATATGCAGACAACTTGGCAAATGATGAATTAGGACCACAATATTACCTGACATTTTCTATATCCAATACAGTTTCTGCCGGAACAATCAATTTCAACATGACACTTACTGATGAAAGTCAAAATGCAAATGAGATTCAATGGGACAACCGTAGTCTAGATGCTACAAATCCATCCATGCAAGTTTATTCTCCAGCCTCGGGCAGCGATGGCTCGAAATATTTGTATGGCAACTCCATTCAATTATTGGCAGGAGTGACCGATGACGTTCAAGTTTCTTCATTCCAATATCGATTTACATATAATTACGGCTCAGGTTCAACTTCAACCTCTCCATGGACTACGCCGGATGAAATTCAAGATATCTTTGGAGATAATAGTTCACTTGTTATGGATGTGCCAATAAATGCCGGTAATTTTGAATCTGGCCAACATGCAGTTACATTTAGGGCGATTGATTCTGCAGGTAACCAAGTTCTCTCACAGGTAATATTTGTTGTTGATAATTGCCGTAATAGGCTCGATGGAACTACAGTCTGTAATTACGAAGAGTCACTGAAACCAGAACCAGAACCAGTAATCGTGAATCCTTCGTATAGCGACCCCCCATACGTCATGGTTTGGGTTCTTTCGGGTATTGTTTTCTTTTCATTGGTTACAATGTTACTGGTAATTAGAACTAGTATGAAAAGCCCTAAGAAATCTTCAGGTGATGATGAAGATGAGGATGACTGGATGTCCGAATTCATTGGTACAACGCAAACGGTGGATATGGATGAACTAACTCAAACTCAACCAACACAGAAAGAATTGCCAACTATCGAAGAAGAGGAAGAAGAGGAAGAAGATCCATTTGCAGTTAATGTACCTACTCGTAAAAGCCGTCGAAGAAAAGCCCCTGTGGTTGAAGAAGAGGAAGAAGACGAGGATGACGACCCATTCTTTGGCCTAGATGATGAAGAAGAGGAAGAAAAGCCCAAGAAGCGCCAAGTTGGTAGACGAACAGCACCAAAGAACGCTCCAAAGAGGCGGCAAGTCGGACGACGCAAGAAATCTAGTGATTGAGTTGAAATCAATAGATTAACTCAAAGAGTAACATCACCTGCCTCGAGTTATGTCGCAATCAGTTGCCGAAGACATCGTCGAAGAAGCGGTCGAACAAATAGAACATACCATGGAACGCCTAATTGATTCTTTTAATCCAATGAAGAATAAATTAAATTGGTTATTATTGGCACTTCCAATCGCCATTTGGGCGAATTTTTCACACAATCAAGCGATGGCATTTTTGTTTTCCATGATCGCAATCATGCCTCTGGCTTTTCTAATGGGCAAGGGAACAGAAGAAATTGCCCTTCGGACTGGAGAGTCAATAGGGGGATTACTAAACGCGACATTTGGTAATGCAGTAGAATTGATTATTGCAGGTTTAGCAATTTATACTGCCTCAAAAAACCCAGATGTTGTTGAAACAATGGTTACAGTAACACAAGCATCTCTTATTGGGTCTATATTGGGTAATTTACTATTGGTTCTTGGATTAGCTATTTGCTGGGGAGGGATTAAACATAAAAATCAGACTTTTAACAATCAAGCAAGTCAAATGAACGGCTCTTTACTTTTATTGGCGGTTGTTGCTTTCATTATTCCAAGCGCGGTACACCACTCCGGCGGTTCAGATGTCGACATTGAAAAACTATCCCACTATGCTGCAATTGTATTACTTTTAATATATGGATTGGCCCTTTTATTCCAATTAAAAACCCATTCTGATGTTTTCGCTACAGAAGCAGGACATGGCACCCATGAAGACCCTATGATGACAAACAGAGATGCTTGGACGCTATTACTGATGGCAACTGCCTTGGTAGGCTGGATGGCTCACATTTTAGTCCATTCACTAGAAGCAGCAGTCGATGAATGGAATATGCCTGAACTATTTATCGGAGTGATCTTATTGCCATTCTTTGGTAATGCTGCAGAGCATTTTACTGCAGTTATTGTAGCAGGTAAAGACAAGATGGACCTTTCTCTTGCAATAGCAATCGGCAGTAGCGTACAAATCGCTCTGTTCGCAGCTCCTTTGATGGTATTACTTGCATGGGGGTTAGGAGTTCCATTAACATTAGAATTCGGGATGCTTGAGACTGCAGCCACTTTCATGTCGGTACTAGTCGCAAATTCAATTTTAGCAGATGGTAAAAGTAATTGGTTGGAAGGGGCTATGCTTCTAGCCAGTTATGTAATTCTCGCGCTTGCTTTCTTCCTTTCATGAGGCGATAAACTTGGCTTCAATGAATGGTAAAATAGGTTATACAATCACTGTTGTGGCAGTTATATTATTGATTGTAGGGACGATTGGAATTTCTTTTGATGATGAAGTTAATGACATCCCAACCCCAAATACGCCCAGAGCAGTATATTTTGCCGATGAACCACTTCAAGACAATCCAGTTGCATTATTACTTTCAGCAAAGACAACTATGACTTGGGATAGAAGTGATATTTATCTGGTCATTGCAGATGAAGACAAGAAAAAGCAGTGTGATAATATTGCCCCAATTGAATTGATATCTCCGGGTAGTACTACCTGTAAAGCAGAAGATAGCGGATATGAGAAAGTTGGTCTAGACAATTCAACAGGATTAGAATGGACAGTGGAGAATGGAGATTACTTTGTTGGCATTGGTACATTGGGCGACAGTATTCCAGAAGACCTTGAATTAAATGTGGATTATACAGTTGAATTGAATTTATCTGCGGCTGGATATTTCCTAATTTTATTATTAGGTGCTTGCGGTATTACATTAATCAAGTATGATTGATTATTCAATACCGTCATAATAACTCTCTACTGCCTCATCAAGTTGAGAGATTGCTAGATTTTCATCAATGGATGAAGTCTTTCCATTCAAACGTAAAGCATTGCCATCAACCCAAAGGTCGAGACAATCGGCACCATTGAAAATTAAATTTGCGAGATGTCTATTTCCTGAACGTCCTAATGGGCGCATACGAATATCATCAAGATTCCAAACCGCCCAATCCTTACTCCCTTTAGTTGCCATGTCAAAAACCTCGGAAGCAGGTAGTAGAGTTGCATCCCAATGGTCATGTCTTTGGACAAGTGAAGCAAGCCTTGCTTCTGCCAACATATCTAATCCACTTCCTGAGGATGCAGCGCCATCGGTTCCAATCCGAACATCTACTCCTGCATCTTTGTAAGCAGGAAGAGATAGAGTACCTCCACAAGCAATTTTCATATTTGATGAAGGACAATGAACCGCTGTTGCTTCATGTTGTTTCAACATTCTAATCTCATTTTTCTTTACCCAACTTGCGTGAGCACAAATCGTTCCAGGTTTGAAAAAGTCAATACTATCGAGATATTCAATGGGGTATTTGCCAGTTTTTTCATGACACTGTGATACTTCTTTTCTGGTTTCACTGACATGTATATGTAATCGAGCATTACGCTTTTCAGCCAACTCTGAAGCCATTCGCAAAGTATCTTCTTTACATAGATATACTGAATGAGTTGCGATTGCATATTGAATTTTATCATCGGGTGTTTGGTTTTTTAGAACACCATCTAATTCATCGAGAGCAGATTTAACATCCGGATGTGAAGGCAAAGCAAAATCACTTACTGGCCCTCCAATCAACCCACGTAGGCCAGCAGATTGTAACACATCTCCAGTGACAGTGGGATAGAAGTACATGTCCGCTGCAAAACTTGAACCAGTTCGGATCATTTCAGCAGCAGCAGCATAAGCGCCGACTCTAACATACTTAGGATTCAATCTTGATTCTGTAGGAAATATTGCCTCATTTAACCAACGGTCTAAGGTAAAACCATCACTAAAATCTCTAGCGTTTAGTTGCATTGCAAGGTGAGTGTGCCAATTTTGTAGTGAGCGTGTAATTAGACGATTCGAGCCATCAATCTCATTTTTGACATCTTCGTTTCCTTTAGACATAGACCAATTTCCATCATCATGAAGTAGGAAATCTCCAACATGTTTCACCCCATTTTCATAGAGCACAGCATTGTTGTAGCGTACACACGCTTCGTCTGCCATGGTTTTGGGTAGAACTTAACCTTCAATAATACTCGGACAGAAAAGCAATCTTAATCGATTTTATTACTTGCTTTTTGAACATCCATGAAAAACTTCTCTGCACTAATTTCTAAACTAGCAATTCCAGGTAAAATTCGTCCAGCCATATAATCCAAACAAGCCCCGCCGCCAGTTGATAGATGACCCATCTTATCGGTTAATCCACGATTCATGATCAGGGTGGCGGTATGCCCTCCACCAACCACTACGTAACCATTTGACTCTGCACATGCGTTTAGCATTTCAATAGTCCCAAGAGCAAAATCCTCTACTTCAAAGACGCCTGCAGGGCCATTTAAGATAATAGTTCCAGCATTCTTTATTGCAGATGATAATGCCATGATCGAATTAATTCCCATATCGAATAGGGGCGCATCAATAGGTAATTCTTCAAGAGATAAATCTACTCGATTATCTTCTACATTAGCTGCTAAGTCAGTTGGTAAGTGTATTTGTTCATGGAAGTCATTTAGCAATGCCTTGGCTGTTTCAACAGTCGAATGGTATTCTTTACCCAATTCTTTGACCAAGAAACTATGATTAATATTTCCAATATCGGTACCAGATAATTCCACAAGCAGATTAGCAACTCCGCCAGTAGCCCAAATCTCGTCTGCGATACCCTTTCTTAGCATATTATCAGCAACTGAGATTGAATCAGCGACCTTTATCCCTCCTACAACAGCAATACAGGGTCTTCGTGGTTTGTTTAGAGCAAGATTTAGTTTTTCTATTTCAAATTTCATAAGTTCGCCTGCAACACACGGAAGTTCATTACAAAAACCGACAATCGAAGGGCTATTTCGATGCGCGCAGGCAAATGCATCATTAACAAATAAGTCTGCAACACTTGCAAGTCTTTGGACGAATTTAGTCTCGCCCATTTCATGAAAATCGCCGTTGAAAGAAGTTTCTTCTTCATCCATTCTGACATTATTTAGAATCAATATTTCTCCATCTTCTAGAGATTCTATTGCCTCCATTGCTTTTTGGCCATGAATGTCTTCGACCCACTTGACATTTCTTCCAAGTACACGGCCAAGTTCTCTAGAGTGCCCTAAAGTCGAGGTAAAATCATATTTCCCCGGCCTTGATTGATGTGCAAGAAGAACAGTTTTAGATTTAGATAGTCGGTTCAAGGTTGGAATTATTGCGCGAATTCTTGTATCGTCTAAGAATTCCTTTGTCGATGGATCTAAAGGGCTGTTGATATCGACACGAACAAGCACGGTCTTGCCTTCTACATTGACACTGTCCAAGGACAAGACTCTTGTCATTGGTCATGCCAAAGGTCGGTAGTTTTTGATTTGCTCGATTGAAATAGAACTATTCAACGTTATCCCAGAAGTTAGATTTCTTTTCTTGAGTGGGTTTGAATTCTTGGCTTTCTTCTTGTTGCCTAACTTCATTATTTACAATTGTAACTGGCTGTGGAATAGACTCTTGCACAATAGTTGGTTGGGTTAGATATGTTTGTGTCATTTGGACATTACCTTGATTTTGTGCATTGGTAGTGATAGGGATACTAGTGCCCATTTGCACAGGCATCATACCGACGACCTGGCTATTACCCATGGCCGTGGCCATTATACCAAAAAAGGAAGTTAAAATTACGCCAAAGCAACAGGATAAGGCCCCCAAAAAGGAGAATAAACTTTCTTCGTAGAAATCACCATCATTATTAACCCAGATGTCGATAAATACACTACTTTGAAAGGTATAAGTTTCATTGGCCACGTGATTAAATGTAGTTCTCTCTCCAGTCTCATATTGAGAACAATACATATTTTCATCATAAACGACAACATTACTACTGTCCTTGATTTCTAATTCGATATTTTCACAATCTTCAAAGGCAGTTTTTACTATGACCTCAAGATTGAATGAAGAATTATAATTCGTAGTGAATTCTCCTGACTTTTCATATGCCACCAAATTATAATACTGATATGGTTCTGCAACTTCTTCAGAGTTTGCACCTAGCACCATGCCTATAATTCCAAAAAATATTAGAACAACGCCAACAATACTGCCTGTTTTTGCTATAGGGGCCATATTATACGCTACATGCCTTCAGTTTTAACTTAATGTAAACTATGTTTTGGCATGATTAGATTAGTAGTAGTTTTGAAGGTGAGGCCATTGCACTAAACATGGCGTCTTTGGTTGGAAGTGAAATCCAAGGGCCTAATGGAGAAGATTGGAGAGTGCCAGTGTCTGAGTTAGAGTCTCGGCTCGAGACACTATCTATCGCTTTGCAAGAAAATTCACTACCAGGTGCTTTTGTTCAGCACCCAGTAGATTTGTATTATTTTTCTGGAGGGCGCCAAAATGCCACATTATTTGTTCCAGCAAGGGGGACAAAAGCGAGTGTTGAAGGCGGGGGAGATGGGCCAGTATTATTTGTCAGACGTTCCCTTTCAAGAGCAATTTATGAAGCAGGTGAAGACAATTCACCTTTCGAAATACAGCCGTTCCCAAGAATGAAAAATCTTGTTGAGGTTTTACAAAGCCGCGGTGTAATAGAATCTCCTGCTTTACAATTTGGCGAAATACCTGCAAGTTTTATCAATCGATTTTGCGATGTTCTTTCAGTATTGGGCGATTGTGGTGATGTCACCGATATAATCCATAGAATACGTGAGATTAAATCTGATTGGGAAATTAAACAAATGGAGCAAAGCGCAATAATTCAAGCAAAAATGTTCGATACAGTAGAACAAAACCTCTCAGAAGGAATTAGTGAATTGGAATTGGTTGCAGCTGCGGAAGAAGTAAGCCGCATAGCAGGTTTTGGCGGTAATATTCAGATGCGAAGATATCCTTTACAATGCGATAGAGGAGTAATAGTTTCAGGAAGGGCCGGAGGGATTCCATCTTTTTTTGATTCAGCAGTAGGCGGTTCAGGCCCTCATCCTTTGACTGGTATGGGCTCAGGATTCAACAAGGTCAAAGCCAATGAACCGATACTTGTTGATTTAGTTCATGTTCATCGAGGCTATGTCGTTGATAAGACTCGAATGTTTAGTGTTGGTAAATTATCACAGGAATGGCACGATAGGCTCGAACATATGTTAGAAGTTAGCGACACTGTTGTATCTTCTTTAGCAAAGGGCGAAGATTGTTCAATGGCTTGGGAAAAAGGTTCACAAGTGGCTTATCAATTAGGCTATGAAGGGAATCTAATGGGAATGAAACCGGATCAAAGTAAATTTTTAGGTCATTCAGTTGGTTTACAACTAGATGAATCACCTGTTGTTGCTAAAGGCTTTGATCGGCCATTACCAATTGGTGGTACGATGGCTATTGAACCAAAAGTAGTGTTTAAAGAGGGAAGCATAGGTCTTGAAGATACTTGGGTTAGAGCCTTTGATGCCATGAAATGCTTGACAAACAATGAACAATTGAATAAAAAATATATCATAGAGGTGTGATTATGAGGAAAAATACTGCAATATCATTCTCATTAGTAACAATTTTTTTGTTGTTTTCAAATATTTTATTATCATCTACTAACTTTAGCGAAGCAGAAACAACTGTAGAAAAAACATACACGCCTTTCGACTCTTATTATTCAACCGAAGGAGGGCAAAATCACCCCTCAATTCCATCATATAACGCTAAAGGTACTGATTTAATCAGACTTATTCCTAGCGCTGGAGTCTATGAAGATGATTGGGCTGCAAGGATGCATTTACCCAGTGCTAGAGAAATAAGTAATACCGCCTGTGAAGATGGCAACCAAACAATCTATGATGAACGAGGGTTATCTGATTATAATTGGATTTGGGGACAGTTCATTTCTCATGATCTAGATTTCACTCTTACTCAAAATGGGCGAGTCGATGGAACTCCAGAAACGTTGAACATTCCTATCCCTCCTATGGATAAATGGATGGATCCCTTTTCAGTCGGGTCACTTCAGATACCAATGACCCGTTCGATGTATAATCAATCTACTGGAGATGAATCCACTCCTAGAGAATTCCAAAACTCGATTACTGGGTGGTTGGATGGCTCGTTAGTTTATGGGTCTTCTAGCTTTGATAGTGATTGGTTGAGAGAAGGAACTTTGGGGAGAATGAAAGTAACAAATACTTCTATTGGAGAATTCTTACCTAAGGCTGCCGATGGTGAAGAAGCACCAAAAGTTAGTTTTGTTGGATTTTCAGCATCTGAGCGTTTTGTTGCAGGAGATGCTAGGGCAAACGAGCACGCTGCTTTGACAGCAATGCATGTATTATTTTTACGAGAACACAACAGAATCGCTTCCGAGGTATATCAAGAAAATCCTGATTTTTCAGATGAACAAATATATCAAATCGCTAGAAAAATCAATACTGCTCAAATACAATATATCACTTATTTTGAATATTTGCCTTCTTTGGGAGTTAATTTGCCCCAATACTCTGGATTTGATCCATCTGTTGACCCTAGAATTAGTAATGAGTTTTCAGCACTAGCATTTAGAATGGGTCATTCACAGATAAATGATATTTCAATTAGATTAGGGTTTGACTATCTTTCAGAAGAGTATAGGCCCATACTTCTTTCTGATGGTTTCTGGGACCCATCTAGCATGATTCAGGAAGGCGGCCTTGAGCCCATATTGAGGGGGGCTGCAATGTCAAATCAAGCTGCTAATGATATATTTGCAGTCAGCAGTCTAAGAAATTCAATGTTTGGTGAACCAGGCTTTGGCGGCCTAGATATGTGTGCAATCGATATCCAAAGAGGCAGAGATCATGGATTGCCAAATTACAATCAGTTAAGGGAATATTTTGGTTTAGAAACTGCAAGTAACTGGTCAGATGTGAGTTTAGACCCAAAGGTAATCAACATAATGTCCTCGATTTATCCTAATTTAGATGATGCAGACCCAATTATGGGACTGTATGCTGAGACGCATATTGAAGGTTCTTCCTTAGGGCAAACCATGCATTCTTTAATCGAAGAGCAATTCACTAGGCTACGTAATGGCGATATATTTTATTTCGAGAACGATGATGAACTAATCCCTCACATGTCATCGATAAAAGATTCCACATTGTCTTCGATTATACTGAGAAATACCAATATCAATCAAATTCAATGTAACTCCATGTTTGCAGTATCTCATACAGATGAGATGAGTTGTTATTCTTCTGAATTTAGTGAGCCTTATGTAGAATCATTCCTCAAAGTAGGAGATGAAGATTATCAACCCCCATATATCAATAGCATGACAAAGAAAACCGTATTGATAAATTTCAAACAACTTGACAATGGCACAATTCCAATTCACTACTGGTCTCCATACGGGCCAACAATTGCTGTAGGGGATTGTAATAATGATGGTTTTGAGGATGTATGGGTTGGTTCTTCATTTGACCCTGAAGGTTGGGAGTCTGATTCTGATTCATTAGTATCTACTGGACAGACATTTTTACTACAAAATGATGGAACTGGAGAATTTCAAGACATAACATTGGAATCAGGATTAAAGTTTACCAATTCAACATATTTAGGAGCTTCATGGGCTGATTATGACAATGATGGAGATTTAGACATTTACCTTTCAAATAGTGGCTATCACGACTTTGAAACAAATTTCTCTTATCCAAATAAATTATTTTCCAATGATGGTGATTGTAACTTTACTGATGTTACAGCAGATACTGGCTTAGGAAACATAGGGCATTCCTCAACAAGCGCATGGGCAGATTATGACCATGATGGTGATTTAGATTTACATTCAATCAACGGAGGCCAAATTTCTGAAAACTATGGTGTTGCTATAATTGAATCTGATTTGTTTTACAAGAATTTACTTTCCGAAACTGGAGTTGCTACTTTTATTGATTACACTAAGGAGGCCGGAGAGATATACAGTAGTGTGTTTAAGCCATTAGAAAACGAATCGATCTCAGTCAATGGCCCGTTTTCTTGGACGCCAGCGAGTGCTTCAAACCCATCAGCAAATGCCTTACTTTGGCAGTTGTATGAAGAAAATGATGAGGCATATGAACAGGGAACCTCAATTTCATGGGCGAGCCTTTTTATTGATTTAGATGACGATGGTTATGAAGATCTTTTTGTTGCTACTGATTTTGGACGTTCTGTTTTTTACAAGAACTTAGGCGATGGAACCTTTGTGTTAAACACCTTTGAAACTAATTTGAGTGAATTTGGAACCGCCATGGGCCTAGATGCGGGAGATGTTGATGGTGACGGAGATGTTGATATTTGTCAAACCAATTTCGGACCTAACTACATCTACAAGCAATTAGAAAATAATACCTATATGGAAGCAAGTGCAGAATCAGGATTAAACATAGGTAAATCTGCAGAGTCTGTTAGTTGGGATTGTAACATTATAGATATTGATCTCGATGGCGATTTGGATTTGTGGTTTGGGTCAGGAAACATAAATCCTTTCGCATCCTTTAGTCCTAATTCTATCTATCTTAACAATGGCGATGGCATATTTGGAGAAGCAATTCTAAATGGAGACTTGATTAATCCAATTTCAAAAACAATGGGGGCTTCATGGAGCGATTTTGATTTAGATGGCGACTTAGATTTAATTGTGGGAGATTCAAATTTTGGAGTCACATACTATGAGAACGATGCTTCCCAAAGAGCCGGTGCCGAGTGGATTGCTGTTGATATATCCGAACCATATGGTGGCGGAAACATATCCTTAATTTCAGTTGGAGCAAAGGTAGATTTTGAACTTAGTAATGGAAAGACAATAAGACAAATAGTGAAGATCGGAAGTGGGTTTTCAGGTTCTAAAGATACTACTCTTCATCTTGGTGTTCCTACTGGTGAATCAATAGAATCTATCACAGTAATTTGGAATGATGGCACAGAAGCCTATATTTTCCAACCAGAAACCAACCAATACATGGAGATTGACAAATCGAAGCAATATGACGTCAAGCCGTTGGGAGAACAAAATCCCGATGAAATGGAAACATTGCCAGTTGTTATCTTGTTAATTTTATTATCATTATTTATTCACAAAATCGTTTTAGATCTCAAAAGAAAATAGATATTGAGCAATTGATTCAATAATCGTATGCCACACGCTCTATGTATGGCCGCTAAACCATACTCCTCTGGTCACATAGGGGCTGTTGCTTCAAACTATACTGACATGCGCCTTTCAGGTGCCGTTAAAGAGAAACTCGTAGAGCTAATGTGTCAAGAAATTGCCAGATTAGTCCCTCAAATGGAATCAGAGACTTTGGCTCAAGATCCTGAGCGCAAGACTCTTGATGACCCTGAAAGAACTAGGCTGAATTATAATAGAACTCGCGAACTAATGATCGAGCGTTTATCCAATATAGACTCGGTAGGCTCTGCCGCAGTTCAAGCAGGGATCGAGCATATTGAAAAACACCTTGCAAAGATAATCAAGCACTCAGAAGCCGCAGCAGAAAAAGATAGAGTTGCGACAATAAAACCGCGCCACCTAGAAATTGCAATTTCAGGGATGGGTCTTGGTGAGGACTCAGAAGAGGAATTAGAAGAGGATACAATTGAGGAGAGTGAAACCCTTGTTGTTGGACAAGGCGGAGGTATTTTGACCCGTTCATCACTGATGTCTTTGGCAAGAACTCACGCCAAGATGTCTGTAACTGATGATGCGATCGAAGAATTATTGGATACCTATTACATGGTTGTTGAGAAGTTAGAAGGCGACATTAGGCGCCACGCTCAACTTGGAGGCAATCCTGTTCAATTTATTGAATCGATAAATCGTATGAGGACATTAATGTCTCTTGGCTGGATGCGTTCAATGCTGATTAAAGCAGCAACAAATGCAAGAGAAAGGGGATATAAGCGAATCGATATAGAACAAATCGTCAATATTGACCCATTCGATGAATGAAAAAAACACTAAATTTCTTCAAATTTTAGTATTTTTAGAATTTAGTATAATCATCTAATTTATAATCGGCTTTGTCAAGCGGAGTATATGCCTGAAACCCGTAATTTGAAATCCATTAGCGTTCTTTTGACTTTATTGATGTTGTTTACATCAGTTGCAACGCTTGCAGTGAGCGCATCTGATGATACATCTGCACGCTCAACAGGAAATGAATCGTTGGACGTGGAAGTCAATGACATATACTATGAGCGAGGAAGTGGAATTGCTGTAACAATTACATTAACAAATTTAGACCCTAATTCAGAATATACTCTCGATTGGGA
>NZXL01000001.1 GCA_002697705.1 Methanobacteriota archaeon
ATGTTTCAGGAGTGTGTTTATGTGGCCAACCGGAATTTCCCAGTAAAATCAGTGATATCATAGCATCACTAGCGGGTATGTCTTCATTAGAGTCAAAGTCTGTCAATACACAGACATTCTTCATACTCATTGTGATAGATAAGTGGTCATTATTTTTCAATAATTTATTTGATATACACGAAAAGATGTCAATTTGAATCTCGGGTGAGCCATCATTAGATCGAATAAATGGCTTTGTACTCGATAATTCAAGCCTCCAGTTGGGCGATTTACAAGCGATTTCGTATAGTAATTCCAAACCTCTTAATTCAGCAGATAATTTTTCTTCATCAACTTCTTTCTCCAAAACTAAGGGTCCCATTGGAGTATAAACGCTAAGCACAATATTTTCGCGCTTCCACTGTACATCAATTATGGAGCTCCAAGATGTTGAATCGAGGTCATTAATTGGTCGGTAAATTTTCTATAGAGTGACGCCAGTTTAGCCTTTATCTCATGTTCATCTTGTTCATTTAAGGATTTTAAATCATCAACGCTAACATTTCCACCTTTTGGATCTTCCAACCATTCCATCCATGTTATTCCTTTTCCGATATTTATGTGGACGGGTTTCCATAAGCGTGGTAGTTTGTGCTTTTGAGGAGACATCATTTCTCTTGTTCCATTTAGTGCTATTGGCATGACTACAGTTTCGGGGTATGATGCAGCAAGTCTAGCTACACCTGTTTTTCCTGGTAGAAGTAAAGGTGCTTCGGTTTTTTTGGAACGTGTGCCCTCAGGAAAAATACCTAATGCTCTTCTTGCAGATAGTACATCTGCGGCAGATGATAGTGCTTGGTCTCCGCCTTCTTCCCTATGGGTTTTGATTTGACCAGTCATTTTCATAAATTGCCTAAGCCAGAAATTTTTGAAATGACCATCCTTTGCAAGATAATGCGCTTTTCTTCGAGATGATGATATGATTAGTATTGGGTCGACGTGAGATAGGTGGTTAGCAGCCAAAATAGTTGGTCCGGATCTTGGAATATTATTGAGTCCAGTGGCCTTTATTCGAAGTATTCCTCTAATTAGAGGAGAAAAAATAAAACGGATAAAAGAGTAACCAGGAGTATTTGGGATGTTGCCATTATATGGCTTGATGTACCAATGTTGCTTCAATTCATTCCATGCCATCTCGAGGTCAGTTGAATTGGGCATATTGTCTACTGAAAATCAATCCCCTTTGATAATTACCACTGATTAAAGTAATTTTTTTCGTTTTTGATAGGTTCTGTATTTGTTTCGAACACGAAATTTCAAATCACATTCAAAAGAGCAGTTGTCATGAGCGAGCATGATTCTAGCCTTTTTACTCGCACTTCGACCGTGTTTGTGATTTTTTTATTATCGTCAATTATCATTTCACCTAGTGTTATGGCTCAATCTGACTGGCAAGAAGATGGTTGGTTGACGTCCTCTCTAGCCCAAGAGAGGTTAGATAATGGTGACGAATTTGGTTGTTATGGTGTGCCAGGTCTTTCTTGGAACGCAGATCCAGGTGCAGTCGCAACTGAATGCCGCCAGTATATTGAGAATCGCGTTTCTGCAAATCGTTGGGGTGAGTCGCCAATTTCCACATACACCCCGGACTCACTATTACAGTATCAACATCAGATTATTTCTGAGAATGGATTTATGGTTCATGGAGATAATACAAACCTAGAAGATACTGCTTGGCATTCTTCGAATGATACACCTGTCGATATGCTTGATTGGTATAATCTTGGTAGAAGAGGTGGTAGCCTTGAACAGATTATCGGTTCTAAGCAACAGGTGGAAGATGCAGTTGATGAGGGTGGATTGGTTAATCTTTATTGGATTGGTAGAGTAAATGATGCTACTATAAGGCACGACAAGGATATTGAACAATACATAAGTGAGGAAGCAGATGCTTGGCTTACTACTTGGGGCCAAGCATGGTCATACTGGAGTGCAAGTAAATGCTATGAACTCGACTACTCGATAAGCCAAGTTGAGCAAAATTTTGTACTATCCTTTGAGTCATTGATAACTGAACAGTGTACCGGTGTAAATCCAGATAGATGGAATGTACCTCTAACTTGGGCTTTTGATGTCAAGGATTCTCAGATTTTATCAATAATTGATTCAAATGGGGAAATGGAAAACATTTCAAAAATACGTCATACAAAAGAGGGATATACACATAATCAGGGTCAATATTTACACATCAGTGTGGTAAATGGTAATAGGGTTAACATTACTTTGACCAGTGATGATTATGATATTGTTGAGATGACTGAATTTTGGAACAATCATAGTGCTGCAATAACTATTGCAGCGCACGAAACAACAGACTTATTCAAGTGGTCAAAGAGATTTGTAGATCAGGAAAACCTTGTATTTACTTGGCTAGTTATTCCAAGGCCAGCGGAAAGTCAGTCACCTTGGATTCCATATGTTGCATTCACAATAGGTGTCGGAGTAATCATTACTATGCTATTAGTGTTGAAAAATGAAGGAATCGGCCCACTCGCAAAAAGTAAAAATCATCTTGATACAATAAGTGAAGCCGAATAGATGGCCACTTTCACTCAATAATAAGCGAAGCCTTCATGGCTGATTGGTCTGCCCACGATGTGAGGCTATTCTATGGGAGGGGGAGATGTTAAGATTGACCCTTGGAGTAGTAACCAATCTACAGATTATTCTAGAATTATCGAACAATTTGGTCTTTCATCTATGGATAAAGTTCAGGTTAACGAACCATCTAAACTCCATCGCAGAGGAATAATTTTTGCTCACAGAGACTTAGATGTTGTATTAGATGCTAAGAATTCCGGTGATAATTTCGGTGTGCTAACCGGCCTTATGCCAAGTGGAAAAATGCACATGGGGCATTCTATGGTTATTGAACAAGTAAAGTGGTTTCAAAAGCAAGGCGGAGATGTAACCATAGCGGTGGCTGACTTGGAAAGTCAGGCTACACGTGGTGTTTCACTTTCAAAGGGTAGAGAAATTGCACTGCAAGAATATATTTCTAATTATGCTGCATTAGGATTGGATCCTGAAAAAACTCAAGTATATTTTCAATCGAGTAGACCAATAGTCCAAAGACTTGGATTCCAACTGGGTAAAAGAACCAATCTTAATGAATTTGAATCAATTTATGGATTTTCAGGAGACACAAACTTAGCTCATGTTCAAGCTCCAATGGTGCAAGTAGGTGACATCTTACATCCGCAAACTGAAGAA
Source organism: Methanobacteriota archaeon (assembly GCA_002697705.1). Taxonomy (GTDB): domain Archaea; phylum Thermoplasmatota; class Poseidoniia; order Poseidoniales; family Poseidoniaceae; genus MGIIa-L1. Next base: position 3,253 of record NZXL01000001.1, read on the forward strand.
TATGGGGGATTGAGACCTATCGTTGTTCCTGTTGGCGTAGACCAAGACCCACATCTTAGACTAACTAGGGGATTGGCTGCAAAAACCAATTGGTTCAATGTCAATGATGGTAAGAAATCAGGAGTTGTCATAGGACTTTCTATTCAGGAAGATAATGCCGAAATATTAGGACAACAGCCCAATGGGAGAGTTGACAAAGAGAAACTTGGAACCATTTTTGATGGAATCGTTTCTAGTTTGAGTGCTATTGGATATTCCGATATAATTTCTAATCCCAAACACGGCACAGTAAATGTTCCAGGTGCTACATCAAAGGACAAAATTAGAATCCGCACCAAATTGCTAGAGTATGAGAGAGAACTAGGAGGAATGGGTCTTTTGGCACCCTCCTCAACATATCATCATTTTGCAGTTGGTTTGACTGGCGATAAGATGAGTAGTAGCAAGCCGAAAACAACAATATTTTTGGGCGATGAAATAGACCAAGTGGCCAAGAAGATCAAGAGAGCATATTCTGGTGGTCAATCCACCGTAGAAGAGCATAGGAGGCTAGGAGGTAATCCTGATGTGGATGTTGCCTATCAGTATATGATGTACTTTTTTGAAGATGATGATGACTTCTTGCAATCTATCAATTCTGATTATCGTGCAGGTAAGATTCTGGCAGGTGAAATGAAGCAATTGTGTATCGATAGAGCCACAGAGTGGCTTTCTGAATTACATGAAAAGCGTTCTCAAAATGAACACTTGATAAGTGAATTCCTTGCTTCAGATGCGATTTAATCATTCTTGGAAAATACCGCAGGGTCTGGGCCAACAGGTAAACTCTCTAATTCAGCCTCAGTCAGGTCTCTTTCTGTTGCATTTTGGTCGATAATCATCGAGTGCCCATGTGGGTCAAGAAATTCTAAAGTCAACTTGATATCATCAGTACCTACATTTTCGATTTGAGATTTCATATCCTTCAGTCTAGTAATATCTTCATTGGAATCCTCATCATCTAAATCTCCTAGAACCATATCAATGATCTTGGTAAATCTATTCAAAACGCCCTCTACATTAGAGACATATCCAGTTGAACTGCTTCCTGGATTGACCTGTAAATCTAGTTCCAGTATGCTGACAGTACAAGATGATGAACGTACAATTCTAGATTTTAGTTGCTCTTCATTTTCTAAAATGAGTGTCCATCCACCTGCTTTTTTCCCTTCAGCTGGAATGAAATCAGTTTGCCTCCATCCACAACTATGGCACATTACAGTAACTTGGGTATGTTCGCCAAAGTAGGGGATTTCACTGATATGAGCAATCATGTTCACTTCGCCCTGGCGAGAACAAATTGGACATGGAATGTCCACAGGTTTCTCTTCTATCATAGCCTTCGCCTGCCAAGTTCTTCTGCACTAGCGGCAAAAGCTTCCATTTCGATTCCTTTTAGTCCACGGCATCCAGGAGGTAAAAGCATTAACCTGCTATCTGTAATTTGAATTATTTGACCTCCAAGGTCTCCCTCGATGAAGGTGTGAAGTTGATTAATTGCTGAAGAAAATTCAGTTTCTCTTTTGACTAATCTATTCATTTCTACTATTGCAGCATGTCCATCAGACAGCCAATTTAGTAGCGTAGGGCATCCTGTGATATCATTTAGAACTGCTCTGTGAACAACTAAACCAGAATTGGTTTCTTTGATCGGGGGGTTAGGGTATAATTTTTCAAGGTCATGATAAATTAAACCACTAGGTGCTGCAGGCTTTTCTTTAGTGTTAGACATGCTCGGCATTTCGAAGGTGTTCAATCCCTCGGTATCTTCTTGAGAGTTTGATTTTATTTCCTTTTTGAGAATTTTATCCGCTTTTGCAAGACTATCCAAATCCGGCATCTCTGGAATATTAGCATTTGAAAATGCATCCAGTGAGGATTGTGCATCATCTTTTTCGACGCCCTTTTTCTTCCTCATATTTTCACCTGAAAGGTAGCGCTTCAAGAATACTCCCATCAAATCAACTGTAAGAGGTGATTTTTACGACCATTGGTCTGCCGCCATTTCGTGGGGTTGAAATACAATCACGGATAGGGGAAATCGCACCAATGTTCAATAGGTGTCGATTACAGCGAGGAGATATGATGAATGCAGAAGCAAATGTTGTCAAGACAGGAACCAGTACGATAGGTATTACTTTCAAGGGTGGAGTGGTTGTTGGAGCAGACCATAGGGCTACCATGGGCCATTTCATCGCTAACAAAAGTGTTCAGAAGTTATTCAAAATAGGCGAAAACCTAGCATTAACAACCGCGGGATTAGTTGGACACGCCCAATCTCTGTCTCGTACACTTTCTGCTGAAGTCGCCCTTTTTGAACTACGAAGGCAGCAACCTATGACTGTTAAAGGTGCAGCGACACTAACTGCAAATATCCTTTCTGGAAGACCGCATTGGGTCCAATTGCTTATTGTTGGTGTTGACCCAGATGGCAGCCACGTATACTCAATAGATTCAGCTGGAGGATCAATCCCTGACAAATATTGTGCTACTGGTTCAGGTTCTCCTTACATGTATGGTGTCCTTGAAGATGGATTTAAGGATAACATGACCGAGACCGAAGCATTGAAATTAGCGGCTCGCTCCCTTCACGCATCGGGGCAGCGTGATGCAGCCTCCGGTAACGGAATGGATTTGGCTGTAATCACTGCTAAAGATGGTTATGTACAAGTCTCCCAAGACCAAATCAAGAAACTACTTTCTTGAGTTTATTTTCCCGCAGTTCGCTGCATTGTGTCAAGTGCACATTGTTGTCTGAGTTGTGGACTTGAGGTTTAATTATGCGCCTTACATTTAAAGAACTAAAAGATGAGATATCTAAGATTGTACCTAAGTCGATTGAATATTCAGTTGAGTTGGAAGCAGGAAACATTGCAATTGTTACAACTGAGCCCCTTAAGTTCGGTGGCGGAGATGGACTAGTTGGAAAAATCGCCAAGAAAATCCGTAGAAAGATAAAGATTAGACCAGATAAGTCTATTGTAAAACCAGAACTTGAGGCTAAAGCAATAATTGAGTCTCTAATTCCTGAAACAGCAGAACTAACTCAAATCTATTTCGATGGTTGTTTTAGTGAAGTAATAATTCAATGTCAAAAACCAGGCGATGCAGTTGGCCGAAGGGGGGCGATTGTTGCTGAGATTAGAGATAAAACCGGTTGGGTGCCTATAGTTGAAAGGACGCCACCTATCTTTTCCAAGACTGTTCATGATATCAGAGGATATAGAAATGCGAATGCAGATGAGCGTCGTAAATTATTGAAAGATTTCGGATTGAATATGCATAGGCCTACTCGTCCAGGTGCATCATGGGCTAGAGTGACCGCATTAGGCTCATATCGTGAAGTCGGTAGGGCTTGCCACTTTGTGACAACAAATGAATCAAGAATTATGATCGATGTTGGGGTCAACATCGCATCTGTTACTGACCCAATGCCATTCTTTACAGCACCTGAAGCACTTCCTTTGGAAAAACTCGATGCTGTAGTTTTGACTCACTCACATCTAGATCATGCTGGAATGTTACCTGTTTTATTCAAGTATGGATACCGTGGACCTGTATATTGTACCCCCCCGACTCGTGATTTGATGCTTATTCTACAATCGGACTACATCAAGGTCAGTGGAGCTGAAGGCAGAAGTCCTGCATACGACATGGAGGATATCCGCACATGTATGAAGCATGTAGTGGATGTTGATTGGGGAGAAACTACAGATATATCTCCAGATGTAAAATTGACATTTTCCAATGCAGGTCATATCCTTGGTTCTTCAGCAGTACATTTGCATATTGGTGAAGGTAAGCACAATATTGTATTTAGTGGAGATCAAAAGTATGAGAAATCTTGGTTATTCGACGCAGCAAATACAAGATTTCCAAAGGTGGAGACATTGGTTATTGAGTCGACTTATGGCGCATCAGGAGATTATCAACCATCTCGACAAGAAGCAAATCAGGAATTACAAGATATCGTTACAAGAACAATTCAAAGAGGCGGTAAATTGATTTGTCCAGTTTTCGCAGTGGGTAGGAGTCAAGAAGTTATGATTGCAATAGATGAATTATTTAGATCTGGTACAGTGAAGCCTGTACCTGTTTGGCTTGATGGTATGATTCAGGAAGCAACAGCAATTCACTCATCCCACCCTGATTACCTTACCAGCAGTCTTAGAAAATCTCTACTTCAGGACGATGGAGAAAATCCATTCACAAGTGAATGGTTTAGGCCAGTTAAGGGCCGAGAACTTCGTGAAAGTATACTCATGGATACATCTCCTTGTATTGTTCTTGCAACATCAGGAATGTTGAATGGCGGCCCAGTTATGGAGTATTTCAAGAATTGGGCTCATGAAGAAAGAAACTCTCTTTGTTTTGTAGGATATCAGGCTGAAGGTACACTTGGAAGAAGACTGCAAAAAGGATTTGGAGAAGTACCTATGGTTATTGATGGTAAAACTGAAATCGTCAAGGTCGGTTGTGAAATGGTTACGATCGATGGTTTTTCAGGACACTCCGATAGAAGGCAACTGCTGGAATTTGTAGACCAATTACATCCTAAGCCTAAGAATATAATTTGTCATCACGGTGATTATCACAAGTGCAACGAACTTGGACATACTCTTAGAGAGAGATACAAGTGTCGTACCTATGCTCCAAAGAATCTTGAAACTGTTAGATTACTTTAATCACATTAGTGGGATGTCAATATCCTCATCTAGTGGGTCAGGGACTTCGCTTTTTAACGAGTTGATAGACTCAAGTGATGATTTACCTGAATTCTTTCCAGTCTTTATTGGTGATGCTGAATCAAAATTATTACTCTGTTCATCCGAGTTGAATAGTTTCCAGTAAAGAATAACTATTGCAGAGGAAAAAATTGTTGTGAAAATCAATATGCTGGAAGTATTTTCATCAATACTTGCTAGCATTATTGAAGAAAGAATAAGTCCGGCAGCCGCCGCTAAAATCACCCCACGATAACCTGCGACCATACATTGGGATGACCATGTTGTTCATGAACCTCTTGCGCTTGTCTTGTAATATGAAGCCGGGTCGAGTACGTAAGACATGTCAAGGTTGGTTGATGACAGCTGTAGCGCCATGGGGCGAAAATGCTGAAGATGCATACGACCAAGGTTTGGTAGAAATGGGTCTTGGAGATACACGATTAATTGAAGTCAAAGGTGCAATGTTACCTTTGAATTTTGAAGCAACTCCGCCACGTGCTTTGCCTTTGGGTTCTTTGGTTGAATGCCACATTGCAACATCATACTCCTACAATGGAGGTAGCGCTTGTGCAGGAGTTGCATGGGCTTCTTGTGTCACTCCTGAAGGTGATGAATGTGCAGTAGTTGCCACAATTTCCACAGAACTAGACTATGAAGAAACATCACTTCTCTTGAGAAGAAATTTACAAAGAAGGTTAGCAAGTAGGGATCTAGAAGTAGTTTCTTTTGATGTAGCCGTCGACGAAGTTACTGCTGGTGCAGAACATCATGGAGTAGCAATGGCCGCTCTAATTCTACCTAATTCACTTTCATTTGGAGGTAAGACTTCATCTGGTCCTATTAGAGGTGGTTTGACTGTTTCTTTGGACAATCAGCAGAAAAGAGTCGATGTCAAAGCACCAGCCGCTCCAGCACTTAGACCAGGTAGCCGAAGAAATAGTGGCAATTCTGACTTTAGTTTGTAAGGGCATATTCAAAAACTCTCGAATTCACAGATAAATATGGCTGATTCATGGCTGGTTCTAAGATGCCCAGCATGCAAAATCTGTCATGGTCGAAAAAGTACTGGCCATTTATGCCCGCACTGTGGTCAAAGGATTGGTGAAAACTCAGAAGTTGTCGACAAGGCAGTTGATTCTAATGATTTGAGAATGAAAGTAGTTTTGGCTAATACTCCAGAAGAACTGAGGGGTTTACTCCAATCTAAACTCTCTAAGGATTCTTATTTAGTTGGTAGAGAGTATAATCCTGCAGTTGGGTTGAGGGTGGTGAAAGATTCATGCGATGAGAGAGGACTCATTCATCAAAAAATCATCGCTGAAAAACTGATAAAAAATGGTATAGAAATTGATGTTGTAGATTTTATGGAACATGTTGAGACTCAAGGTTTGGTCATTAGAATTGAAAGCGGAATATGGCAATTTCTTGAGTGAAGTTCATAGGTATGAAGTTGTGGCCAAGAACTACGGGCGTATGGGTTAGTTTGGCCTATACTCGGGCGTTTGGGACGCTTGGACCCAAGTTCAAATCTTGGTACGCCCACCATTTATTGAACGTTGTCAGTTTTCGAGTGTACCCATATTATATGGTATCCGAATTGTGTCTTTATGAATTTAGTAGGGACTGATTCTGGCTCTGTGGCCCAAACAGCCTTTTCAAAATCTAATACCATTTGACCTTCCACAAATTCACCTAAGTCTCCTTTTTTACTTCCACTTGCACAGTTAGAAAATCTCTTTGCCATCTTCTTGAATTCCTTAAGTGGTTTTTTTGAATTTTGAATTTGTTCCAAAATCTCTCTTGCTTCGGGTTTATTGGCCACTAAAATATGTCTTACATGGGCTTTCCTAGGGTTATTCCTCTTGTCCATTCTACGCATTGTGTTTCAACTCCTTTGATACATTTACAGAAAGGCGGTCAAAGATATGAGCGGCTGTCCATGAAACTAATACCATGAGATAAATTGGTATTCCTCGTTCGACTAATGTACGTTCTAAATCAGTACTAGTCCAAGGTAAAATAGCAATCCATCCGATGAAATATGAGGTGAATGAAAAGATGATGTGGGGATTAATCTCTTTTGAAAATAACTTTGAAAATACTCTACGATGGTGTTGAATAGCCATCATAAGTCCGACTTTGAAGAAAAAAGAAGTATTTTTGATTCCTGAAGTTTCTGAGCCATAAATTGATTTAACTGGCACATGAAAAATTCTCCAAGACATTTTAGTCAGATTAATCAACCAATAATTAGGATATCCATAACCCTTCCACGATTTATCCCAATTCCATGATTCAATTATTTTGTAACTTGTTGCAGTATATCCACATTGAGGGTCCGAAATTCTTTGGCCCGCAGCAAGGGTTGTGAAAAATGCTAGAATAATACTCGCTATTTTTCTGATAATAGGCATATTTGAAGCGTTATTTGGATGAATAAATCGATCTCCTTTACAGTAATCTGCTTTTCCATTAACTATTGGTTGAATCAAGTTCTCCATGTCGCTAGGATCCATTTGCCCATCACCTGCCATCACAACACTGATGAATGGTTTTTCGGATATTTCCATTAATTTTCGATGCCCTCTATCGATAGAAGAACCCACTCCTTGCCCATTATTTTGGATAAGTTCTAGATTATATTCCTGTTTGGAATATTCCATAGCAACCTTTTCTGTTGAATCTGTAGAACCATCATTAACAACGACAACATCATCGACAAAAGTAGGAATAGTACTCAATACCTTACCGATGAAATCCTCTTCATTACGTGCGGGGATAACAACACCGACACGCCATTTGTGGTACACATTCCTTCCACTAAGACATATCAAATAAACTCCTTGTTAGAAATATATTTACTTTCATTTTCGATATAATTAGTTATTTTTCATGATAGGTTTGAAAGGCAAAACCCTGTGACATGTCTATGCAGAATAAAGGCTCGAGGATTATTTTACTCGGCCGAGACCTCGAACTGAGGATTATTTCTCTTATCGTTAGAGCCAGAGAGATCTCTCAAGAAGTCGTATTTTTCGACTTAGGTTCTAATGACATGACAGTTGAATTGGCTGAAGAATTTGATTGTCGCGTATTTCATTATAACTCAGAACTTGGATGCAAAGACGTATCAAAATATATCTTAGATTCAAATTTAGATATGGAAATGACAAATTTAGTTTTGAGGATAACCAATGATTGGAAGTTAAGCGATTTCCCGGTTATCGAGAATAGAATTAGAGAATCTTGGGATATATACATTGCATTTACTAATGAAGAAAGTCATGACTCGAGAGATACCAACGAACTAGTGATTGATTCTATAGATTTTTCACATATGGTTTTATCCAAGAAAGGTTTAGACGAGTTATCAAAAACATCTCCATTATCCAACGCCATCGATTTCAATGAAGATCTAAAAGTTCGAGTCACCCCTACTCAAAAGCCAATTAGATTGCCACAGAGAGAATCACTAGCAACCGCTTCGAGATTTGCTCAATTATTTTATTGGATGTTAGAAACAAGGCATCCACTACTTCTTTTTGGTATACCTGGAATTGTTTTATTCGTTCTTGGATACAAGCTTTCAGGCAATGTGGTAGATACATTCAGTGAATTGAATACCACCTCTATCGGCGTAACTCTAACAACAATTGCCATGACATTGGTTGGTCTTTTTGCCATGATGGTTGCTTTAATATTGTACATAATGGGAAAACAAGTAGAACAAATCCAATCTCAGTATGATTGGTCGAGTAAGTGAGTGTGATTGCATGACTTCAGAGCCTTATCTAGTCTGTCTTGATATGGATAGGGTTTTGGTTGACCACTTGTCGACTTGGCAATTTGTTTATGACAAGATGGGATTATCCAATGATGAATCCTTCGAATTATACAATCAGGGTCTGTTAGATGAATGGGACTGGATAAAACTCGACATTGCTTTGATCAAAGGAAGTAGAGATACATCGCAAAAGCCAGTTACGGATGCTGAATTACGTCAAAATATGGAGGGTATGCCAATGATGAAAAATTGGCGAATGTTGATACAAGGTCTACTTGATGACGGAGCTAAAGTTGCTATTGTTAGTGGTGGCCTTCAACAAACAGCACGTGATATTGCTGCACAATTTCCAAGTGGAACGCCTTGGAAAAGAAGATGGGGTGGAATTGACAGATTCACATCGAAAAGATTTACTGACGGTCAAGACACACAGTTGACAGTATTCACCAATGGTTGGCTAACTGGGGATCAGTTTGGAGACGACTTCTTGATTGATGACTTTGGCAGGTATCAGGTTCAGATGAATGGTAAAGGTTCGATTGTTAATATGCTACAACGCAGATTTGGGATCGATAAAAAGCGTACTGCGTCAGTAGGTGATTCTGCAGGAGACATTGGTATGTTTCAACAGTCAGGGTATTCAATTTGCTTCAATCCTTGGGACGAGAGGCCATTGGAATATTGTGATGAGGTAGTAAGAGAGAAAGACTTGGAAATAATTTTGAATAAGATAAAATCCAAGATGTCTAATTGAAAGATTTATTAAATCTGACCGATAGAAACAATCATGTCCTCTATTGATGATTATGGATTTATTTCTTCTTTTTGCGCGCATTGTGGTTTTATCTTGGGTGAATTTATACCGGGTATGCCTTGTCCAAATTGCGATGAAGATTTGATTTAATATTGATTTATTTCAACGCCATTTTCCTGAAGATAATCTATAATATATTGGATTGAATCTTCTGATAGATTTTCGGGTGGATGAATTCCTGGTTCCAAGCCACAGCCCCCCATAGGTCCTTTTTCTAAGAATAAAATTGCACATGCTGCAGTAACCAGTCCTGTTGTTCTTGCCATTGAACTATCACCATTTTTTCCGTTATCATAAACCATCCACCTAATTTTTGATCCATCTCTTTCGACTTTAACTTCTAACCAAGTAAATTCTTCTCGACTATTATCAAATTTCCACTCATTCAAGAGTTCATTCTCATCCATATCGATGCCCTCTGTGATCCACTTGTCAATATGGCCTGGCCATCTGACAGTAAATTCTTTCATTTCTTTAGCCGGTATCGAGTCCATTATACTTCTAAGACCGTCTGTGAGGAATGCCTCCATCTTTCCATGATATTCTACATCTATCAAATGTCTTTGAGATAGAGCAGGAACGGTGACTGATTGATTATTTTCTATTATTCTTGCAGGTCTAGTATATTCTTCAATGACATCGGAAGGAGAAAATGGAGCCATATATGACCATCCTGAATCAACCTTTGAAGGATTGCCACCAACTTTGATATGTACAAGATCTAATTCCCCCAATATCTTGCTACCACGTTTCACCAGCATATTAGAAAGTCCCGGAGCAATTCCTACATCCCATAGTAGTGAACAATTATTGCTTTTAGCAAGTTCAGAATACTTGATTGGGTCTTCTAAAGTAAATGCCAAGTCAATTATTTGATGTCCAGATTTAATTAACTTAGGTCTAACCTTATCTCCAATTCTTCCAGGAAGCATGTTCACAACAACTTTGTTTTGTGGCAATGATTCAATAATCGAAAAAACATCTCCTTCAACACTAGTAACTTGTTCTAAGGTTGCTATTTCTTTAGGGACTTTCAAATCCACAACGGTTACAGAATTTCCATTTTCTAGAAGTCGTTTGATTACAAACTTACCGACTAAACCACACCCCAGTGCAATTACATCGCTCATCAAATCACCTAAGGAGTGACTCTTCTAGAATCTCTAGGGAATGGAATGACTTCTCTAATGTGGTCGGCTCCACTAAGCCAAGAACAAACTCTGTCTACTCCAAGTCCAAATCCGCCGTGAGGTACACCGCCATATGTTCGAGTGTCAATGTAAAATTGATATGGTTCTCTAGGAGTTCCTTCTTCATCGATTCTTGCTAATATTTCCTCTTCTGACCAAGTTCTTTCTCCTCCGCCAATAATTTCGCCATATCCTTCAGGGGCTAATAAATCGTGACATAGAACATATTTTTCATCATCGGGGTCCACTCTGTGATAGAATGGCTTTGCAATCTTAGGATAGTGTGTCAAAAAGTGCGGGACATCAAAGTCTTGAGTCAAAATTTTCTCCTTAGAATAATCCAAATCTTGTCCCCATTCAATTTCTACTCCAAGTCCTTGAAGTGTTTCAACAGCCTCATCGTATCTAATTCTTGGATATGGAGAATCAGCAAAACGACTGATTAGATCTAAATCTCTTCCAAGAGTTTCAAGTTCATCACTTCTTTCATCGAGAAGTGTGGAAGAAATATGACGTACGACTCCCTCTCCATGGTTCATAATTTCATCATTAGTAGCCCATGCCATTTCCATTTCAGCATGCCAGAATTCTGTTAGATGTCTTCGAGTCCTTGACTTTTCAGCACGGAATGATGGCGCAATTGTGTACAATCTTTCCAAAGCAGGCATTGCTGCTTCAGCATAAAGTTGCCATGATTGAGTTAAGTATGCTTTTCTGCCAAAGTATGGTACTTCGAATAAAGTTGAGCCACCTTCGACTGCACCAGCAACAAAGTTTGGTGCTTGATATTCAAGGAAATCCCTGTCTCTAAAATATGAGTGGATTGCACCGAAAACTGAACTACGGATTTTCAACATAGTAGTCATTCTGGAGGTTCTTAGGTATAGGTGGCGATTATCTAGAAGGAATTCAGTTTCTCCACCATCAGCTGCAGCCATTGCAGATTCTGTAATAGGGAATGGTGTTTCAGGATTTACAGGTCCAATAACCTCTGCTGAATTAACAACAAGTTCATGTCCACCTTCAGAGCGTTCATCAACATTAACAGTGCCTTTCAGAATGATTGACGATTCAATTAGAGCAGATTTGATTTGTTCAAAACTCTCATCTCCTAAAACATCTCTTTTTGCGACACACTGAATTGTTCCAGTGGAATCGCGTAGAACGATAAATCTGATTTTATTTGAACCTCGAGAACGCTTGACCCAACCCTTCAATTCGACTTCCTTGTTATCATGCTGACCTGATTGTACATCTCCAATCCATGTAGTCTTCATACTCTCGCCCATTTGGCCCTAAAGATAGGTGTAATTCAATGTCACCCAAGTTGGAAACTATCTACAAGTGTTGAAAATGCAATTTTATTAATCATTTATAGGAAATACTCAAACTATATCGGTGTCAGCAACTAGTATGAATCGTGTTGCAGTATATGCAATTGGTGGGAATGCCCTTTCTTCACCTACCGGTGATGAAGATGGTAAAAGCGAACAGGTTCTTGCTAGTGTAATGAGTGATGTTGTAGACTTACTGGAAGCTGGATGGAGTGTAGTTTTGACACATGGTAATGGGCCACAAGTAGGACATCTTATGCAATTAGATGAAAATGTTTCACAAACAATGGATTCTTGGGTTGCTGCAACTCAAGGTATGATCGGCCATTCATTGTCACTAAATTTAGATTCAATTTTGAATAAAAGAAGACGTCCCGAGAGAACTGCTTGCGTAATAACTAGAGTGGAAGTGGACCCATCAGATGATGGATTTAAACTTCCAACTAAACCAGTAGGTCCTATACTTTCAGACCAAGTAGTAATGTCTGCTGATTGGGATATAGCAGAGACTAAGTTGGGCCCAAGAAGAGTTGTTGCAAGTCCACTTCCAATGAATGTCTTAGACCTCGAAGTGATAAGGAAATTAGTCGAACTAAAGGCAGTAGTAATTTGTGGTGGTGGCGGTGGTATTCCAGTTGTGCGTCGAGATAATTATTTTACAGGAGTTCCAGCAGTTATCGATAAAGATAGATTATCATCATTGTTGGCCATAAAACTTCAAGCGGATGCATTAATTATTTCTACAGCCATCGATTGTGTCAAAACTGGATTTGGAACTAAAAATGAAAAATCACATCGAATTTTAACCATTGACCAGTGTGAAGAATTCACTTCGAAAGGTGAATTTCCAAAGGGTTCGATGGCACCCAAGATCGGTAGTTTAGTTGAAGCGGCTCTTCATAATCCAAATTTGAAGTCAATTCTATGTCAGCCTGGAGATGCTCTAAAAGCATTGAAGGGCGAGGAAGGAACTACTATTGTTGCCAAATGAGATAATCATTAAATTGATATGACACCGAGGTTTGGGGTGATTCATGTCAGTAATTATAGCAGAAGCGCATTGCGATGGACCGTGTGGAGTATATGACCCAGCAAGTGCAAGAATAGCAGGTGAAGCAGTACAATCGATGACCAAGAAAATGCTTGCTTTAGCAGAGAACCATTCCGATAACAGTGGTTCAGCAACTTATCTAAACACAATGGGTCGCTACGCATCAATCAAAGAAGAAGAGGCACAGAAGTGTAAAGATGAATTATTGGTTTTGTGGACTGACTTCTTCAAGCCGCAACATTTGGAAGCAATTCCTGACCTCCACGAGATATTTTGGAAGGCTGCTAAACTTTGCAGTGCATGTAAGGTTGAAGTTTCTGCACAACATGCTCAAGAATTGATGGATGCTATCGAAGCCATTCACAACATGTTTTGGTCGGTCAAGGGCAAAGAAGTTCCTTGGATCCGTGCAAGTTGATTGTAAATGAAAAACATCCAAGTGGTTGTATCAGGCCATAGTATGTGGCCAGTTCTAGATGACGGGCAAGTAATTGACTGTGAGCAGTATGACGGTCAAAAACTGTTAATTGGAGATATTATTGTTTTCTTGCATCCATTCAATAAAAAGTTGACACTGATAAAAAGAATTCAAAAAATCAACTCAGAAGGTGAGTTGTGGGTTGTTGGCGATAATCCAGACCCCACATCTTCACAAGATTCTCATAATTTTGGATTTATTTCTAAAAACAATGTGCTAGGTCTCAACCGTGATTAGGCGGGCCTGACGGGGTTCGAACCCGCGACCGACGGATTAAGAGTCCGTCGCTCTACCTGACTAAGCTACAGGCCCAACCAAGCGTCTTAACACCCGTATTTAATCATTGATTTATTTATGACAATTAAAGACGGCCATTCGGGTTTATTATCTCTTCAACCCCATTGTTTCCAGCTAGTATTACTGCATCACACATGTCGTTGAATAAACCAACTTGAACTACACCAGCAATCATCAAAATATCATTTTCCACTTTCTTTGGTTCTTCGATAGAAGGTCCGCAATGTGCGTCAGCAATCAAATTACCATTGTCGGTAATAACAGGATTATCACCCGACATTCTACAATTAACACGGCAGTCAAGTAAATTAGTCAATTTACGAATTGTTGACTGATAAGCAAACGGTGTTATTTCTATTGGTAGAGGAAATGCTCCCAATTTAGATACACGCTTTCTTTCATCAGCAACTACAACCATTGCCTTTGATTCTTGGGCTACAATTTTTTCTCGTAGTAATGCGGCACCTCCACCTTTGATCAATTGAAATTCAGGGTCAAATTCATCTGCGCCATCTATCACAATGTCCAAGCAATCGACATCAGAAAGTTCGACCAGAGGTATTCCAACTTCCAATGCTAATTTTTCAGTAGCCAGAGAAGTAGGAACTCCAACGATTTCAAGACCTTCTTCTTTGATCATTCTACCCAACTCAATAACAGTATGTTTGACAGTAGAGCCAGTACCAAGTCCAACTTTCATATTGTTCTTGACAAATTTACATGCAGCGATGCCAGCATTTTTCTTCAGTAATTCGACATCTTCCATGTTTATTGTAAGGTGACTGGGCTATTGATGATTTCTTTAACAGTGGGTGAAATTTGGATTATTGAATATGGCGAAATCTTTTGACCTACCAGTACGCGTCAAAGTAGTAATGGGACTAATGAATCGCGGTATTTTTTCGGCCGTCGGGATTGTTATGTTGTTCATTCTTTCTTCCCAACTGCCAATTATTGCTGAAAAATCGCCTGAAATTTCGATTTTGTCGGATTTGGATATTGATTCAACAACACCTATTGGCCAAGGAACTACAGTTTCAATAGGTTCATTCCCAGATGGTGCTGTAGAGAAAGTCTCTGTTTCAGTGCCGGATGGCGAAGTAGTTCAAACTTTGAGTTTAGATATTGAATCTTCTTCACTTCCAACTTCTACAGCGTTTTCTTTTACTAATGCAGCCGATTTTTCTGCTTCACAAAACTATTCTGGAGTTGACGTCAACGGTACCTCACTATCACTATTGCCCCAAGAGTGGAAATGGGATTTTGAATCGGGTTCTTTCTCTCCAGACTGGACCTTAGGCGGTTCATCAAACTGGGCAATTCAAAGTTCGAATGTTCTTGTCGGTTCTAAGACTGCGAAAGCAGGGACAATAACCCATAATGGAGTGACTTCTATGACTTTAGATGTCTCTTCTTTGCCAGCGGGTACTGGGACATTTGATTATCAAGTATCTTCAGAAGGTAGTTTTGATTATCTGAATTTTTGTATTGATAACACAGGTTGTTCTCGCTATTCATTCACAAATCAATGGTCGGGTATTTCCAGTGGAACGCATTCTTTTACAATCACTTCTTCAACCTCAACACTTACCTGGGCGTATACCAAGGACGGTAGCGTAAATTCCGGTTCGGATACTGCTTGGGTTGATGAGATAGTTATCACTCCAGCAGGAGGAGCAGGAAATGGAGATGGATATTGGATGTCTGAGCCATTTGGCCCTGAGACAACAGGTCAAGGAGAGATTCGAAATTATGGTCATATGTACATGGATGCCTATGTACCCGATGATGCGGTTTTTGAATGGGACTTAATCGATGCTTCTACGAATTTAACAATTCCGGGATTTGAAGATTTGACCACCACTTCACTTGATCTTGGAATGATAGATTGGGAAACATATCCAATGGCTAAAATATTTGTTTATATGGAAACAACTTCCGGAACTTTGCCAGTAATCAATGGTATACATTTTGAAGGATTAATAGTTGATGATTTTGCGACCAATCCTGCCAATAGAGGTTGGTCGCTACAGAGTTCAAATTGGCTTAATGAGCAAATAAGCGGCTCAGGTACGGCTACTTCTCCAGAATACCATTTGAGGAGTGGTTTTGTTGGAATGAAATCTTATACTGATCTAACAGGTTCTGCTAGGCTTGAGTATAGTTTAGATTCAGGCCAGACATGGAACACTCTTGTCAATGATGTATTTCAAGGATTGAATAAACCTCACTTTTCAGTGCATTTTAGAGTTCTAGGGACAGGTGGAAATTGGGCATTGAATACATTTGATGTTGAATTGGTTCGAACAAGTGTCGCAGATGGTTTAGAAATAGATGTTGGTCTTGATGGGTTTGCAGATTGGTCAATGGATAAAACTGGAATCGGCAGACTCGGAATCCAAGATAGATTTAGTGATGATTCTTTATGGAAAGAATCTCCTTCTACCCCCTCTACACCATCTTACTTTTCTGTAATGATGCCTTCATCGGGAATTGAATCCTTTAATTTCGTTGCAGCAAGTCCAGGCATCGAAATGATAAATCCATATTTGACAGTGACCGTTGGAGGACAAGATATTCTAACTAAGACATTAGACCCAATAAGTTCGGTCCAAGATGTTAAGTTATCAAATGGAGATATTTCTAATCTTAATACTGCGCTTTCTCAAGCTGTTTATACAATAAATCTCAATGGATTGAATTTCGTAGAAGTAGCAATTAAAATAGGCTCATCATCTACTTCAACTAATGTTCATATGGGTGGATTGATGGCTGTATATGACGATTCAATCACTCTAGACTTCCTTGCAACCGATAGTCTGGTCTTGGGAATAAATAATCAATTAGAATCTGTTATTTCGGTTTCTGGAAGTAAAGATGTGTCACTACCAATTAGGATGTTAGGTACTGGTTCGATAGTTCTAACAGTGAATGGAATAAGCTCGCAAGCATCGGTAATCCCAGTTTCTTTGGAGGTTGTAAATGTCACAGATACGTTTACTCCATCAGTTGATTGGATAGATGTAGTGAGTACTTTCGACTTTTCTGGCATTGGGATTACCAATCCTGGTGATTATTCACGTTCTAATTCTTGGCTGATTGATTTGAACCTAGTAGGTCAAAATCATAATAGTCAAGTTCGTTGTCCTATTTTGTCTATGCCATTAAACGGTATTGGAATTACTTCTTGTATTCAATCAGGAGTTAGTCTCATCTGGAGCGACCTTGGTCAAGGCGGTAGTGTTTCAATGGTTGAAAGTGGTACAATACTTCAGTTTAATCATAGATTTAAGTTCCCGGTTGACTGGGATGATGAAGAATCTCTTGTGGTTTCTGCAAACCTAGTTTCATCCAATGGTCCAATGCTACCAGTTAGCAAATTGTTTGGACTTGGACATTCCAACGGTGTTGAAAATGATATTTCACTCAATGATTGGTATATATCTGGCCTCAATGGAATTAGTTCTGATAATAATTATCCATATCTAAAATCAGGAGAACCTGTTACTGTTGTAGCAGAATTAGGTTTTGAAGGTAGTGAGGTTTCATCTCCTAGAACTGGCCAAGTATTGGTTCGACTAATGGTTGAGGGCAATGAATACGCAACTTCTACAATAATCAATGATGGTATTGTTTCCATGCCTTGGATTGTACCATCAGATGGTAGTGAAGTCTTAGTCGAATTAGAACTAATGCCACTTCTAGGTCAGTCAGTTTCTTATCAAGTGCCTAGTTCTGCAAATTTCGGCTTTGATTCAATATCTCCAGAATTATTGTACATGAACGTTGATGAATTTGACCATGTTGAAGCATCACCTTCAACCGCCCTTGAATTTACTATTTCGGACCGACCAGTTTTACCAACTCATGCCAAAATTAATTACTGGAATTCTTGGGAACATGATTCGAATAATGATAACTTAATGCAAATTGACGAGGTAGAAATCAGTGACCTTGTCCAACCAAATGATTTGGCATTATTACAAGGAACTTATGAATATGACTTGGATACTTCTCAAGCCACAGATGGTTCATATTCCATCGGTTGGTTAGAAATTGCAGATTCAGCAGGAAATTTACTTTCTAATTCTGGCAATTCTACATCTCCATTATACAATCTTCAGATAAGTAATGATGGTTCGCCACAACTGGGTTATGACCCCTTAGATTGGGGGCTTGGACCTGAGGCTTGGCTTCACCCAGGTGAATTAATTACTTTAGAAATTCCAATTTGGGATAAGAACGGTGTTACAGACATCAATCACATCGAGTTTGATTTGTCTTCAAATCAACCAGATGATTCGACTATTATTTGGGATCGAGATGGAAATGTATGTTCAGCATCTACTCTATACATAAGTATCGAGAGTTGCAGAATTGTCAGTACTACGGGAGATAGTATCTTTACATCAAATGGAAAATTTATTATTGATTTTATCTTACAATGGGGCTTTGACCCAGACGATAGTATCTATCGAAGGCCTAGTATTATGTTATCTGATTTGAATGGACAATCCACAGTATTAGAGTTATATGATTTAGATTGGAGATTTTCAGGAGAAATGTCAATCGATAAGTCCACTTTAGAATTTAGGGTTAATGATGACTTATTGACAGGTGACGCTCATTGGCTTCAACCACTAGAAGATGTTAATGTCAAAGGTGAAATTGTTTGGTCTATGACTGGTAGAAGTGTCAATCAACCACTGGATTTATTGTTTGAAATCGGTGGTAATCAAGCACAAGTAGATTTCATCAATGGTTCTTTCAATGGGACAATAATTTCACCTATAATCAAGAATTCCTATTATTTCGAAGTATCTCTTCGCAATTCACCTAATGGTGCATCGATTAAACAACCAATAAATCCCTTGATGTGGTTCGTAATAGATGATTCTCCACCAGAGATGGTTAAAATTAATTATCCTAAAGTTAATGAATTAATTTATGAATCTGAATGGTCTGAACTTGAGATTGAGTTACTTATTTCCGAGTCCGATTATTTGGATATCGACTCACTTGAGTTAAACTGGGAAGTCCACCCATCTGGCTTTGGTATGTTGACAAATAGCATTGTTAATGGGTCATCAAATCTTGAACTATTAGGTGGTAAACCATATGGTCAAGAAGTACCATTATCTGTCTCAATTAACTTACAAGATGCTATTCTCGAAGAGGATAGAGACCAAGCACTTGAACTTCGAATATGGGTTACTGGACAAGATATGTCTGGCCAAGATATCAGTTCAGAATTTAATGCAATCGATGCGCCTCTAAGTATTTGGCAATTAGAGCAACAAGTGCCCGTATATGTATTCCAGGAGCCCGAGATATCTCCATACCGGGATATATCAGTTGGCGATAAAGTGGAATTAGCAGTATTGATTAAAAATTCTGGAGAGGCTTCAGGATTTGCGCAACTTGTAGTTGAAAGAGTTGAGAGTAATGGTGCTAGAACTAGGATTCATGCCCAAGAAATTGAAATACAATCGGGAGGAACTGGAATCTTTTCACATCAGTGGAGCCCAGATAGAGAAGGAACAATGTGGATTGAATTTGTAATTATCAATGGACCATCTGCTCAAACAGAAACCTTCTACGTTGAGGAAGAATCATCTGGCGGACTCTTAGGAGGCTTTGGAGAAATTAATCCTGTGCTTTTAGTTATAATTTTCATATTTACTGTTGCATTAATAGGACTTTTGATATTTGGACTCCGTAAGCCACAAGACCCGAGGCAGAGAATTGCAAACAATCAGAAGCCACTTGCAAGATTAAATCAAGCACAGGCAGCTGCATATGCATCTCAACAGCATGCAAATTCACCCGGTGAGAATCCATATCAGTGATAGGATAATCTCTCCGAAGGTTTTGAAGTGTATTGATTACACGGATATTTGGAGGGAGTAGGAGGGCCGCTGACAGAGTTCGACTCTGAGGAAAGTCCCCTCTCCATAACGCGTGTGCCTCGCAGAAGTGAGAAATCAGAGATGGTTAGGTCAATGCTACAGAAACGAACGA
>NZXL01000008.1 GCA_002697705.1 Methanobacteriota archaeon
CAATTTCTGGAATTAGTATTGTAGGTGCATTGATTGGTTCGAATGTAGCCTATGATGCAGGAGATACTGTTTTCTCCGGAATACTAGCATTTGTGGCTGTAGTTTTAGCCATGATTAACGTGGTTGGTGGTTTTACAGTGACAAATCGAATGTTGAACATGATTGCTGGAAGAAAGAGAGGAGGTGCTTGAAATGGAGTTTGGAGATTGGACTTCAATTGGATATCTGCTTTCCGCAGCACTATTCATATTTGGATTAAAGAAACTTGGTCATCCAAGAACCGCCCCTCGTGGAAATCAATTAGGTGCACTTGGTATGCTGGTTGCTGTTCTAACAACAGTACTAGATATGCATCTTGAAGGTGGAGCGCAATGGACATTGGTAATTGCTGGATTGATAATAGGTTCACTTATTGGCTATTGGATGGCTGTTAAGGTTGAAATGACTGGAATGCCAGAATTAGTTGCTTTGTTCAATGGATTTGGCGGAGCAGCTTCAGCATTGGTTGCACTTTCAGAAGTTTGGACTTATCTTGAAGGTGCCGAAGTCCCAACAGGACTTAAGTTGACTGTTACAATGGTTGCTGCTGGCTTATCTGCAGTTGTAGGCTGGATGACTTTAACTGGTTCAATCCTAGCAATGTACAAACTAAAAGGTGGAGTCAGTGTTTTTGGCAAGTGGATAAAAACTCCGACATGGGGGCCAAGTTGGCTCAACGGTGTCAAAATTTTACTTCTAATCTCTGCTGCTGTATTGATCTACCTAAGTATTGACGACCCAACCAATAAACAATACATATATGGCTTAATAGGAATTTCTGCTTTGCTAGGAATCATACTTGTTTTACCAATTGGCGGTGCAGATATGCCAGTGGTAGTTTCTCTACTGAATTCTCTTTCTGGAATCGCTGCAGCATTTACAGGATTTATAATCAATAACTCTGTTCTAATTGTAGCTGGTTCTTTGGTAGGTGCATCAGGATTGATTCTAACATTCATCATGTGTAAAGCAATGAATAGAACATTACTAGATGTTCTTTTCAAATCATTTGGCGGTGGTGGAGAAAAGCAATCCCTTACAAGAACTAAAGTTGGTTCAGACTCCGATGAAGTAGCAATGATGTTAGATGGTGCTCAAAAAGTAATCATCGTCCCTGGTTATGGAATGGCTGTATCACAATGTCAACATCAAGTTAAGGAATTTGCTGACCTCATGAAGGAGAAATTCGATACAGAAGTAAATTATGCTATTCACCCTGTTGCAGGAAGAATGCCTGGCCACATGAATGTACTTTTAGCAGAAGCAAATGTACCATATGAACAATTGATTGAAATGGATGAAATCAACCCTGAATTCCCTGATTGTGATGTTGCTTTAGTTATTGGTGCTAACGATACGACAAATCCTGCAGCAAGGTCTGGAGAAGGCCCATTAGCTGGTATGCCGATTATCGATGCAGATATGGCAAGAACTGTAGTTATTGTCAAGCGTTCATTATCGGTTGGCTATGCTGGAGTTGACAATGATCTATTCTACATGGATAAAACCATGATGCTATTTGGCGATGGAAAGAAAATGATTACAGAACTAAATAACTCTATTAAGGAGATTTAGATGTTAAAATAAGCAATGTTCAAAGGCATGCAATAGTTGGAATCTAATGGTGAGGTAATGTTGCGACGTTCTCCACAACTTCTGATTCTGTTGTTTACAGCTCTCCTTATAGCACCTGCACTGGCTATGCCTGGCGGTCCACCATGGGAAAGTTCTGATGGCCTAATTGTTGAAACAGGATGTTCATGCCACGGTGGTGGTGCACCTTCGACTGAAGTTGTTGTATCAATTTCTGGAGTGCCGAGGGCCTATGAAACTGGAGAAACATATAATTTTACAATTAGTCTTCAGCATGCAACTAATTCGGAAGGTGGGTTCATGCTTTGGGATTATAATTCAGGTAATTTGACTCCTGGAGAAGGAAGCGCAAGTGTTCCTGAAGAACCTGGGGCAGTTTCACAAAGTGCCGTAGGTAATGATTGGGAAGTATTCTGGACTGCTCCTGCAACCGATATTGGTGAAGTTAGTTTCCAATTAGTAGGTAATGCTGTTAATGGCAATGATGCATTTGACGAGGGTGATTTATGGAATATCTTGTCATTTTCTATCAGTTCACCAGGAACTACATATCAGGATGATAATGAATCCCTAGCAGTAAGAACCATCAGTGTTGGAGATTATGATTCCCTATTCGTAGCCACGGAAAACCCTGAAGCAATTGAGGCTGAGAGGCAAGAAGAGATTGCAGAAAACTTCTTTGACAATGGTAATCTATTCTATTGGACTACTTTGGCAATAATCATTGTTGGTGCTGTAATTCAAGGAGAGTTCTATGAAAGAAAGTTTGGTGGTGGTCCACCCCATTTAGACATGAGGTTAGCAGTTCCGCAAGGTGTGCGAAGAGGATTTTTAGCCGCTGGTTTGACATTATTATTTGGCTGGTCACTAGACTCCGGGCAATCTTGGGGAATTACTCTTCTTTGTTTGATGGTAATGCTTTGGGCTATCTTTGGAGTTTACCGTACAATAGTCCAAGCAAGAGCGCCAAAACAATATACTGATTTGGTCTAAAACCAATGAGGATATATCATGAGCTTGCAACTAGAGCAAGATGCTCAAGTTCCAATTCAAACGCACATTGATGAATTTTCATCAAGATTTGCAATAATGATTTTTATTTGGATAGTAACTTCAATAATTTGGATTACTAATATCGATTCTATATTAGAAAAAGTGATACATGTTATCGACCCTTGTGTTGAAGAATGTACCAATTTGTATAATCCAGCAAAATGGAGTGAGATAAGATGGTTGAGTGGCGCATTATTGGGATTTATTACACTTATTCCATTATTTATTTACCAAGTATTCACGTTTTCACGCCCAGGAATGATGAAAAAAGAAGCTAATTGGTTACTAACATGGCTAGTTTTGGGCTCTATTGCTTTCATAGTAAATATATTTTTGACCATCTTTGTATTTATCCCATATTTATTTGAAATTGGACATAATAACCACGTGAATTTAGGCTTTGTAGCAAAATATGATGTCGTAGCAATGCTGACAATGGCAATGGCGGTAATTTGGATTGAAGTATTGGTAATTTCAGGGGTTTTTGCATTGGTGACTGCTGGAACTAATGGATTAATGCATGAAGGTAATTCTAGATGGTGGAGATTAAGAGTCCATGGAATTATTTCGATGCTGATCCTACTTTCCTTCTATGGCCAATTTACATTATCTATTTCACTAATGGTCATAAGTTATACATCAATAGAAATTATATCGCTGCCATGGATTAGAGGCAAATCAAATTTACACATTTCAAGTCCAATTATTTTTGATGAATTTGGAATAACAAGAAAGTTACTTTTTGCACAATGTGAATGTGATAATGATTATAATTTACCAGAAAATTTCCAGACAAGTAATGCGTTCATATCATTCAACTCAATTTGCACAAGTAAGAATGAAAAAGAGAAACTTTACGAAATTATAGAGACAAATAAATTTACAGACTTTTTTATATTTGGATGTAATTCTAAAATTTTGAATAGTCAGATTGAAAATAATCTTTTCATATCTAAATGTAAATTAAGATTAGAAATTTCGTTACATAATCCTAAATTATTTAATGACTTAGAGCATTATACTAACAATACAAATTTATTGTTATCTTCAATTACCGACCCATGGAGTATTGAACAATCAGTAAGCAAAATAATTGAGAATGTTAGAACGAATAAGGATGACACATATATCGTCAAAATTAATGATGGAAAGACTATCAATCATGAGAAAATTGACATTAAGCAGTCAATATTACATATCCCTCAAGGAAGTGAAAACATATTGATTACAGAACTCGAATCTCTCGGTTGTAAATATAAATTAGTGGAATCATGATTACCAAGATTTCAAACATGTTTGCTACTAGCGTCAAACATGCACCCGCGAGTTAGCGCAGTATTTGCTGCACTTTTGATGCTCGTAGGAATTGTCTCGCTGAGTTTCGAGGAAAGAATTGATGATTGGATAAAAGATAATTCTATCCAAATAGAAAAAGAAGATATCGAATTACTTGGACTGCAAGAGACAGAAAATTGGCCAGTTCTGATTGTCGATTTTGATGCAGGAAACAGCAATTGGGGTAAGGGTGAGGCCGAAGAAATACTAATACCAAGGGCTTCTGATTATCTTAACCAATTAAGTTCATCATCAACCAATCTCAACATTGATGTATACTCATCGATTACAATCCCAAAATATTCAATGCAATATTACGGCTCTGATTATGGAATTCAAAGAGACTCCTCAGAAGATGGTACACATTTGCCAATGACCCTTGCTAAAGAAGTCGTAAATGAACAAATCGATTTAGTGGATTGGAAAAAATATGACCTTGATGATGATGGTTGGGTAGATAGGCTACTGATACTACATACTTCAATTGGTCAAGAGGAGGGAGGAGATTCAAATCGAATATGGAGTCATTTTACCACCTTTGATGATTCAATTAGTTTACCAGGAGATCTAAAAATCGCTCATTATACAATGGCTAGTTTGGCGACTGGAGAGAGTGGTTTTGGAACTATGATGCATGAGATGTTACATCAATTAGGCGCTTATGACCTATATCCATCACATGGTAGTATCAATCAACATTCTTGGAAAGGAGTTGGTGATTGGGATATCATGGCAAATGGCAATTGGAACGGAGGAGGGGAATGGCCAGCAATACCTACCGCCTCAACAGTGGCCGAAATCGGAGTAAATACATCATTTGAAATTGATAATGTATGGATGGAAAATCCAAATTGCGTTGGACCAAGTTTGGTTTTAGATTCAATTAGTCGTGGAGGAAATTCATTGAAAATACAAGTTGCTGAAGATGAATATGTTTGGATAGAATATAGAGATAATTTCGGCTTTGACTCATACTTACCAGGTTCAGGAGTACTAGTGACATATCAGGATCTGAGCGCAGGTGATTTAGAGCATAATGAATTGAATGCTAATCCAGATAGGCCATATTTAGTTGTCATTGAAGCTGATGGAAATAATGGACTAAGAACAGGATCTAATGATGGAGAACAAGGTGATTTATTCACCAATGGAACTAGTTTTGGCAATTCTGGAACACTTATTCGTGACCATGATGGGATATTGATTCCATGGACTGCTGAAATAGAAATTTCCGATAAAGTATATGTGAATTTCACATCATCAAATTGTCAACCTAAGTTCACTATTGATGCTCCTGACTACGGTGCTTCATTACTTCCAAATGAACCAATAGAAGTAATTATTACATCCGAACAAAATTGTAATCTAACAACTGACTTATCTTCTAGTGATGGTAGGATATTGTTAACTAATACTACTCAACTTGATATTGATGAAGTTACAAACGTCGAATTATATTTTTCTAGTCCAGGAAGTTCAAACTCTGAATCAATGGTTTCTGGAATTATTGAATGTGGCGACTCAATGTATGACTTAGAAACTAAAATATTGACAATATCTCGTAGACCTATCGAGAATAGTTTTATTTCGGAGATAGATGCCTATACATCATCAAAAATAGCAATACCAATTGATAGTGAAGGTAATGATATGCAGAGATTTTCTGCAGAAGTCGACGGAGCATTATCTAGAATAGCTAGTATTGAAAGTCAATTGGATTTAGAAGGTAATGATGAGATTGTTGTGTCTATTGACCCCAAAGGACTTCTAGCCCCAAATATGCTTGTTAAGGGAGAGATTGTAATATTTGACACATCTGGTGAAAAATGGTTTATTGAAGTTGAATTAACTGCTAAAAACGAGGATTCTAATGGCTTTCAAAAACTTACAACACCTGGTAGAGCGATAGGAATTGCCTCAATTTTAGCATCGCTATGGGTTATTCTTGGAATCCGTGATAAGTCACCTTCCAAGCCCGAGATAGAAGAAATAGCATTAGATGATAACACTGAGGAAACTTCTCAATTATCTAGCATAAAACCTGAACTGGATGTATGGGGAAGGCCTTTAGATTAATCTAATCCTTTCCTGGAGACCAGCGCTCAACCTGCATAAATCGCCAATTAGAATCGCTTTGTATCGCACATACCCATTTTTTGTGTACGCCCTCTGCTAGTCGAATAGATAAGCAAGCACTTTCCCATGTTTTGGCCAATTCATCTTCAGTTTGTAATAACCAAGGAGCATGGGATTTAGATACTTCGTCATCATATATTCTCCATCTAGATCCAAATTTAAAACCTGGGCGAAGTATCAATCCTCGATTGATTAAATCATCATAAAGTCGAGATTCCTTGGGTATGTCTTCATTATTGATCATCTTTTCAAGCCAACTGCCTTCTTCTTTCCTTAGATTAATTCCTGACAAATGCTCTACACCAATTGAATTCAATGGCCATCCTTTCACAATAGGCATATGATATCCTGATTTGGTTTCAATCTTAGAATCCCACATTTTTGAAATTAATTCTATTTCATTATTGGAAAGTTCATTCCAAATTTTCTGTGAGCCTATAGGTTCGATGAAACTTACTCTGTACATGGTAACTTCCATTTCTTCGTCAATAATGAATATATCACACTTACAATTTAATTTTTCAACTTGTTCTGCCCAATTAAAAATTTCATTCCAATCTAAATTTTCAAATGTCCAAAACCATCGTACATGAGATACTGGTTCGGATTTAAATTGTGATTGATTTCTTTTCCATTTTAATGCAAAAAGACCTGTTGATAATTGATGATCAATAATATTGGAACAAGGAATTACAATTTCTCCACCGGACCTAGCGGTATCAAATATTACAGCCTTAGCTAATAAATCTGAATCCTTATCAATTTCATTTTCAAACCAATCATCGCTTGGAAGAGGTAAATGTCGATGCCAATTGCAAAAAAGAATCTCCATAGGAGAAAGAATAATTCCATCCTCACCTCTTAGGGGTACTCCAAGACCACTTTTTTGAAACAATCTTGCAGATAGTGGCGGCTTAATCAACCAACCTGATTCATGCATAATTGGTTTGTCATGAGGAGCCTTTGGTGCAGCATTTGAGGTGATACTTATGCCCAAAGGACGCTTTGTTCTTTGACGCGGTGTGAACTTTCGAGCATGGCGCGCCATGCCTGCGCGTCATTATTGATGCTTTTGAGTTGAACGGATGATATTACTATGTGCTAGTTATGCTAGGAAGTTGTAGGTCATACTATGGTTGATGGTTTTCTTGGCACTTTGACCACGGAACAAAGAACACTTTTGCATTTGTCTGACAATAAACTACCGAAGAACCAATGGGAGGCTCCGGCATCACTTACTCAAGCAGGTATTTCTGCTGCGGTACATGTTCAGAGAAAACATGTTCCCCGGACTCTAAAAAGATTAGAAAATAATGGACATGTAGATGTTACTAATCGGCACGTCCCAGGTGCTAAGCAAAGAAGGAAAGTCTACAGTTTAACAACTCTAGGTAGAGAGGTTTCTGCAGAATTGCGTAAGCAAATATTAGTTTTAGATATTACAAAAAACGAGGAAGTAATGAAATTAAGTGTACTTATCAAGCCAAGTGATAAGATTCTCGAACTATTATCCCACATTGATGAAAAAATGGTCTATCATAATTCTGCAGTAATATCCCCGGTATCAAACCCTGAGGGTGAGGCATCACTCGATGCGCAAGCAGGGGAGCAACTAGTGAAGCGAATGTTTGCAAGAGCATGGGAGGATGGTAAAATTACGAAAGATGAGCAACAATTGATTTCTGAAGTGGTTCAATTTCTTGGAATGCATCCTGAACGTGTGATGCGTTTATCAGAACAGGCCCGTAAAGAGCAAAATATACCACCTCCCGAAGAAATATATCTCGATATGTTGCGTCAGGCTCTAGTAGATGACTCTATTATTGAAGAAGAATTAGTTTTACTCGACACTTTTAGAGTTGCATTTGGCATAGATACACAAACTCATGAAAGATTGTTAATGGAAGCTCAGAAAGAACCTGTTTATCCGCAAAATATTCAAACTTACCATGACACATTGATCACTGCAATGGATGATGGAATAATTACTGAAGATGAGAGTGCAATGCTTGCAACATTAAGAAAATCCCTTGATGTTAGTGATGGCGAACATGCTAGTTTATTGGCAAAAATTCGCGACACCCTAAAATGAATAATCATACAGCGTATACATGAGGGAATGAAATGGGGATGACCGATGAAGAAGTCGTACTTCACGATAATTTAAATTCCTTGAAGACGAATTTGAAAAAAGTTGAGACGGGAAAAATCGTATTGATTGGCGATATAATGCTTGACTGCTACATACATGGTTTTGCAAATAATCTAAACTCTAGAGCACCGGTTCCTGTCATTCGTGAAACCAGAAGAGAAGAAGATGTCGGAGCAGCTGCACACGTGGCAAGAGGGTTGGAATCAATGGGCTTTGAAAGCCAAATTTTTGGCGTAATAGGGGATGACAGAGCAGGAATGAGTATTCTGGAATTTCTTGAAGAAGAGAGAGTTTCTACCGATGGAATTGGCATCGTTGAAGGGCGAAAAACAACTGTAAAAACACGTCTTTTGGCAACTCGGGAAAGTTTGGTTCAAGGAGAACAACTACTTCTTCGATGGGATGTCGAAGATGACCAAAACATTCCTGATGAAGCTATTAAAGCGATATATGAACAAGCGATTGAACAATTGAAAGATTCATTCGCAGTAATACTTTCCGACTATGGCCAGGGAGTAGTGAATGATGAAGGAGTAGATAGCATAATTAAGTCTGCTAAATCAATGAATATTCCTATTATTGCAGACCCAAAACTTACTGGATTACATAGAACTCATGGCGTTGATTGGATCGTTTTTCAATCTAGAGGTTTCGAACTGATGAGAAGAAGAATAGGAGAAACTTCAGATGATTCAGCAGCAAAAAATCTTATTCAAACATATGATTGGAAGCATCTAGTAGTATTATCTGGAGAAAATGGAGTTACTATCTATTCTGCAGGTGAAGAAACTGTTCATGCCCCTTGTACTTTGGGTGAATTACGCCAAATGATTGGTTTAATCGATGCAGCAGTGGTGGCAATTGCAATATCAATTTCGAATGATTTAGATGTCAATAATACAGCAATTCTAACAAATGCTGCATGTGAATGTATACTTGGTGCAGAACAAACCGATTCATTTGTACTTAGTCGTGATGACTTGGTCAATAGAATAGGGGAAATAGCTTGGAATTTACAAGTTTCCAAACGCTAGGTGATAATATGAGCGCATGGACGCGTCCTACAACTGCAGACATTGGTTTGCGGGTTTTTTCCTCAAGTCTAGATAATCTATTTTGTGAAACAACTACAGGTATGCAAAATTTACTGATGACAAAAGATTCCAAGGTAAATATTAATTCAATAATTAGACATAGTTCTCAGTGGAATGTATCACTTAGAAAAAATGGAACTTCTGATTATGAGATTTTACTCGTGAAATGGTTGGAAGAGGTATTGTACAGAAATGAAGTTCATGAAGAATTTTTATGCGAATTACAGATCATGATTTTTGATGATGATGAATATCTAAATTGCAATGCTCAAGTTGACTGGGTTGATAGTAAGTTAGTTGAAAAAGGAGTCGAAATTAAAGCGGTCACTTCACATGAATTGATAATAGAGCAATTGAAAGAAAATCAAGAACTCGGTAGCAAATGGGAAGAAGTCCCTTCATTCGTTGGCCCTGGATGGTATTGTGATATAGTATTCGACATCTAATTTTCAGTCGAATATCTCATCCTAATTCCAATCCAAAAACCAAATGTATTGACTATCAAATCTGAAATTTTATTGATATTAGATTCGATAGCAAAATCGTATGGAAGATATAATTCCAAAACTTCCCAACCAACTGAAACAACTAGAAAAGCAATCC
Organism: Methanobacteriota archaeon; assembly: GCA_002697705.1. GTDB lineage: Archaea > Thermoplasmatota > Poseidoniia > Poseidoniales > Poseidoniaceae > MGIIa-L1. Next base: position 10,006 of record NZXL01000008.1, read on the forward strand.
AATTAGTGGAAATAAATCTTCCAATAAAAGACCACATTAGGAAGTGACCCAGTGAATATAAATTGAGTACCGACAAAAAATCACCGAAGTGGGAGGTCCAAGGGTGGACGCTCGTTTCTCAAGGCTAAATCCATACACTTTCTCCATCCCGCTACCCCACAGCACTCATGGCCCCGAGTAGGGCTGCTCCGTTCCCGGCCTGACCTGATTCCCCAGTTATTCAATTCCCGTTTCCCTCCGGATACGGTTCATGACACCCGAGTCATGTGGGGGCGAGACATCAACGTCCGCGCACAGGAACCAAGAGACCGCTTTCGCCGCCCCAAGGAGTTCAGTCTACCATAAAGACGATTTGTAATACAGGGTACGCCTAGCTCCCCACCTATCCCGCTTACCGGTTACAGCAGGTGTATTTGAACGGAACGGTTGTTAAACCAATTCAGAATTATGTCATTCTTCGTATTTTGAGGGGCAAGATGTCTTTATGATATCTGCCTCAAGGAAATATACCCCATCCGAAAATCTCAAAATACCTTGGGCATAGACTGTTCGATTATCATCTAGGCCATTGGAAACTGAAGCATCGACATATTCAATAGTGATATTAGAATTAGAACCATGGAGAATAAAGACCATCGTATTATTATCTATACTTCCATCGAGTACTTCACCACGAATGGAAATCTCTTTATCGATAAATTGTTCTGGTGATTCCATTACTTCATCAACTGTTCGTGTTGGTTCAGGTGCTTCGATAATGATGACGCCAATTAATCCAATAGTAATTATTGCTCCAACAATCAAGAGTCTATTTTTACGAGAAAACAATTACTCCACCCCCTCGGTTTTGTGAGATAAACCAACTGCATCTTCTATGGAAGAGAGTCCATGTTGCTTCAATTTTTTATGAAGACCATTTACAATTGATTTTGTAATTCCTGCTCCTTCAAAAACAAAACCACTGTAGGCTTGAATTAATGTTGCACCAGCAGTAATTTTCTCCCATGCATCATCAGCATTCATGATTCCTCCAACTCCAATTATAGGCCAATTTCCATCTGTAATGCGGTAAATTTGTTTTATGAATTCTGTTGAAATTTTGTTTAGAGGTTTACCGCTCATTCCTCCTTTTTGCCCAAAGACTTTCTCCTCGGACGGCGAATTAGGATCAGGGCGTGTAGTAGTGGTATTAGTTGCCACAATACCATCACAACCACTTGTAATAGCAGTTTTTACTACCAACTTTAGTTGGTCATCATCAAGTTCAGGAGCAATTTTTACAAGAATTGGTTTGGAATCAATTTTATGTTCTGCAGCCATTTTTTTGTTAACTTCTTGACATGCAGAAATGATTTTTGATAACTCTTCGTCATTTTGTAGTTCTCTTAAGTTAGGGGTATTGGGAGATGAAACATTTATCACAAAAACATCACCATAAACCCATAATCGTTTGAAAGTCGTAGAATAATCCTCAGATGATTTATCTAAAGGCGTCAATTTTGATTTACCTAGATTTATCCAAAGAGGTACATTAGGTCTTCCAAATTTATCGAAATGTCTTTTCAGATTTTCCGCTGTCTTTTCTGAACCAGGATTATTGAATCCCATTCTGTTAACTAGAGACTTTGAAGATCCCGAACGGAACATTCTCGGTTTAGGATTCCCCAGTTGCTCTAATTCAGTGATGCCACCGATTTCAATAAATCCAAGTCCTAAATTCTCCCAACCTCTCAGAGCCTCGGCCTTCTTGTCCATGCCTGCTGCTAAACCTAAAGGATGAGGGTATTGGGAACCTAAAAACTGAACTGGAAGTGTTTTATTAGGGTTGTATAAAATTCTAAGAGGAAGTCTCGTCAAAGGATTAGATGAAAGTAATTTCAGTAATTTAATTGCTCTCGAATGGGCACGCTCAGAATCTTGAAGCGCCAAAATCGGACGCCCGAAGAGCCTAAATCCAAGTCCCATGATTAACTCACATCAACGGTATGCTTCAAGACTTGCGCTTGCATGGCCATGATATGCG
>NZXL01000002.1 GCA_002697705.1 Methanobacteriota archaeon
GATAAATCTTGCTTTGGTTTATCTGAAGATTTAGGCTTCTTTTTCTCTGTTTTAGAATCTTGATCTTGTCGAGAATTTATTATCCTAATAACTAAAATAACCGCCGCTGCCAATGCAATACCACCTAATATTCCGGGAATGAAGTCAGAAACTTCTGAAGATTCTTCTTCGGTTTGGGTCACCGAAGAAATGAATATCTCATCTGTAGTAAGAACTTGACGAGAAACCTCCCAAGTAACAACAAGAGATACTTCCTCTCCTGTTGGCCATTCTTGTAAATTAAATTGTTCTGTTTTGGTGGTTTGAGAGCCTAATGGTTCAACGACTCTTTCGCCGATTAATACCCCCGAACTTGTCATAAGGATCAAGTTACCTTGGGCTCCTGAAATCATGCCAGAATTTTCGAGATTGATTTTTACAGAGGCTGATTCTCCAGCCACAGGCCGATTAGGAGTGGTTTGTGGGTCAAAAGAAATTGAATAAATCGGCCTCTCTTGTGGAGTGTTAACGCTCAGAGAGGTAAAACCAAATCCTGCCACCCAGTTATCTTCATTAGCTCTAACAATTACCTTATCAGCATCTATGAAACCTAAATCGAGAGTCCCTTCTGTAAGACCAGGGCTAAGTGACATAATAGTATCCAAAAGGTATGATTCTTGAAGTGAATCAATATATCCAAGCCTCACTCTAACATCACGTTGTACTCCATCTGAAAGATTTACCCCCCAATCAAAAGACAACCCGTTCTGTTCATCCCAAGAAACTCTTGGAATCGAAATTTCCACTGTTTGCCTTTCCGCTATAGAGATATTCAAATCACCAAACAAACCTGGATCAATAGAACCATCAGTAGATTGTAAACTCCAATTTAGCATTTGTAGCCCACTGTCCATCATAGGAACATCAACAAAAATCTCTCCAGCTTCATCAACTCCTAATTGAATCGAATCTCCGGCATAAGTAATTCCTGCAACTTCACATACAATCTTGACATTACCAGATTTGCTGCCATGATTTCGAACAAGTATCGATAATCTAACATCATCTCCTTCATGCCATGGACCCATGAGTTTAGCAGGAACACTTCCACCTGCAGTTTCAAATTCAGCAGATTCAACCATCAAAGTGAGATTAGCTTCAGACTGAGAGGTGTGAGAAATTCTATCGTTGGAAACCTCACAAGAAAGTTGACCAGGCCTTGCACTTGTAGACACTGAGATATTTACTTCTGAATTTGAATCAAGAATCAAACTATCATTTACAATTAGAAATTGGTCGAATTCACAAGATATATTTCCGTCAAACCCTACTTCACCAGAATTCGAAACCCTAAGATTCCACGTCATTGTTTCTCCTGCAATAATTTCAGCGGTTACTTCCTCTAAAAGTAAAGAAATTATTGGCAATGGTGGCGGATTGATTGATGAGATGAAATTTGCACTCTCATCAGATGTATCTCCATCGCCTGAATTGTTTAACCAGATATGAATGCTTATTTGACCTTCATTCATCATTATAGTTGAATTGAAAAAATAGATGCTGGTTTGCATTGCATCTACAGAAAATAATTGTGAAGTAGTATTCTCAAAGCCACTAGAATCGCTTAAATTTACGGTCACAAAACCACTCCAATCAAAATCTCCATCATTTATGACAGGGATTTGTAGTTGAATATAATCTCCATCATTGACTGATAGATTGCCCGTGTTTTGACCAAGAGAATCAATTCCTTCAATAATAATTGAATCACTCTGGCCAACTGAAATATTCAAAGGATTTAACCTCTGCAAAGTTCTTTGAAAAGAAGAAACATGTGTTGGACTTGATGATGCAACATCTCCACTCATGGAAACTAAAATAACAACATATCCAAATGGAATCTCGGAGAAATTATGTGAAACTTGGATTGATTCACTGGCACTCAACGAATAGTTTTGAATCGTAGTTGATATTACCACTCCTGAAATAGTTTCCATGACAAAAGAAACGTTGACAAAAGAGGTCGGCTCGCTTGGAGTGCCAATAATCTCAATATCAAATTCTAACTGATAATTAGATTGCTCAATTTTATCGAAATCTGTCAATGAAATGGTATTAGCATCAATAGAAATGCCATCGGAACTTGCAGAGACAAATGGCACATATGAAGGACATATCAGCAAAATAATCACCAACATGTAGCAGAGCCTAGACCCCCTATCAATTACGCCCACATGTGTCCTAAGATTAGGGGGTTATTCACCTTCTCGCCCAAAAGGACTCCTGCGCCATGTTTATTGAAGGTTGAAAACTGGCCCGGATGTATGACTCCACGAGACTTGCTCGCAGTTTCGCCAGAATTCTTGGCGAAAGCGATTCTGCATCGTCGTGAAAAGATCGTGGATTCATTGCCTTCGCAAATGGCAAAACGCCAAGATGAAAGGCAAATTGCTGCTAATCTAGCTAAGGATTCTAGAGCCAAAAGAGATGATTTAATTTCTAAAGTATCAAACCTCAAAAAAGAGCGTGATGAAGCACAAACTTCTGCAAATCAAATTATTGCTAAATTAAAAATTCTTTCCGATGCTAATTCTACCAACCAATTCACCAAACTTATTGAAATAGAAAAACTAGATGATGAATCTGACAAAGATTCTTTACTAAATATCGAAAATTTGCAAACAGAAATTGATGAGCATAAAAATTGGGCATCTAAAAATGTCGAATCAAAAGAAATTTCTGATGATTTAGATGAAATGAGGAAAAATGCCAAAAAATTACTCGAAGCAGGTAAAAAAGCCCATATTGCGTTGATGGAACTCTCAAAAGAGAATAATAAAGTACAGAGTATCTGGCTTGAAAATGAATCTCATCGAAGAAGATGTGAATCGCGCTATACAAAATTAGCACGCTGTAAAAAAGAGAGTGATTCTGCCATTGAATTTTGGAGTGCTGAATTAACCGGAGATTTTAGTGAATTATTATTGGACTCCAAGAGAGTCTCACAAGGAGGCCTGTCTAGTCGTTCTTTGATGAAACAAAATTCAGGCAATAAGAAATCAAGGAGGAAGAATTGATGTCAAAAACTTGTCAAGAAACCGGTTTTACCGCATCTCAACAAGCCAAGTGGCCTCTAACACATTCATCACTTACGAATAGTTTGGAAAAATCCCAAGTTATTCCTGATTCAGTAAATGAACAGTTATCAAAGGACATACTAGAATTGACCTCAGAACAAGAAATTTCTAAAAAACTATCTGAGCGCAGAGATGGTATAATAAATCATCTTAAGAGGCGTTTTGATTCTAAATTCCGAGGCTCAAAATTAACAACTTTTGGGTCTTCCGAATCTGGCCTAGGATTGAAAAATGGAGATGTTGATTTATGCCTAGAGTTTAATGGTGAAAAACCAAAGAAGGTTTTGAATAAAATTGCACGAATGTTACGTGATGATGGAATGGAAGACGTAACTTTGATTTCTCATGCCAAAGTTCCAATTGTAAAATTTATTGACCAAAGAAGTAAAATCCCGATTGATATTTCAATCAATAACAGTCTAGCCATATACAATACTAAATTACTCAGATCATACAATGACTGTGACTCAAGAGTTCGTCCATTTATTCTAGCTATCAAACATTGGGCATTACACAGAGGGATATGTAATGCTGCTTTCGGAACATTCTCATCATATGCATGGACATTTATAGCATTACAATCATTACAAACCACTAACCCTCCAGTAGTGCCAAATATTCAGAAACACGGTAAACGCTCGATGAAAATCATAGAAGGGACAGAGTATGACCTAACAATGAGTGAAGAACCAAAGAAATTACTTAAGGAAAATAATTCGCAAAGTGTTGGAGAACTTTTGTCAAATTTCTTTGAATCATTTGCTTTGAATTGGCCATGGGATGAAAATGTTTTATCCATACGTTCTGGTGAAAATATCTCTCGCTCGAGTAAAAAATGGGAACAACAAAAACCATCTATAATTGAAGCTGTAATCGATGATAAGAACGTGAGACTTGGTAAACACAGCCTTCCTGTTGAAGATCCATTTGACACCATGCATGACCTTAGTCGAGTTTTAAGACCAGAAGGTGCAATGGATATTCGTGAAGAATTTTTACGTGCCTTCAAAATACTAACTGAGGGTGGAGATTGGAAAAAACTTACCGAAACTAAATTCCCAGAATTAGTAAATGATTCCGCAAATACTGACTTGTTTGAAGACTTAAGAATTATGCCTGCTCAAGATGTCAAAGACATGTTGGAGGATTTACAAAGTGAATTATCAGTTCTGGAATCCGAAATTGAAATTAGAAATAATGAAAGGAAAAATGCAATTGAAATGTCTAAGGCATTACGCAAGAATGCAGAGTTGCAAAGAGAAGAAAATAAAATTGCTAATACACTCAAACCTCGTAGGGCGAAAATTGAACAGGTAAAGAAACAAAGAGATGAAGTAAATAATAACTACATTCCTGTTCACTGGATTGAAAACGAATTGTCTAAAGTCTTCAAGCGCTTAACAGAAGACGTTGACTTGATGCGAACCCCTTCATTGCAAAAAGAAATAGAATTATTCTCTTGGTTCTTCGAATTACAAAGCATGCATGAACACTCTAAGAAAACTCGAGAGTTTCATAATGAATTTAAGAAATTATTACGTGAGCAAAAGAATGCCCTGTTTGAATTGGAGAATGTAAAAGAAAGTGGAACTGAAGTCAATTTATTTGGAGATTTTGCTAACTTTGATGACTTAGCTCACAAATTACTTCTTGAGATGAACCCTATGCATACTGAGAAAAGAAAATTGAAGCGAGAGATTGGTCGTCTTGAAGCTTGGATTCGAATCTCCAGTAAGAAAGGTGGCCAAAAAACCCGTCATAATAATCGTTCAAATAAGAAGAATTACTCTAAAAGAAGAAATAATGTTAATGTCGCTGAAGTGAAATCTAGAGCCGCGTCTGGGGGAGCACTATCACTTTCAGACCTTGATACTCTGCTAAATAGCGGAGGGATTTCTTCCATTTCTAATGGACAACAAAATGGCACAAGTAAGAAAAAGAAAAAATCTAAGAAAAAGAATTTTTCACCACACCGTGGAAATCGAGGGCGCTCCAAAAAAGGAATGTGAGGCCTTAAAATGACTGACATCCAATGGGTGTATGGACTTAAACCCGAATCTATGACTTTGCAATGGCGTCAAAGGATAATTGATCTATTCCTATCTGAAACTCAAGAAGTCTACCAGGATTCTTCATTAATCAATCTAGCAATCCCAGAGTGGGATGGTAATTTGATGCTAATAGATAGGTCCACTTATCCAAAAGCCTCTTCTCTAAAAGGCATATTATGGTGTAAGCCATTCATGGAAGATTCTGTAAGGGTATTAGCATTTGTCATAGACAAAACATTTCAATCGAAGGGATATGGTGGTAATGCTTGGAAATTCATGACTGGAAAAATGAAAAATCAAGGTAAAAAACATGTTCAATTAGAAGTAAAATGTTCAAATATCGATGCTCAAAATTTCTATAGAGTAAGGGGCATGGAAATAATTAGACGTATTGATTTGTATTACAAGACCGAACATGGATACATGATGAGGGGCGATTTATAGGCAGATTGATCAAAAAAGTATGTCAAAGGTTATGCCCTTCCTCTAACAAGATGAATATATGGAGGAGTTCATAGTATCTGACTTGACTAGAGTAAGTGGAATAATAAATGCCGCACTAGTTGATAAGGAAGGTTTTCTTTTATTTGAGGCAAAAGAGAATCTTGAACAATCTAAACAAATTTCCAAAATCGCGGACTTGATTAGAACTAAAGATAAGTTCTCTCGTATCACGGTCACTAGTGAAAAGGCAATATTGATTGTCGAACAGTTAGATGTTGGTCACCGCCTCGTTACTTGGTGTGAGCATTCATGTAATTTAGGAATGATTAGAAAAAGTCTAGAAAACGCAACACAGCGACTCAATGAATATCTAATTAATACGATTTAGATAGACTTTTACTAACATAATTATCTAAATGTCAATATCAAGCATTAAATGGGGGATATTGGTCGCACAGTCAGCGTAAGATGGGAATCTTATGTGAACAGGTGCGTAAAACTATGTCTGGAATGAAAGGTATTCTCGAAGAAAGAAGAAAAATGGTAGATGATAAAGCAACAAAATATCGTACAACACGTGATGAGTGGAATCAAAAAACCAAGGAGAATACTGGTGCCAGAAACGAACTTAATTCAGAAGTTCGTGAACTAATTGTCCAAGTCAAGGAGCAAAGAGAAATTCGTGAACAAATGAATGAATTGGTTCGTGAAAAGAAAAATGCAAGACAAGAAGCGAATAACAAAGTTCGTGAAGCAAAGGCAATAATCGACAAGTCAAGACCTGCTGAAGCACCTACTGAAGGCGGACGTGGACGAAGAGGTCGTGACAGACCTGAAACAGTTCAATCCCTTTCTCGTGAACTAAATCGATTAGAATCAGAATTCGAGCGTGGTCAACACACTGGAAAAAACGAAACTAAGGTCATGAATAGACTGAAAGAGATTTCTTCAAAACTAAAGAAAATGAAGAAGGCTGAAGACTCAAATGATGACTTAAAGGGCGCTAGAGATACTCTAAGAGTTGCTGTTGAAGAACAAGATGCTGCTCACGAAGAAGTTCAAAAAGCGGCTCAAGCTGCTCAAGAAGCACACGAATTGATGCTACAGTGGAACAAAGAAGTTGACAAGCAGAGGGAAAAGGCTGAATCTTGCCACCGTGAATTACGTCGCTCAAAGAAAGAAGCCGATAAAGCACATCACTTGTATATCGTCTCACTAAGATGCCTACACTCTATTCAAGACATACTAGGGGCAATGAAAGGCTCTACTGGTGGCGGCAAGAGAAAGGATGCAAGAGTCGAGGTTCAAGACTTGATGAGCAAACTGATGTCCGGAGATACTCTGTCTACCGAAGAATTGATGCAACTGCAAAAATTTGACTGATTTTTCAACGGTAGGAATCAAAGACCCTCGGCAAAACAGCAGATATAAGGGGAGGCATAAATTATGATTTCCAATGACGAAATTGCTGCAATAGTAGAGGATTATGACCGTTTGAAATTAAGAATCGGAATGACTGCATCTCATTCTGCATTAGACATATGTGACGGTGCAATCGAAGAAGGATTCCCTACTGTTGCGTATTGTAAAGAAGGAAGGCACAAGACATATGCCAATTACTTCAAAACCCATAGATCCAGTTCAGGAAGAGTCACTAGAGGAATGGTTGACAAAGCAATCGTTCTAAATTCATTCAATGATGTGATGAATGCTGACTTACAATCCGAAATGCGAAAGCGAAATGTAGTATATGTCCCAAACCGTTCATTTACCTCCTACTCAACTATCGAAGATGTTGAAAATAACTTCAAAGTGCCACTCTTTGGTTCAAGAAATATGCTAAGAATGGAAGAGAGAACTGAGGAACAAGATTATTATTGGATTCTTGACAAAGCAGGATTACCATATCCAGAAGCAATTAAAGATCCTCAAGATATTGATTGTTTAGTTATTGTAAAACTTCATCACGCTCAAAAGAAACTTGAACGTGGATTCTTTACTTGTGCATCTTATGCTGAATATGTAGAAAAATCAGAATCTCTACTTGCTGAAGGAGTCATTGACCAAGAATCACTCGAAGGTGCAAGAATTGAGAAGTATGTTATTGGACCTGTGTTCAATTTGAACTTTTTCTATAGCCCACTTGCTGAAGAAGGAGAAAGACTCGAACTGCTTGGAGTAGACTGGAGATTTGAATCATCTCTTGATGGACATGTTAGATTGCCAGCGCCTCAACAAATGACTATGCCTATTCATCAGCAAATTCCTGAAATGACTGTCGTTGGACACAATACTGCTACAATTAGAGAATCATTATTAGAAAAGGCATTTGAACTTGGAGAGAAATTTATTACAGCAAGTAAGGAACATTACGCCCCTGGAATTATTGGCCCATTCTGCTTACAAACTTGTATTGACAAAGATATGAATTACTACATTTATGATGTTGCACCTCGTTTAGGCGGTGGAACAAATGTTCACGTTAGTGTTGGCCACCCATATGGTAATGCAACATGGAGAAAACCTATGTCAAGCGGTAGAAGAATCGCAATGGAACTTAGACTGGCCGCTGAACAAGACAGACTTCTCGAAGTTCTAACTTGAGAATTGAATCGATTGAATAAATTAGACTGGGGTTTGGAATCCCATTGCTCTAACAATACACCAGCCAGCTCTTGCTTCCCATATAGCGAAAGAACCACCGGCAATACTTCCTAAGACGCCCCACCAAGCTATAGAGGGGAGAAATCCTACCGCTGTTAGAATTCCTAATGCTACTCCACCAGCGACTCCTAGAAGACCCAATCTCAACCTTGCAGCTTTTCCTGCTGCACCAATATTACACTCTAGTGCCATGAGAATACATTAACTCAGTAGTATATGAACAGATGTTTTAATTCAAGAGCTAGAATTGTGTCAGTAAATATTGAA
>NZXL01000003.1 GCA_002697705.1 Methanobacteriota archaeon
AGCATAGTAGTTTTTCCACATCCACTGGGTCCAAGTATCGCAATAATTTGATTTTCTTCAACAGTGAGATTAAGTCCACTAAAAATTTTCTTACCATCAAAATCTTTATTCAAATTTATTATTGAAATCACTTCTTTTGCTTTACTTTTCGCCATCAAAAACCACTTCCCTCGCCACTTGGTCTAACCTTTTCAGCTAGTAAGAATAGAACGAATGTAAGAATCATTAGTATTGTTGCACTTGCCATTGCCATAGGGTAGACTAGAGGATTGAATTTAGGTTGATTCATCAACTGATCGACAAGAATTGAAAGTGTATCCCATGAACCTGAGCGGACTAAAATCCAAGTAGCTCCAAACTCGCCTAGCGAGAATGCAATTGTCAATGAACCGGCTACTGCAAGAGGTCCGAGTAGGAAACTCAATTTTGAATGAAGCCAAATTTTGAACGGTGATAACCCCAACATCTTCGCTTGTTCTTCAAATGAATCATCTAGGCTTCTAATTGCTGGAAGCATTATCCTTACAACAAATGGTGTCGTTAGTAAAATATGAGGTAGAACCGGTATTAAGAACCAATTGAATAAAGAAGGACTCCACCTAAGTATTCCTAGCAATATTCCCAAACCAATCATAACTGCTGAGATTGCCAGAGGTGCTAAACTTATGAAATCAACAATTTTTGCTAACTTATTGTTTCCAGATTTCTCCAAGCGATTGATTGAAGAAGCCATTACCCATCCAATAGTAATCGAGAAAATGAGAGTTATAACAGCATAAATTAACGAATTACTCAGTGCTTCTTGTAATCCTACAGTAGAGTTGTCGCCCTCAAAAACTGCTTTCCAGGCATCAAAAGTAAATTTATTGGAAATATTTCCATCATTTATTGTTCGAACTATAAATGAAGAAATGGTTACTAGAACTAATGGTAGTAAAGTGAAAATAAGGCCGAATAAAATAATCATTTTACCAACTAAAGTTGGCTTTCCACGAGTGCTCCTAGCACTAGATTCACTTACCATTGAATGTCTCAAAGAATGCTTTCTTTGTAATCGTGAAGTCAAACCTAATGCTGTGACTAATATTATTAATTGTACAAGACAAATGGCTAATACAATTTCACTAGTATCTACTCTGTAGTTGTATATCCCTGCCGTTCCACCTGAATCAGCCATTAGTGATTCAAGTGTCGAATTGTTTGGAGTTAACCATTTTACCAAAGCAAATGAGGTAAAAGAAAATACGAAACATAGCGCAGATGCACATGCTATTGCAGGTCCAATGAATGGTAACCAGAGATTCTTCACACGTCCTAATCGTGTACTACCTGCAGGAAGTAAACGGATCTGTTCTTCCCACCTTGGATCCATTGTCGATAATGTCGGCTCTACCATGCGAACAATAAGAGAGATGTTAAACCATGCATGAGCGACTATCAAAGCTATGAAATGACCAGAATTCTCAAACCCAGTCAATGAAGAAATATCGCCGATAAATCCACTCTCACTACGCAAGTCAATACCTAATTTTTGCAATGGTCCACCTTGGTCAATCAATGCTAAAAAACCCATAGCAGCAACTATTGCTGGCATCACAAATGGTATCGATAAAAGTGAACGAATAATCGAGATATGTTTCCATTCATATCGGCCCAATTGCCATGCAAGAGGTAAACCAATTATCAAAGTTAAAACCACAGAGAAAATAGATTCTAATATTGTGAACCTTAATGCCTCTTTCAGTAAAGGTTGTTCGAAAAAAGTGATTATTGATTCTAGTGAACTAATGCCAGTCACGGATTCTAATCTCATTATGGCGTATAGTAACGGCAAAACAATTGCTAAAGCAAAGGATAGTATAACAGTCCATTGTACTGAACTGTAAATGATATTTCTCTGTTTGCCGGTTAGCATGTAATATCCTCATTACTGAGTAGAGGTTTTCCAATTCGATAGCCATATTTCCATGTTGAGTTCAATTCGAGACAATGGCATTTCAGCATTTTGAGTGGCTATATCAGAATGAAATCTAAATCCATCAGTTTCAGGAAGGCTAGAGTTCTTGAGCACAGAATACATTAGATTATTTTCTGGCATCAAAGTATTGATTTCATCAGATAGTAAGTATTCAATAAATAATTCAGCACCAGCAACATTTGCAGCACCATTTATTATTCCAGTATATTCTACTTGATGGTATGATGATTTTGGTAGAAGAAGACTAGTTGAATGTGTCCAATTCGAACTATAAAATGCTTCAACTCCTGGAGAATGACAATAAGAAACAGTTAGATGTGAATCTCCGATATGGCCAGTTGTAGATTCACCAAATCCTCCTGTGTAGTGTGTCTCATATGCTTCGCTCCAACCTGAGGTAAAGGTAGCTCCATTATCTGCCATTTTTCCCCACCAGTCAAATGCGTCGGTTTGGTTATCTTCATCATTTTCAAAATAATCGATAGTTGCTAACATAAATGCTCTTCCAGGGGATGATGAAAGAGGGGATGGAAAAACAGTCTTTCCATTCCATTGTGTCTCAGTCAAGTTCCATAGAGATGTTGGCACAGATACATTTTCTCCGTCGACAAAGTTTTCATCATAGTTCAAGCAAACATCTCCCTGGTCAAATGGGATTGCAAGTTTACCTTGATAAGGTTCCAAAGCAGAAGAGGAAATATTTTGATATTGTGGATTTTGAGTGAATAGTGTTTCACGTAGCAAGCAGTTATCAACAGCAGTTTGTAAGTATGAGTTGTCTAAACCAATCATTAAATCTGCTTGTTGGGCTTCTTTGGTTAACATCATTTGATCTAATATTCCACCGGAATCCGTTTCTTTGATAAATTCGACTTCGATTCCAGTAGATGATTCAAATCCTTCAATCATCGTGTCACTAAGAGCCAATACATCATATGTTAGAATTCTTAATTTTCCATCACCATCATGCCCAGCCGGTAATGTCACACATTCTTGTATCTCATTTTCTAAAACCTCATCTTCTAGGCAACCAGATAAAGATGAAGAAATCAAAATTAAAATCATGGCAAATAATTTAAAATTCATATTCAAATCTCCAAAGAAGCAACAATTTGGTGGGTTCTATCTATCAATTCTAATGGGTTATGAGCAAGGATGTACATACTTGGCTCCCATCCAAAATCTCCAGTATCCAAAATAACATCCAATTTATTGTGAGAGCCCGAGATTTTACCTTTACTTGAAAGTGCAAATGAATATCCTAACTGATCGCACATTTGCTTAATCTCCTTTTGTTCAAGTTTCTTATCTCCATTCATTGGATTAATATTGATTATTGAAGTCTTGGCCTCATTCATAATGTGTGCCTGTAATAGCAAACTTGCAAGGTGGCTGGAAACACCAAAACTTGGAGTTTCATGATGCCGCAATTTATCATCAACAATAGAAATCTTACCTGGGAATGCTGCAACTTGGGAAACGTCTCTAGCGCCCTTATTACATGATGCAATATTCATTCCAACCGCAGGCATTACATGTTTGATTCTCTTAGAATCGAGTCTACCAATGGCCCACTCCAGTCTTCTAAGCAATGCTCTTTGTTCTTGCCCTCGATCTAGATCTAATCCTGTCAAGGTCTTGTCAAATCGAATTGTATGGTTGCCCTTGAATTGGAATTCTACCACCAGTCTTTGTCTTACAATTTCGCCCTTAGGTCCAATGGAGTTCAATGCTTGAGATAGTTCGCTCGACCATGCATCCACAATTGCTTCATCCCCTGAAGACGCTAACGGAATAGTAGGTTTTTGAATATGGCGTGATATTGTACTTTGGGTTGAGCCAAGAATGTCAGCAATTTCAGCCTGAGACCAACCCTTGCTCCGTAAATCCTTTGCAACATCTTGGTGTAATCTATCGAGCCATTTACTTCCCACATCTCCTAGCATATTACGTGTTAGTAGGTATTACTATTCAATGTTACTAATCATTTATGCAAATTGAATGACGTTTTAGAGTTAAAATCTAATATTCAGAATTATTTATTGACATTTTTCATCAGTATTGAAGTTCTTTTTGAACGATAAAATGAAATTGCATAATTTATCTTAAAAAAAGCCCTATTATTCTAATTATTGACTCTTAGTGGCGCTAATGCATTTCGGGTAATAATTAATTCAAATTAAATTATCATCATTTTAATGCAATGCTATTACTATTAAGTTAGCATATTACAGCATAATACTAAGACTTGAATGGATTAGCAGGCTTGAGGAGAGGTTATGGTTCTTGAGGAGTTCATCGATAACCTGGCAGATAGAATTGTCAATTATGCCAATTCAAGTGATGTCAAATCCAAAAAAACGCTTGACTTCATGACTCCAGAGTCACGTTCGAAGACAACGGATCTGAAATTACCGCTTGAGGGATTAGGCCCACAATCAGTAATGGACGACATCGATGAGTTTCTAAAACAATGCGTGAAGACAAATCGTGGTGAATTCATGAACCCACTTTGGGGTGGTCTAAACATTACAGCTTTTGCCGGCGAGGTAATATCTGCATTGACTAATCAGTCGATGTATACATATGAACTTGCACCACTTGCCACATTAATTGAACAGACTATAATCAAGCGGATGTCTGAACTTATTGGTTTTGCAGAAGGATTTGGTACTATGACCACCGGTGGTTCTAATGGAAACATGCTCGGCATGTTATGTGCTAGACAGTCTATCTTGCCGCAATCATCAAAAATCGGTTTTGATGGCAGTAAATATGTTGCATTTGTTTCCAGTGAATCTCATTACTCGGTTTTGATGTCTGCTAATGTTGTAGGTATTGGCCATCAAAATGTAATCAAAGTTGCTTGTGATGAAAAAGGAAGAATGAAATCTTCTTCACTAAAGGAAGAAATCGCTCGAAGTCGTGCTAATGGTTTCGTTCCCTTTTGCATCATTGCAACCTCTGGTACTACAGTTCGAGGTGCTTTTGATCCAGTTGATGAGATTGCTGAAATTGCACATAGTGAATCGATTTGGCTACATGTTGATGCTGCATGGGGTGGAAGTTGTCTGTTTTCCTCAAAGAAGAGACAATTAATGAAAGGAGTTGAATTAGCAGATAGTATTTGTTGGGATGCCCATAAAATGATGGGCATGCCACTGATTTGTAGTGCATTCATAGTTAAGAATCCAAAGATTTTGAGCAGTGTTTGTTCTCACGGAGATGTAGCTCACTATTTGTTTCATGATGAAACTAAAGATATTGATTTAGGACGTTTTTCCTTACAATGCGGTAGGAGAAATGATTCACTTAAATTATGGCTTGCTTGGAGAGAGATTGGAGATTCAGGATGGGCTAAAATGGTCGAAAGATATTGCGGCTTGGCAGATTATCTAGAAGAAAGAATCATTGCAGAACCAAATTTAGAGATGTGTTCACATAGGGAATGGACTAATGTCTGCTTTAGATATAATGATAATTCACGAACCGATGACTTGAATATGTTAAACATGGAGATAAGAAATAGATTGCTAAAAGAGGGTGAAATAATAGTCAGTCGTTCCAATGTGGATGACAAAATAGTCCTCAGGCCAGTTATTTCTAATCCCGCCGTGGATAAGGAAATTATCGAGTCATTGATTGAAAAAGTCAAATATCACGCCTTGGAAATAATCTCAGGTATACCATCATACAACTGAATTAGAAATTCTTTTTTTTACTTGAGTTTAAGGAGTGTCTAGTTTTCCAATAACCATGGGCGGGAATGAGCCGGTTCGAACCTCACTATACGATGAGCATGTTTCATTGGGTGGAAATATTGTGGACTTCCATGGTTTTGAACTTCCTATTTGGTATAGTAATATCAAAGAAGAGCATCTTTCTACTCGAAGTGGTGCTGGATTATTTGACGTATCTCACATGGGTGTTTTCAAATTCTCAGGCCCTAATATCAAACAATGGTTAGAGAGTATTGCAACTCAAAAGGTGACATCGATCACACCGTCTCGTTGTGCATACACCCATTTTCTAGACGATGATGGTTTCATTATTGATGATATGATATTTGCAGTAGTGTCAGATAGTGAGATACTAGGCGTGCCTAATGCTTCGATGATTGGAGTTATGTGGGACTGGTTTAATTCTAAACTACCTAGCGACGATTCGGTCAAATTAGAAAACTTATCTGATGATTTTTCGATTGTAGCACTTCAGGGTCCCGACTCAAAAAACATCTTAGTTGAGGCTTTAGGTGATGACAACCATGTTGGAAGATTCCGCTGGCAAAATTTAACAGAAAACCAACATAATGTAACTGGATGGATCCAAGGGACTGGATATACAGGCGAATCCGGTTATGAAATTTTTATTCCTAATAGCGAGGCACCAGTTCTTTGGCGAAAACTGATACAATCAGGTGCCACACCTGTGGGGCTTGGAGCAAGAGATACTCTCCGTCTAGAAAAAGGATACCTGCTATCAGGTGTAGATTTTATTTGGCCACAACTTGATTCTAGTGATCCGTTCTTAGCTCGTGATACATGGGAAACAAATGTTCCATTTGGTCTTGATTTAGAACACGATTTCGTGGGGAAAGACCGTGTAATTAGCCATCATGAAGATGATGCTAGATGGTGGGGTATTCGCTACTTAGAGAAGGGCCCTTTACCTAGGCCAGGTAAAGAAGTTCATGATTTACAGGGCAGTAGTATAGGTAAACTTAGTTCAGGTGCACCTGCGCCAAGTTTGGAGAATACTGGAATCGGCATTGGATATATTAGCGGGGTAAAAGAAGGCGACGAAGTACTTGTAGTTGCCAGTCCTAGAAAGTCAGTTCGAGCGGTTATTGTACGTCCACCATTTATTTGAGATTAAGAGGGAATATTATGGTCGTTACGCGCATGGATGAAATTGTCCAAGGAGGTTATTAGATGGTTGACCAGTTACCAAATCGAGGATTAGAATTAGAAATGCTTCAATCAATGGGCATGTCTAGTATGGATGACTTATTTGCAGATATTCCATTAGAAGTACGTATGAATGAACCTCTAGATTTACCACCCCCCCAATCTGAAGAAGAAATTATAGCAGACGCAAGAAGGCTATTAGGCTCAAATATGGCCATGACCGAATCGGTTTCTTTCTTGGGTGCAGGATTATATCAAAACTATGTTCCAGCATCGGTTTTCCAGTTGATCACTCGTGGAGAATTTTTGACATCTTATACTCCGTATCAACCGGAAGTAAGTCAAGGAATGTTACAAGCCATGTGGGAATTTCAAACATTGATTTCAGAATTAGTTGGTCTTCCAATCTCTAATTTATCACTTTATGACGGTTCAACTGCTGCTGCTGAAGCATTAACCTGCGCAGTAAGGGTTCACAATCGTAAAGCGGAACAGAAGGATACAGTATATATCTCTGAATTAACTCCTCCAGATAGAATCTCAGTTATGACCAATTATTGTCAAGGTGCAGGTATCACAATCAAGTATATCAGCCATAATTCGGATGGAAGTATTGATTTATCCAGTGCTCAAGAAGCTGCTGGCTCCTGTGGAGTATATGTTGAGCAACCAAATCCTCTAGGTTTACTAGATGGTGGATATCCTCAACTTAAGGAAATTATTGGTGATAATACCGCATTGATTGTAGGAGTTCAACCAATCTCTCTTGGTCTAGTTGAGGCACCTGGTCATTATGGTGCAGACATTGTGGTTGGTGAAGGCCAGCCTCTAGGCAGTCCAATAACTGCAGGTGGGCCAATCTATGGGATATTTGCTTGCTCCAAACCTTATCTCCGATTAATGCCTGGCAGAATAGTTGGTAAAAGTATAGACGTTGATGGTAAAGAAGCCTATTGCTTGACCCTTTCAACTAGGGAACAACACATTAGACGCCATCGTGCAACATCTAATATCTGCACTAATGAAACCTTGATTGCACTTATGGGTGCTATGCATATGTCATTACTTGGACCTGAGGGACTAAACCATTTGGCACTACGAAACATTACTGCATGTAACCTAGCCAAGCAAAAGTTATCAGAAATTGGAACCATAGCATTACCTCACTCTCAAGGGACTCATTTCAATGAGTTTATTGTTGAACTTCCATCGTCTGCTGCTAATTGCCTCAGTTATCTGGATGGAGTTGGAATTATAGGTGGTTTTGATGCGAGTCAATGGTATCCTGAACGTAAGAACTGGCTACTAGTGACAGTCACTGACCAAACATCTGCCAAAGAGATCGAATTACTTGCTGCGCATATTGCAGTTTGGTCAGCGGGGGTGAATGCATGAGTAGATTATTCGACTTTGCAGGCGGTGCTGGAATGGGTTATTCTCAACCAGATACAATCATGGCAAAAGAGTCAGTTTCTCTTCCTGCAAGTTTAGTTCGTAAGAATTTACCTAAGTGGCCAAGACTCTCAGAGCCCGAGATGGTTAGGCACTATACTTGGCTATCACGTCGTAATTTCGGCATTGATACCGGATTTTACCCACTTGGGTCTTGCACAATGAAACACAACCCTAGGGTCAATGAGGTAATTGCACAAATGCCCGGAATTGCAGAGATTCATCCGCATCAACCCGAGCATCATCTTCAAGGACTTCTATCGATTTTCCATGAGATGCAACATATGTTAGAAATTTGCGCAGGTATGGATCAAGTTACTTTGCAACCTGTAGCAGGTGCTCAGGGTGAATTTACTGCCGTAAGATGTGTTCAAGAATTTTTTAGAAGTCGGGGAGAAGATCAACGAACAAAGGTAATTGTTCCTGATTCAGCACACGGAACAAATCCAGCAAGTGCTGCTATGGCTGGATTTGAAATTATCGAAATTCCAAGTTTGGAAGACGGTAGAATCGATATTGATGCACTAAAGGCGGTAGTTGATGATACAGTAGCATTGATGATGGTTACAAACCCCAACACATTAGGATTATTTGAAAATGATATTTCCCAAGCCTCTGAGATCATACATTCCGTTGGCGGCCAAATGTACTATGATGGTGCTAACTTCAATGCTATTCTTGGTAGAACTTCACCAGGTTTGATGGGCTTTGACGCTGTACACTTCAATCTTCACAAAACGTTTAGTCAACCGCATGGAGGCGGTGGCCCAGGTTCAGGTCCTATCGGAGTTAAATCTCACCTTGCAGAGTTTTTGCCAGGTCCAATTGTAAAGAAAAGACCCATTTCAAGTGGTCATGAGGAATTTGCAGTCGATGATATGTGGTATGGCTGGTATCAGCCAGCAAATAGTATTGGTAAAGTTCAGCAATGGCACGGTAATGCTGGAGCAGTAGTTCGTTGTTGGGCATACTACAGACGTTATGGATATGGCTTGAAAGATATGTCTGAACATGCGGTGTTGAATGCCAATTACCTCCGTCATGCATTACATAGGGAGGCAGAAAAAGCAGGAATTAGTGATATGTTCATCGACGGCGCTACTACCAAGGTTGCCAAGCACGAATTCACTCTCTCATTATTGCCTGCTAAAGAAAAATATGGAATTTCTGCTATGGATGTCGCCAAAGGCCTCTTGGATAAAGGATACATGGCTCCAACAGTTTACTTCCCTCTAGTTGTTCCTGAATGTATGATGTTTGAGCCTACTGAAACAGAAAGTAGAGACACTTTAGATAAGTTTGCAAAAGAATTCATACAAGTACTTCAACAAGATGCTGAAACTCTCCATCAAGCCCCAATCACAACTCCAGTAAGGCGAGTTGACGAAGTTTATGCTGCAAGAAACCTATGCTTGCGTCATCCATTTGACGAGTAGTGGTCAATATGGTTAGGGCGAGAGATAAATCTCCCGAAACCTTCGGATGGAATAAGGTCGAATTAAAGCCAAATCCCAAAGCGGTTCTTTATCCATTATCATGGGGGATTTTACCAATTGTTTTTGCATTGATTATGATGGTGACCAGAACCGGAGAAGAATGGATTGCTTGGTCTGGCGGAATTGGAATAATTTTGTTCCTCGTAGGTGGAGTCAGTGCTGTAGGTCCTCGTCAAGGAGCCTTTAATTCAATTAGAATTGCTTCAGGTTTTTTCTTTTGTATTCTAGCTATATTTTCTTGGGTTCTTGTTGCAACGAATAATTTGCTAGAAGTATATGGGATTTTAAGTTCGTTTCTCGCTCTGATTATGATCTATCGTTCATTGGATTTTATCTTCAAAGACATTGGATTAATCTATCAACTTGAGTGGTCTGCTAAACGGTCATTACCAACTGGTAGTATGGTCGACTGGGATATTCGTTCAACACGTTTCACTCAAAATACTATGGCTTTGAAAAGATTTGATGGTGACCGTTTCGCTCAGATATATGGTTCAAGGACTACTGAAGGCTTAGTGCTGCGATTAGATATCTTTGGAATCCATGAAGGTAATCGGTTTGATTATAGAACATTAGGCCTAGATTTGCAGGATTTTATTGAGGAAGATGAATAGTCATCTTGAATAACCTACCGCGACGGCAGAATCCCATGGAAGTAACTATTCTATTGGGTTCGTCCTCGGATATGCCGATTGCTGAAAAATGTACGAAAATTTTGAATCAATTCTCAGTTGATTATCAATTAAGGGTTGCAAGCGCACACCGCTCGCCAAAATTTGTTGAACAAATTATTCACGATGCTGAAGCAGATGGATGTAAGGTATTCATCGCTATGGCGGGTTTAGCGGCAGCACTTCCCGGAGCAGTAGCTGCATTGACTACAAAACCAGTTATTGGGGTGCCATGCGGTGGAAGAGTGCCATTTGATTCATTATTATCCATTGTCCAATTACCACCAGGAGTTCCGGCAGCAACCGTTGGAGTTGACCGTGGAGACAATGCAGGATATCTTGCAGTTCAAATGTTAGCACTTCAAAATGAAAATCATGCTGCGGCATTGAAGCAAAACAAACTCGACCAAGTTGAGAGAGTAAAGGCCCAAGACCGAGAGGTTAATGGGGGCGCTTGAATGTTTGATACCGATGAATTCGTAAAGGAATCCATCGAACAATTACAGAATACTATTGACGATGTTGCTATTATCGCATGTTCTGGCGGTGTTGATTCCACTGTTGCCGCAGTTATTGCTAATCAGGCGGTTGGTGATTTACTTCATTGTGTATACGTAGATACAGGATTCATGCGCAAAGGAGAAACTGAAGAAATTGAAGCATTACTTGCAGATCAAGGCATCAAGAATTTGGTTACTGTTAAGGCTGCAGACCGTTACTTTGAGGCACTCAAGGGTGTAACTGAGCCAGAAGAAAAGCGTAAAGTAATAGGGGAATTATTCATTAGAATTTTTGAAGATGAGCAAAAGAAATGTGGTGCTAAGTACTTAGTTCAAGGAACTATAGCACCCGATTGGATTGAATCTGGTGGCGGTGTCCGTGATACAATCAAGTCTCATCACAACGTTGGTGGTCTTCCTGAAGACATGACTTTAGAAGTGGTTGAACCACTACGAGACTTATACAAGGATGAAGTTAGAGAACTTGCTCGATTCTTAAAGATCAATGTTGCTGAAAGACAACCATTCCCTGGACCAGGACTTGCTGTACGTACTTTGGGTGATTTAACACCAGAACGTGTAGCGGTAGTTCGTGAGTCTTGTGCTATTGTTGAAGAGGAGTTTGAGAAAGCAGCAACTGAAGGTATTATGGAGATTCCATGGCAATACTTTGCTGCCCTTCTACCGGTTAGAAGTGTCGGAGTCCATGGTGATGTACGTGCATATGGAGAAACAATCGTTGTCCGTGCCGTTCAATCAATGGATGGTATGTCGGCTAGATATTCTGAAATCCCTCATTCAGTTTTACAGAAAATTAGTACAAGAATAACCAACACTGTCAAAGGGGCAGTAAACCGCGTGGTCTACGATATTACTCACAAACCACCGGGTACTATCGAATGGGAATAAATCCAGTTTTGTTTATCCATTTAATGCAAGGTATCAAAAGAGTATTTTTTTACCAAAGTTCATGGCGAGTAAGCAGACTAGTGTTTTTATTCTCAGTATTTTGCTATTTTCTCTTATTTCTAATGTTCAAGCATCAGAAGAATCACTGACTGTGGCTCAATTTGGAACCGGGTTTGATGAAGTAGTAATTGCAGATTCTTCTGATGGTTTATTTGACCCACGAGACCTTGAATTCCACCCAGGGCGAACCGACGAACTTTGGATTGCTAACCGTGGAGATGACAGTATCTCTATCATACATGATACTGGTCTTGATACACAATACTCGGAGAACCGAGAAGACTCCAACAGCAATCACTTCTTGGAAGAAGTCAGCGCAATTGCCTTTGGTGCATACCATCCCGAATTTGACTGGCAATGGGGTTCGGCTCAAGAGACTCAAAACACATATTGTGGCCTAGGCTCTCCAAATCAATTCATGGGGCCTACACTTTGGCCATCATCACTTGCTCACTTTGCTGTTGAAAATCAAAATAATGGCAATGGGTTATTGGGCAGCCATATCGATATGAATCACGAATCTCCTGACGGAATGGGTATTGCTCATGACAATGGAAATGCATACTGGTACTTTGATGGCTACTATGGAGAACTTGTTTACTATGATTTCCAAGTAGACCACGATACGGGTCAAGATGACCATTCAGATGGAATTGTTCACCGTTATTCAGACATTCAATTGACAAGAGACGGTGGTATTCCTGGGCACATGATACTGGATAAGGACTCAGGAATTCTTTACATTGCTGATACAGGTGCCAATCGTGTATTGTGGGTTAATACTGATGATACATCAGTTAGTACTCAAAATATTATGAATGACCCTTCAAGACTAGAGCCATTAGCCGAATATTCTCGTAAGACTGGCATGGAATGGGGTGTTCTAGATACTGGCCTAAGTGCTCCATCAGGAATCGCATTAGACGGAGACACACTCTTTGTTTCAGAAAACAGCAATGGTCGGATAGTTGCCTATGATTTATCTGATGATGGTAAGAGTGGAGTGGAAATAGATACAATACAGACTACGGCGACTTTCATTATGGGATTAGAAATTGGTCCTGATGGGCATCTTTACTATGTTGATAACGGCAAGGATCAAGTTGTTAGAATCGACCCATATTTCGATATGGATACAGATGGAGTTTTGGATGAAGATGATAATTGCCCACTTATTGCTAACTCTCAACAGAATAATCACGATGGAGATTCCTTTGGAGATGCATGTGACCAAGATGATGATAATGACGGTGTAGAAGATGACAATGATTTATGCGCCACAGGTAGAACAAACTGGGCTTCAGCGACCTTCAATGATCATGACATGGATGGTTGTCACGATACCACAGAAGATTTCGATGACGATAATGATGACTTGATTGATACTAAAGATTCTTGTCCAAAGGGTGATATTGCTTGGCTTTCTTCTTCACAAACTGATTATGATCGTGATGGCTGCCGAGATGCAGGTGAAGACTTAGATGATGATGATGATACAATTTGTGATGGTCTTGCTGAAGATTCATTTTGTATTGTTGCAAATACAGAAGTGGATTCTTGTCCAACAAGTCGCCTTGACTTTACATCTACTACTTCCACAGATCTAGACCGAGATGGCTGTGAAGATGCAGGTGAAGACCTTGATGACGACAATGATGGTTTCTTGGATGAAGATGACTATTGTCCAACTGTTGTAGGGACAAGTAACGGAACTGCAAAGGGATGCATAGACACAGATGGTGATAATTTTGCTGATGTAATTGATGACTTCCCGTTAGAGCCTACTCAATGGTATGATTCTGATGGAGATGGATTTGGTGATATCATTCAAGGATTCGAGGGTGATTTCTGCGTTAATTTAGCGGGTACTTCTACTCAAGATAGAATTGGATGTCCTGATAGCGATGGAGATGGATGGTCAGACGCTGACACATATTGGCGTGTAAGTGCAGGTGCTGATTCATTCCCAGATGACCCCACACAACATGCTGATGCTGATTATGATGGTTATGGTGATGACCAATCGGGCTTCCAGCCAGATGGGTGTACAGAAGAATTTGGGACATCTACTCTCGATGTATTTGGATGTTTAGACTCAGATGGAGACGGTTGGTCAGACTCAGGTGATTCTTTCCCAACTAATGCCTCACAATACTTAGATAGTGACTCTGATGGTTTTGGAGATGCAATCGATGGTGACTTCCCCGATTCATGTCCTGATGTATTTGGTAACTCGACTAAACAGAGATTTGGTTGTTTAGATAGCGATGGTGATGGTTGGGATGATACTCTGGATGAATTTCCAAATGATTCCTTAGATTGGATAGATACAGATGGAGATGGTGTTGGAGATAACTTAGATGCCTTCCCACTTGATGCTTCTTTATCTGAGATTGAAGAAGAGAGTTCTAATCTACTGATTATTGGAATATTGATATTTGTTCTAATTTCAGTTGGAATTGCTGGCTTACTTCTAACACGACGTAACAAGACCAAAGTATCTCTAGGTAATTCTGAGTTTTTACCAGTAATGACTAATATTGAGCCATTAGCAGTTATGGCTCCAGTCACTGCTGCAATCCACCCTCCACTACCGCCGGAGGGACTCCCTTCAGGCTGGACTATGGAACAATGGTCATGGTATGGTGAAGACTACCTACGTAATCGTTGATGGTGTCAATTTAACTTTTATACTGACCTCATCTACCCTGTTTGATGAATAATTTCTTAACAAGGATGGCCAGATTCTGGTTGTGTCTTGGAAGATTGTATGATGTTGGGATTTCATTAATCGTGTCATGTTTGATTTCACTGGCATTTAGAGTCTCTTCGTTAATTGAATTCATAATCATCTTTGGTATCTGTTGGTTGACGCTAGAATTTTTCTGGTGGTCAGTCAATAGATTTAGTTCAAATTTAGTAAATAATCCGACCTTGAGAAAGTATTTTCTTGGTGGCGATTTTAGGAAAAAATGATTCATTAAATTAGCAATTCAAAGTAATTAGAATTCACTTGATAAAATCCATTTCCCAAAAAAACAAAAACTCAATTCCAAAAATCAACAATAGAACAATAATGCAGATAAAATAACCATTCCAAATGTTTTGGCTGCTCCACTTACTGTAATCGGTTCAATTTCCATATCTCTAGACATGCCTTCACCGTATTGTACTCTAGTTTCAAATAAATTAATTATGTTCCAACGAAAGAAAATTTTACAGAATTAGTAAATCATTTCTTACGTGCAATCAGTGCAGAAATAATTGCCAGTATGCCAATTACAAATGTAAATCCAGGAATAGATATTACTCCACTATCATCTTCTTCAAATACAATATCGACAGTTGTTTGAAGTGAATTTGTGCCATCACTCCAATCTATTGTTAGCGTTTGTTGGGCATTGGTTTCCTCACTTATTGATATCAAAACACCCGCAGTAGCAGAAGATACTCCAGTAGTTATTACATCATTGTTAAGAGTGATTGTCACACTATCTCCTTCAGGGTCAGAACATACTGCAATTATGTAGTAGTTCCCTTCTGGTAATCCAATTGTTAGTCCTGCTTGTCCGGGGAGTATTCCTGGTAATGCTGCATCACCTTGAGCTACTAGTCCATCAGCCTCTATCGAGAAGAATATATCGCAAGTTGGCGGCATATTTACAGGACCTATTGGGCATCCATCAACACCCATTCCTGGTACTAATGGACATACATCAATACCATCATTGACCGAGTCCATATCAGTATCTGCGCTTATTGGACTTGTCATAATTGAAAATTCTTGTAAATTATTCAATCCATCATTATCTCCATCTGCTGTAGCATCTGAAGGGTCAGCAGGATCAAGTCCAAATCCGACTTCCCACAAATCCGGCAAACCATCTTGGTCTGAGTCTTGAGGGTCTTCGCATCCATCACCATCGATGTCATTACTTGCAGCATCAAATGGGCAATGATCTAAATTATCCAATACGCCATCTGAATCCGCATCAGATGTTGAACTAATTGTCGCTTGTACCCAGCAGGCACTCTGCGAATCAAATGGGCCATTAGCACCGACATATAATTCAGCTTCATAACAAAGATCTCCAGTCTCTGTTAATAGGTTAGTATTGGTTTCAACGGTATAAGTTAAAGGTGGTGCAACCCATTGCTCTTCTCCATTAATTATGTCGACATTAGGGGTGCTTTGTTCATAAATTCTCCAAACAATCTTGTGTAGGTCTCCAGTGTTTAATTGGTCTACAGTAGATGAAATACTTGCCCATTCATTACTTTGCATAGTAATTGTTGGTAATGCAGGTGTAAAAGATGCAAGAGTTCCAAAAGATGGGTCAATAACTGAAAAATCATGAGAATAATCTCTAACATAAGTTGTCAAAACAAAGTCTGAGTAGTATATGTCATTTCCATCATTTATGGTTGATTCTTGAT